>CP095846.1:3072965-3380261 GCA_023100825.1 Nocardioidaceae bacterium SCSIO 66511 | reverse complement strand
GCAGCAGATGTACGCGCAGCCGCCGAGATGGGATGTGTGGTCAAGCTGCTCGCCATCTGCGATCGGATCGACACGCCTACCGGATCGGCGGTGTCGGCACGGGTGCACCCGGTGATGATCCCCGACACCCATCCACTCGCCAGTGTGCGCGAGGCGTACAACGCGGTGTTCGTCGAGAGCGAGTCGGCCGGCGAGTTGATGTTCTACGGTCCTGGAGCAGGCGGGGCGCCAACGGCGAGCGCGGTGCTCGGCGATCTGATGGCGGTTGCTCGCCACCGGTTGCAGGGCGTACGCGGACCTGCGGAGTCGATGCATGCGAGCGCCGAGGTACTCGACGTGGGCAGGGCACGCACTCGCTACCACATCTCGATCGACGTCGACGACAAGCCGGGCGTACTCGCAACGGTCGCACATGCCTTCGCCGAGCATGGTGTGTCGATCAAGACCGTTCGTCAGGAGGGCCGCGGCGATGATGCGCAGCTCGTCGTCGTGACTCATGAAGCCGAAGACGCCGCGCTTTCGACGACCGTGCGCGGGCTACGCGATCTCGCGATGGTCCGCGATGTCTCCTCCGTGATGCGCGTAGAGGGAGGTCCGCGATGACCATGACCGATGGTTCGACGGCGCGCCGTACGCACCAGTGGCGCGGGGTGATCGAGGAGTACCGGGACTGGCTGCCGGTCTCCGCAGATACGCCGGCAGTGACGTTGCGCGAGGGCGGCACCCCGCTCGTAGACGCCGGCTGGCTGTCCGAGCGCACGGGCTGCGAGGTGCGACTCAAGGTCGAGGGCGACAATCCGACCGGCTCGTTCAAGGACCGCGGTATGACCGTCGCGATCACGAAGGCGGCCGAGTCCGGAGCGCGTGCGGTCGTCTGTGCGTCGACGGGCAACACCTCGGCGTCGATGGCGGCATACGCGTCGCGCGCGCGGCTCAGCCCGCTCGTCCTCGTCCCACACGGACGCATCGCGGCCGGCAAGATGGCGCAGGCACTGATGCACGGCGCGCAGGTCATCCAGGTACGCGGCGGGTTCGACGACTGCCTCACGACCGCCCGTGGCCTGGCCGACGAGTACCCGGTTGCCCTCGTGAACTCCGTCAACCGCATGCGCTTGGAGGGCCAGAAGACGGCATCGTTCGAGATCGTCGACGCGCTCGGTGACGCGCCCGACATCCACGTGATGCCGGTCGGCAACGCGGGCAACATCTCGGCATACTGGCTCGGCTACACCGAGTACGCGCGCGCGGGCGCGTCCACGCACAGCCCGCGGCTCTGGGGGTTCCAAGCCGAGGGCGCGGCGCCGATCGTTCGCGGAGAGCCGGTGTCCGACCCCGACACGGTCGCAACGGCGATCCGCGTCGGCAACCCGGCGTCGTGGGACCTTGCGGTCAATGCGCGTGACGAGTCGGCTGGCCGCATCGACGCCGTCACGGATCAGCAGATCCTGCAGGCACAGCGCGACCTCGCGTCGCGCGACGGCGTGTTCATCGAGCCTGGCTCGGCGGCCGGCGTCGCGGGGCTCCTCGCCGCCGCTGACGACGGTCGGCTCGACGCCGGCCAGCGGGTCGTAGTGACAGTCACCGGGCACGGACTCAAGGACATCGATACGGCACTCTCGGGTCGCGGACCGATCGTCGATGAGGTCGTCGACGCAGACGTACGCTCCGCTGCCGAGGCGGCCGGACTGACATGAGCCTTCGCTTCTCGTCGCGTCCGGTCAGAATCGCGTCGCCGGCCACGAGTGCGAACCTCGGGCCCGGGTACGACGCGATGGCGCTGGCTCTGGCCTACGGCGACGAGATCACTGCGGAAACGACCGACGCCGGTGTTCACGTCGAGGTCGACGGGGTAGGGGCGGCAGACCTGCCGACCGATGAACGTCATCTGGTCGCGGTGGCCATGCTGGCTGCCTTCGACGCGATGGGCGACCGGCCGCCTGGTTTGCGCCTTCGCTGCGTCAACCGCATTCCCCATGCACGTGGGATGGGCTCGTCTTCGGCGGCGATCGTCGGTGGCATCGTCGCGGCCCGCGAGTTGGTCGAAGGTGGTGCGCAGCTGTTGCCCGACTCCGAGGCGCTGCGGCTCGCGACCCGGTTGGAGGGCCATCCCGATAACGTCGCCGCGGCGCTTCTCGGCGGGCTCGTGATCGCGTGGACCGACCTTGATGTTGTCGACGCCGTGCACATTCCGGTGGAGGCCTCCGTCGTGGTGTTCGTACCCCCGTACGAGGTCGCAACCGGTGATGCGCGCGAGCTGCTGCCGAGCGACGTCCCGCATGCGGACGCGGCCCGCAACACCGGCCGCGCGGCATTGCTCGTCGCTGCACTCGGTGGGCGTCGCAACCTGCTCCTTGCCGCGACCCAGGACGAGCTACACCAGGCGTACCGCTCTCCGGTGATGGCGGAGTCGTTCGAGTTCATGTCCGAGCTGCGCGATACGGAGGTCCCCGCCGTGATCTCCGGTGCGGGGCCGACCGTGCTGGCATTCGCGGGAGATGCGGCCGATACCGACACCCTGATGGCGCGGTGTCCGACGGGGTGGCTGGCACGTGGACTGGAGGCGAGCAATTCGGGTGCACATCCGATCCCTGTCTGAAGGATGACGAATCGGCGAGTCGTTACCCCCTGTGGGAACATCTGGACCACCGTGGGTGTTAGAGTCTTCGGCAGTGGTCCGAATCCGGACCGGGCCCTCGAGCCCTGCCGCTTCGGCCACTCATCTCCCACCACGTTGTGAGGGTTCCCGGGCGCTCTGGTGTGAAATCTTGGGCCACCGGTGCCGCGGTGCGGCTCGTACGACGTGCGGAGAATCCACCGTTTTCGTAAACCTCGTCTGCCAGATGCGGACGAGTCCGCGTACACGGATATCCCGGTACGCGTCCAGGACTCGGGACGGTCACTGGTTACCGCTCCCGACCGAACGTGGGAAGGACCTCACGTGTCAGACACACAGACTTTCACCCCTGACGCCGGCGATTCCGGTGCCGAGGCCGCAGAAGCGGCATCGTCGGCACCTCGCCGTCGCAGCGGAGGGGGACTCAACGGCAAGGTGATCGCCGAGCTGCAGCAGATCGCCAGCGGCCTTGGCATCAAGGGCACTGGCCGGATGCGCAAGAGCGCCCTGATCGAGGCCATCCAGGCCGCACAGCAGGGTGGTTCTGCTCAGCCCGTCGCCGCGGCGACGGCCAAGTCCGCGGCAGGCGAGGAGCCTGCGACGTTGCCGATCGACGCCCCGCCGGCGAGCGACAAGGCACCGGCGAGTGATGAACAGCAGGACCAGGGCGCATCCCGCAAGGGCGGCGACCGCTCCGGCTCCAAGAAGCAGGACGACAAGCGAGACGACCGCAAGTCCGATCGCGCGGGCGCCAAGGACGAGCGCACCGACAAGCGGGACGAGCAGAAGCGCGACGACAAGCGCGACGACCGTACGTCCGACGGCTCGGGCGCCAAGGACGAGCGCTCCGATCAGAAGCAGGACGACAAGCGCGACGAGCAGAAGCGCGATCAGCAGCGCGGCAATGACCAGCGCAACGACCAGCAGCGCGGCAACGACCAGCGCAACGACCGTAACGAGAGCGGCGGGCGTCGTCGCCGCAGCCGCAACCGCAACCGCGGACGCGACCGTCGTGGCCCGGAGTCCGAGCCGACTGTCAACGAGGACGACGTCCTGATCCCCGCCGCGGGCATCCTCGACGTGCTCGACAACTACGCGTTCGTGCGTACCAGCGGCTACCTCCCCGGTCCGAACGACGTGTACGTATCGCTGTCGATGGTCCGCAAATGGGGCTTGCGCAAGGGCGATGCGATCGTCGGCCAGGTACGCCAGACCCGCGAAGGCGAGCGCAAGGAGAAGTTCAACCCGCTCGTACGCATCGAGTCGATCAACGGTATGGAGGTCGAGGAGGCGAAGAAGCGCGTCGACTTCTCCAAGCTCACGCCGCTGTACGCCTCGGAGCGCCTCCGTCTCGAAACCGAGGCATCGGCATACACGACTCGCATCATCGACATCGTCGCGCCGATCGGCAAGGGTCAGCGTGGTCTCATCGTCTCGCCGCCCAAGGCCGGTAAGACGATGATCATGCAGTCGATCGCGAACGCGATCACCACCAACAACCCCGAGTGCCATCTGATGGTCGTGCTCGTCGACGAGCGGCCAGAAGAAGTCACGGACATGCAGCGCACCGTCAACGGCGAGGTCATCGCCTCGACGTTCGACCGGCCTGCCGACGACCACACGACGGTCGCGGAGCTGGCGATCGAGCGCGCGAAGAGGCTCGTCGAGCTCGGCCACGACGTCGTCGTGCTGCTCGACTCGATCACCCGCCTCGGCCGCGCGTACAACCTCGCGGCGCCCGCAAGCGGGCGAATCCTGTCCGGTGGCGTCGACTCGTCGGCGCTGTACCCGCCGAAGCGGTTCTTCGGCGCCGCCCGCAACATCGAGGACGGCGGTTCGCTGACCATCCTCGCCTCGGCGCTGGTGGAAACCGGCTCGAAGATGGACGAGGTCATCTTCGAGGAGTTCAAGGGCACCGGCAACATGGAGCTCCGGCTGCGGCGGGAGTTCGCCGACAAGCGCATCTTCCCGGCCATCGACGTCGACGCCTCCGGTACGCGCCGCGAGGAGCTGCTGATGAGCAAGGAGGAGCTGTCGGTCGTCTGGAAGCTCCGCCGGGTGCTGTCGGGCCTCGACGGCCAGCAGGCGCTCGAGCTGATGCTGGAGAAGCTCAAGAACACCAAGAGCAACGTCGAGTTCCTGATGCAGGTCAACAAGACGACTCCGGTTGCGAACGGCCGGCGCAACGGCAACGGCGACGACTGAGCACGCCAACAGCGAATTGCTTCGCGTGACGATGCCTCCGACAGCCATGCTGTCGGAGGCATCGTCTAGTTTTCGCCCGTGACCGAAGTACGCGCGCCTGCCTCGCCCAAGCTCCCCGATGACCTGGCCGTTGCCGAGTCACTGCACACCGATACGGCCGTGGAGCGGTCTTCGTACTCCGGCGTCGACCTCGGCGCGGCCGAGTTCGAGCTGACCGATCTCGGCGAGTGCCGAGTCCACTCCAGTCGCTGGGCGACGACGCGCTGGCGACGGTGCGTGTTCAGCGACTGTGTCGTCGACGAGTCCGATCTCGGCAACGCCGTGTTCGTCGACTGCGGTTGGCAGCGCATGGCGGTGACACGCAGCCGGCTCACGGGCCTCGACGTCTCGGCCTGCACGTTGCAGAACCTCCGCTTCACCGGCTGTGCGCTCGATCTGTCCAACTGGCGATTCGCGAAGGTGCGCAAGGCCGTCTTCGAGGGCTGCAAGGTGTCCGAAGCCGATTTCGGGTCGGCCTCGATGAGCGACGTTCGGTTCGTCGACTGCGATCTGACGGGGGCGGAGTTCCGCGAGGTGCGCCTCGACCGGGTGCGTTTCGAGGCGTGCACTCTCGACGGTATCGGCGGTGTGACCAGCCTTGCAGGAGCCACCATCGATCCGCTCGATCTGATCGGTCTGAGCCATCAGTTGGCGGAGGCGCTCGGCATCACCATCGCCAGCTCGCGGTCTTCGGTGCCTGAGTAGACTTCAGGTCCTGGCGAGGCGAGGAGCAGCGATGACCACCGCGTACGACTTCGAGGCCACCGGTATCGACGGGGCGCAGCAAGCCCTCGACGACTACCGCGGCAAGGTGCTGCTCGTCGTCAACACCGCCTCCAAATGCGGGTTCACGCCGCAGTACGAGGGCCTCGAGGAGCTCTATCGCACGTACGCCGAGCGCGGGTTCGTCGTGCTCGGCTTCCCGTGCAACCAGTTCAACAGCCAGGAGCCGGGCGATGAGACCGAGATCGCGAACTTCTGCTCCACGACGTACGACGTGACGTTCCCGATGTTCGCGAAGGTCGACGTCAACGGCGACGACGCGCATCCGCTGTATCGCTGGTTGAAGGGCGAGCAAGGCGGCGTACTCGGCGATCGGATCAAGTGGAACTTCACCAAGTTCCTGGTCGACCGCGAGGGCAACGTCGTCAAGCGGTACGCGCCGGCGACGAAACCGGACAAGCTCGCGGGCGATATCGAGGCACTGCTCTAGGCCGGACCGTCCGGAATACCGCACCCTCGATTGGCGTTGTGCACGACGTCAGTGAGAGACTGGCCGACGGTCCTGGTTCACGGCTCCATCCGGAGGCGACCCAGGGCACGACGTCTGAGAGGAAACCCATGAAGCGCGACATCCATCCCGAGTACGTGCTGACCCAGGTCACCTGTACTTGTGGCAACTCGTTCACCACGCGCAGCACCAAGTCCGACGGCGCCATGCACGCCGATGTGTGCTCGCAGTGCCACCCGTTCTACACCGGCAAGCAGAAGATTCTCGACACCGGTGGTCGCGTCGCCCGCTTCGAGAAGCGGTACGCGAAGAAGTAGCTGCGTTCCGGCGCCGACCCGGCGAGCCTCGCGCTCGCGGGTCGGCGCCGTCGTCATGTTCGGATCCGCAGCCTGAGGAGTATCGATGTTCGAGGCAGTCGAATCGCTGGTCGCTGAGCAGACGGACCTCGAACGCCGGCTCGCGGAGCCCGATGTGCACTCCGATCCCGCGACGGCGAAGCGACTCGGGCAGCGATACGCCGAAGTCAGTTCGATCGTGCGGACTTACCGCGAGTGGCAGCGCGCGGGTGACGACGCCGAGGCTGCGCGCGAGCTGAGCGCCGACGATCCCGCATTCGCGGCCGAGGCAGAGTCGCTGGACGAGCAGCGCGACGAGCTCGCCGAGCGTCTGCGACGGCTGCTCGTACCCCGCGATGCCGCCGACTCGAAGGACACCATCCTGGAGATCAAGGCCGGCGAGGGCGGCGAGGAGTCGGCATTGTTCGCCGGTGATCTGTTCCGGATGTACACCCGGTACGCAGAGAACCGCGGCTGGAAGACCGAAGTGCTCGACTCGACGGAGTCCGACCTCGGCGGCTTCAAGTCCGTGACGCTCGCGGTCAAGGCGAAGGGCACACCCGAGCCGGGGGAGGCACCGTACTCGTTGCTGAAGTTCGAGGGCGGTGTGCACCGCGTGCAGCGGGTGCCGGTCACCGAGTCGCAGGGGCGGGTGCACACGTCGGCCGCCGGGGTGCTGGTGCTCCCCGAGGCCGAAGCGATCGATGTCGAGATCCACGACAATGACCTGCGCATCGACGTCTACCGTTCGTCCGGCCCGGGCGGGCAGAGCGTCAACACCACCGACTCGGCGGTACGTATCACCCACCTGCCGACGGGAATCGTCGTCAGCATGCAGAACGAGAAGAGCCAGCTCCAGAACAAGGAGCAGGCCTTGCGAGTGCTGCGCTCGCGGCTGCTCCAGGCCGCGCAGGACGAAGCCGACGCGCAGGCCTCCGATGCGAGGCGGTCGCAGGTACGCACCGTCGACCGATCCGAGCGGATTCGTACGTACAACTTCCCCGAGAACCGCATCTCCGACCATCGGGTCGGATTCAAGGCATACAACCTCGACCAGGTGATGAACGGCGCCCTCGACGATGTGATCGGCGCGTGTGTCGACGCCGATATGCAGGCTCGGCTGTCCGCGGTCGAGTCCGGCGCGACGGACGCCTCGTGACCTCGGCGGCCGATCTGCTCACGTCGGCCGCAGAGCGACTCTCGGCGGCCGGCGTGCCGTCGCCGCGGGTCGACGCGGAGCTACTGCTGGCGCATGTTCTCGACGTGTCGCGCGCGTCGGTGCGCTTCGCGGGCGATCCGTCCGTGGAGCAGATGGCGGCGTACGACGAGCTGGTGAGCCGTCGCGCGGAGCGCGTTCCGCTGCAGCATCTGACCGGGGTCAGCTACTTCCGCCATATCGAGCTCGCCGTCGGCCCCGGCGTATTCGTGCCGCGGCCAGAGACCGAGTCGCTTGCCGGGTGGGCGATCGACTCTGCCGCGGCGCTGGCGGCACCTGTGGTCGTCGACCTGTGCACAGGATCGGGTGCCATCGCCGCATCCGTCGCCGACGAGGTCCCGTCGGCGCAGGTCCATGCCGTCGAGCTGGACCGCGACGCCGTCTCGTACGCCGAACGCAACCTCGCCCGATCGGGAGTCGACCTGCGCTGTGGCGACGTCGCCGATGCGTTCCCAGATCTCGACGGCACCGTCGACGTGGTGGTCGCCAACCCGCCGTACATCCCGCTCGAGGCGTACGAAAGCGTTGCCGCCGAAGCCCGCGACCACGACCCCGATCTCGCCCTGTGGTCGGGCGAGGACGGCCTTGACACCATCCGGGTCATTGAGCGCGTTGCGTACCGTCTGCTTCGTGCCGGAGGTGTAGTCGGGGTCGAGCACGCCGACGTACAGGGGGAGTCCGCGCCCGAGGTCTTCGCCGCCGCGGGTCGCTGGTCGGACGTACGCGACAACCCGGACCTCGCTGGCCGACCGCGCTACCTCACCGCCCGCCGCTCGTCGGCTGAGCCTGCATCCGACGCTCAGCAGCACATGGCACGATAGATCCTCGTGACGAAGCGATACCTGTGCTCGGATGCCGATCAGCTCAGCGACGGTCTGCGGGAGGCCAAGGCGGCGCTCCAGTCCGAGCACCTCGTCGTACTACCTACCGACACCGTGTACGGCATCGCCGCAGACGCGTTCGAGCCGGCGGCTGTACGCAGGCTGCTGCGCGCCAAGGGCCGCGGTCGCGATATGCCGCCGCCTGTACTCGTCGCGGCGGCGACGACGCTCGACGCGTTGGCGACGAACATCCCGGGGTACGCGCGCGACATGGTCGCCGAGCTCTGGCCGGGCGCGTTGACCCTGGTGTGCCGCCAGCAGTCCTCGCTGGCATGGGATCTCGGCGACAACCGCGAGACGGTCGCCGTACGGATGCCGGACAACGAGTACGCGCTCGCACTGCTCAAGCAGACGGGCCCGCTGGCAGTCAGCAGCGCCAACACGCATGGCGATGACGCGGCGACAGATGTGGATGCCGCGGAGGAGATGCTCGGCGACAGCGTCGAGGTCTATCTCGACGGCGGCATCTGCGACGACTCGGCGCCGTCGACCATCGTCGACGTCACCGGACCCGACCCACGGGTGCTGCGGGAGGGTGCGATCCCGCTGGAGCGGCTCAAGGAGTTCAACGAGCATGTGACGGTCGTGTCCTGACCCATGCGTGAGTATCTGATGGTGTTCGTCGCCGCGGTGGCGGTGACGTACCTGCTCGGCGTCGCCGCGCGCGAACTCGCTTTGCGGTTCAACGCCGTTGCGCGCGTACGCGATCGTGACGTGCATGCGATCCCGATCCCGTACTTCGGCGGTGTCGCGATGCTCGGCGGTCTCTGGGCCGCGTACCTCGTCGCCCGAAACCTCCCGTTCCTCTCGCTCGCACAGGACGAGCAGGTCTTCGACCCGGCGCTGGCGGTGCTCGTCGGCGGTACGTGCATCTGTCTCGTCGGCGTCGTCGACGACCTGTTCGAGCTCGATGCGCTGAGCAAGTTCGCGGGGCAGGTCCTCTCGGCGGTCATCGTGGTCGCGATGGGCGTGCAGTTCCTCTGGATCCCCCTGCCGAACAGCGGCATGCAGGGCATCGATCCGATCCAGGTGATCATCTTCACCGTCTTCTGGATCGTCCTCACCGCCAACGCCGTGAACTTCATCGACGGGCTCGACGGACTCGCCGTCGGCGTGATCGCGATCGGCGCCGGGGCGTTCTTCGTCTATGCGTTCATCCTCGCCGTCGAGAACAACCAGCCGCGTGCGATCGCGGCAGCACTGTTGTCCGCGGCCCTCGCCGGCGCGTGCGTCGGCATGCTCCCGCACAACTTCTTCCCGGCTCGGATGTTCATCGGCGACTCGGGGTCGATGCTGCTCGGCCTGGTGCTCGCGTGCTCGGCGGTCACCCTCGTCGGACAGTTCCCGCAGACCAACGTCTCCCAGGGCGTCGGCAACGCGCAGGCCGGCTTCCAGGCCGCGTTGCTGCCGTTGCTGCTCCCGTTCACGATTCTGCTCGTACCGCTGCTCGACCTGGTGATGGCCGTCGTCCGGCGTACGCGCGCGGGCCGCTCGCCGTTCAGCCCCGACAAGATGCACCTGCACCACCGGCTACTCGAGATCGGGCACTCCCAGCGGCGCGCGGTCCTCATCATGTACATGGTCGCGGCGCTGGTCGCTTTCGGCACGGTCATCCTGAGTCTGTTCGCCGGTTGGCAGTCGGTTCTCGGCATCTCGATCCTCGCCGTCGTGACGCTGGGAGTCGCGTTGCTGCTGCCCCGCTTGCGCCAGGAGCCCGCGCCCTGAACGCGCAGGCCAGACCCCGTTTTGCTACCGCAGAACACCTTGTGCTAGTTTTCACAAGCACCATTCACCACCCACGACAGACCGCCCGACCCGTACAGGACGGCCGCCAATGATGACGACCGCGAAGCCACTCGGCGACACCACCGCCGGTGCGATGTTCCGGGGGGCATTCGTGCCGACCGGCGCCGTCGCGATCGTGGCCGTCGCGGTGAGTGCACTCTCGGCCGGGCTCACCGGTCTGTGGGGGTCACTGCTCGGCGCCGCACTCGTCTTCGCGTTCTTCGGTCTGAGCCTGGTCGTGCTCGGCACGACGCGGGCCGCCGATCCGATCCTGGTGCTGATGGTCGCGCTCGCGCTGTACGGCGCCAAGGTGGTCGCCCTCTTCGTGGCGTTCATCCTGCTCAACGCGGCCGATCTCGTCGGCGACCCGTTCCACCGCACGGCACTCGGCGTCACCATCATCGCGTGCACCCTGACCTGGACCGTCGGCGAGATCGTCGGCGCCACACGTCACCGCGAACCTCTTTACGACCTGGGGGAGGCGTGATGTCGCCCGACTGCTACCGTACGGAGCGCAATGAGCGAACCCTCGCCGGAACGGCGTTCGGTCGACCCATGGGCGGCCGTTGGACGGATCGGGGGTGGCGTCCTCTTCTACGGAGCGATCGGGTACCTACTCGACCGATGGTGGGGCACGTCTTTCATGGTGGCGATCGGGGTAGTCCTCGGGGCTGCCCTCGGCATCTACACCGTGTTCGCCACACTGCGCAACAATCCCGAAGACTGACGGCCATAACCGGATCGCCCGTGCTAGCCCACAGCGACCGCTCATCGAACGAGGTGATCGTGTGACCACCGCGAGCAATACCGTGCTTGCCGAGGGATTCCAGGCTCCAGGGCCGGGGGCCTTCGAACTACCGCCCGTCTTCGGCGACGTCACCAAGCCGATGATGCTGCTGGTGCTCTCGGCGATCCTGGTATTCGGCTTCTTCTGGCTCGCCTCGCGTCGTGCGGCGGTCGTTCCCAGCAAGCTGCAGTTCGTCGGCGAGTACGCCTACAACTTCACCCGCAACTCGATCACCCGCGACTCGATCGGTTCGGAGCACTTCCGCAAGTTCGTCCCGTACATCACGGCACTCTTCTTCTTCGTCCTGATCAACAACTTGTACGGACTGCTCCCGTTCCTGCAGTTCCCGTCGTTCTCCCGGGCGAGTTTCGCGTACGGCCTCGCCGCGCTGACCTGGTTGCTCTACAACGGCGCCGGTATCGCCAAACACGGGGTCGGCGGCTACTTCAAGCTGCAGACGATCCCGGGCGGGGTCAAGGGCCCCATCCTCGGTCTGATCATCCCGCTGGAGTTCTTCTCCAACATCTTGGTCCGTCCGTTCACGCTCTGCCTGCGACTGTTCGCGAACATGTTCGCCGGCCACCTGCTGCTGATGCTCTTTGTACTCGGCGGCGAGTACCTCATCTTCGACGCCAGCTCAGCTCTGTACGCGCCGGTCGGCGTGCTGTCGCTGCTGATGGCGTTGGCAGTCAGCTTCCTGGAGCTGCTGGTGATGTTCCTGCAGGCGTACGTCTTCGCACTTCTCACCGCGATGTACGTCGGCGGGGCGATCGCCGACGAGCACTGAGTCACAGCACCGCTGTGACCTGACAGTCACACAGACCCAACAAGTTTCAACACCGACGCACAAGCGTCACGACGAAAGGAAAAGCCGTGGGAGGCTCGCTCAACATGATCGGGTACGGCCTGGCAGCCATTGGGCCAGGTATCGGCATCGGTCTGATCTTCGCCGCGTACATCAACGGTGTCGCCCGCCAGCCGGAGGCACAGTCGCGACTGCAGGCGATCGCGATTCTCGGCTTCGCTCTCGCCGAGGCGCTCGCCATCATCGGCATCGCGCTCGCGTTCGTCCTCACCGGTTCACTCACCGAGTGACCGGACTCCATCTGAACTAAAAGGCAGGCCACGGTATGACAATCCAGGCTATGAGCGGGGCACAGCTCGCGGCTGAAGAGCCGCAGCCCCTCGCGGTGCACGCCTCGGAGCTCATCCTCGTCATCGTCGTCTTCCTCATCCTCGTCGGGCTCATCTGGAAGTTCGTCGTACCGAACTTCGAGAAGGCGTACGCGGAGCGTACGTCGGCCATCGAAGGCGGGATGAAGGAAGCCAAGGAGGCGCAGGAGGAGGCCAAGGCCGCGCTCGAGAAGTACAACTCGCAGCTCGCGGAGGCACGTCACGAGGCGGCTCGCATCCGTGAAGAGGCGCGCGAGCAGGGTGCGCAGATCGTCGCGGAGATGCGGGAGCAGGCGCAGGCCGAAGCAGACCGAATCACCTCGACAGCGCATCTGCAGGTCGAGGCGGAGAAGTCGCAGGCGCTGCAGCAGGTACGCCGCGAGGTCGGCACGATCGCGACGACGCTCGCCGAGCGCATCGTCGGTGAGTCGCTCGAGGACGAGACGCGTCAGCGTCGCACGGTCGAGCGCTTCATCGAAGACCTCGAGGGCGACGCGAGCCTCAGCGAAGGGGCTCGCTGATGCGCGGAGTGTCGGCGAAGGCGCTCACCTCGGTTCTCGAGTCCGTCGACCAGCAGGTCGAAAACGGCGCCGATGCGCACGGGCTGGGCGATGAGCTGTTCGAGTTCGTCGCGCTGCTCGACTCCGAGCCGGGTCTACGCCGGATCCTCACCGATCCGTCGACCGAGACGACTGCGCAGGAGGGTCTGGTTCACCGGATCCTCGGCGATCGCCTCGGCGCGGCGACGCTCGAGGTCATCGGCACCGCCGTACGCAGCCGCTGGAGTGCGACGCGCGATATGTCCGACGCCCTGGAGCAAGCCGGAGTGGCGGCGCACGTCGCCGGTGCGGACAAAGCCGGTCGGCTCGACGAGGTCGAGGACGAGCTGTTCCGGTTCGGCCGAGTCGTCGTCAGCGACGCGCAGCTGCGTTCCGCGCTGACCGACCGCGGTGTTCCGGCGGGGCCGAAACGTACGCTCGTCGACCGACTGCTCGCCGAGAAGGCATCACCGGCGACCGTTTCGCTGGCGCGCCAGGCGGCGGTGGCTCGGGCCAAGGGGTTCGAGGCAACGCTGGCGGAGTTCGCCGAGTTCGCGGCGTCACGTCGCAACCGTCTGGTCGCGACCGCCCGTGTCGCAGCCGCGCTGTCCGACCAGGAGAAGCAGCGGTTGGCGACGGCGCTCGGCCGCAAGTACGGTCGTGATGTACACGTCAACGTCGTCGTCGACCCGTCGGTCGTCGGAGGCGTCGCCGTAGAGGTCGGCGAAGACATCATCGACGGCACCGTCTCGAGTCGACTCGAGGACGCCCGTCGGCGCATCGCGGGCTGACCAGATCCCGCGCACCACCCAGATTTGCTAGACCGATGAGAAGGCAGGAACACTGAAATGGCGGAGCTCACGATCCGTCCGGAGGAGATCCGCGACGCACTCGCTTCGTTCGTCGCCGACTACCAGCCGGAGTCAACCAAGAGCGAAGAGGTCGGCGTCGTCGCGGAGGCGATGGACGGCATTGCGATCGTCGAGGGGCTGCCCTCGACCATGGCCAACGAGCTGCTCGAGTTCGAGGACGGCACGCTCGGTCTCGCGCTGAACCTCGAGCCGCGCGAGATCGGTGTCGTCATCCTCGGTGACTTCGCCGGGATCGAGGAGGGCCAGTCGGTCCGCCGCACGGGCGAGGTCCTTTCGGTCCCCGTCGGAGACGGATACCTCGGTCGCGTCGTCAACCCGCTCGGCCAGGCGATCGACGGCCTCGGTGACATCGAGACCACCGGCCGCCGCGCGCTGGAGCTGCAGGCGCCCTCGGTTGTCCAGCGTCAGTCGGTGAACGAACCGCTGATGACCGGCATCAAGGCGATCGACTCGATGACGCCGATCGGCCGCGGCCAGCGTCAGCTCATCATCGGCGACCGCCAGACCGGTAAGACCGCCATCGCGATCGACACGATCATCAACCAGAAGGAGTTCTGGGACAGCGGTGATCCCGAGAAGCAGGTCCGCTGCATCTACGTCGGCATCGGTCAGAAGGGCTCGACGATCGCGAGCGTCCGCGGTGCTCTCGAGGAGGCCGGCGCGCTCGAGTACACCACGATCGTGGCCGCGCCCGCGTCCGACTCCGCAGGCTTCAAGTACCTCGCTCCGTACACCGGATCGGCCATCGGCCAGCACTGGATGTACGACAACAAGCACGTGCTGATCGTGTTCGACGACCTGTCCAAGCAGGCCGAGGCCTACCGCGCCGTTTCGCTGCTGCTGCGCCGCCCGCCGGGCCGCGAGGCGTACCCGGGCGACGTGTTCTACCTGCACAGCCGGCTGCTGGAGCGTTGCGCGAAGCTGTCCGACGACCTCGGTGCGGGTTCGATGACCGGTCTGCCGATCGTCGAGACCAAGGCGAACGACGTGTCGGCGTACATTCCGACCAACGTCATCTCGATCACCGACGGCCAGATCTTCTTGCAGTCCGATCTGTTCAACTCCAACCAGCGCCCCGCGGTCGACGTCGGCATCTCGGTGTCGCGAGTCGGCGGTGCGGCGATGAACAAGTCGATGCGCAAGGTGTCGGGTTCGCTGAAGGTCGACCTCGCGCAGTTCCGCGCTATGGAGGCGTTCGCGATGTTCGCATCCGACCTCGACGCCGCGTCGAAGCAGCAGCTGGCTCGTGGTCAGCGGCTGATGGAGCTGTTCAAGCAGGGCCAGTACGCACCGTACCCGGTCGAGGAGCAGGTGCTCTCGATCTACCTCGGCACCTCCGGCAAGCTCGACATCGTCCCGGTCGAAGACGTGCTGCGCTTCGAGCAGGAGTTCATCGAGTACGTCAAGCGCTCCGAGGGCGGCATTCTCGACACGATCCGCGAGTCGGGCAAGTACGAGGACGACACCTCAGAGGCGGTCGACCGCGCGTACGACTCGTTCCTCGACCAGTTCGAGACCAGCGAGGGCGGCACGATCCGCGCTGGTCGCGAAGAGCACGAGGCACTCGCGGACGACGACGTCGAGCAGGAGCAGATCGTCAAGCAGAAGAGGGGCTGACGAGCGATGGCCGTATCGCTCCGCGAGTATCGCGCGAAGATCAGATCGACGCAGTCGATGAAGAAGATCACGCGTGCCATGGAGCTCATCGCCGCCTCGCGCATCATCAAGGCACAGCAGGCGGCGGCCGCGGCGACCCCGTACGCGCGCGAGCTCACCCGTGCAGTCTCGGCGCTTGCGACGTACTCCAACGTCGAGCATCCGTTGACGACCGAGTCGGAGAACCCCAAGCGGGCCGCCGTCCTCGTGATCGCCAGCGACCGGGGTCTTGCCGGTGCGTACGCCTCATCGGCGCTGAAGGAGGCCGAGCGCCTCGTCGAGAAGCTGCGCGAAGAGGGCAAGGAGATCGACCTCTACGTCACGGGTCGCAAGGCGGTCGCGTACTACACCTTCCGTGGTCGCGAGGTCGTGCAGTCGTGGACCGGCTTCTCCGATCATCCGAGCTACGAGGAGGCACGCGAGATCGGCAACACGCTGGTCGACGCGTTCAACACCGACCCGGACGATCCCGAGGCCGAGAACCCGCAGCGTGCAGTCGATGAGCTGCACATCGTGTTCACCAGGTTCCGCAGCATGCTGACGCAGACGCCGGACGTCATCCGGCTGCTGCCGCTCGAGGTCGTCGAAGGCGAGGAGGCTCCGGCCGAGTCGGAGGTCCTGCCTCTGTACGAGTTCGAGCCGAACGCAGCCGAGGTCCTCGATGCGCTGCTGCCGCGCTACGTCCACAGCCGGATCTACTTCTGCCTGCTGCAGGCGGCGGCATCGGAGCTCGCTGCCCGGCAGCGGGCAATGAAGGCCGCAACGGACAACGCCGAGGACCTCATCCAGAAGTACACCCGGATCGCCAACCAGGCCCGCCAAGCCGGTATCACCCAGGAAATCAGCGAGATCGTCGGCGGTGCGAACGCCCTTGCCGACGCGACCGCGGGGAGCGAGTGAGAGAGATGACTGCCACCCTTAACGAAGAGCAGAACACGCAGGCGTCAGCCAGCGTCGGTCGCGTCGCACGAGTGGTCGGACCGGTGCTCGACGTCGAGTTCCCGTCCGATGCGATGCCCGACATCTACAACGCGCTGACGGTCGAAGCCACCATCGGCGGCGAGACGCACGACCTCACCCTCGAGGTCGCTCAGCACATCGGTGACGGCATGGTCCGCGCGATCTCGATGCGCCCGACCGACGGCATCGTGCGCGGCGCGACGGTCACCGACACGGGCGGGCCGATCTCGGTTCCCGTCGGCGACGCGACACTCGGCCACGTGTTCAACACCGTCGGCGACTGCCTCAACCTCGCCGAGGGCGAGAAGCTCGAGGTCAACGAGCGGTGGGGCATCCACCGCAAGGCTCCGGCGTTCGACCAGCTCGAGTCGAAGACCGAGATGTTCGAGACCGGCATCAAGGTGCTCGACCTGCTGACCCCGTACGTCCAGGGCGGCAAGATCGGCCTGTTCGGTGGTGCCGGTGTCGGCAAGACCGTGCTGATCCAGGAGATGATCGCCCGAGTCGCCCGCGACCACGGTGGTGTCTCGGTGTTCGCCGGTGTCGGCGAGCGTACGCGTGAGGGCAACGACCTGATCGTCGAGATGGACGAGTCCGGCGTGCTCGGACAGACCGCGCTCGTGTTCGGTCAGATGGACGAGCCGCCCGGCGCGCGTCTGCGAGTCGCGCTGTCCGCGCTGACGATGGCGGAGTACTTCCGCGACGTACAGAACCAGGACGTGCTGCTGTTCATCGACAACATCTTCCGGTTCACCCAGGCGGGTCAGGAGGTTTCGACCCTGCTCGGCCGGATGCCCTCAGCGGTGGGCTACCAGCCGACGCTTGCCGACGAGATGGGCGTTCTGCAGGAGCGGATCACCTCGACGCGTGGTCACTCGATCACCTCGATGCAGGCGATCTACGTGCCCGCCGACGACTACACCGACCCGGCGCCTGCGACCACCTTCGCGCACCTCGACGCGACGACCGAGCTCAACCGTGAGATCGCGTCGATGGGTATCTACCCGGCCGTCGACCCGCTGACGTCCACGTCGCGGATCCTCGACCCGCGCTACATCTCGCAGGATCACTACAACACCGCGACGCGCGTCAAGCAGATCCTGCAGCGCAACAAGGAGTTGCAGGACATCATCGCGATTCTCGGTGTCGACGAGCTGTCCGAGGAGGACAAGGTCGTCGTCAACCGGGCGCGTCGGATCCAGCGGTTCCTCTCGCAGAACACCTACGTCGCCAAGCAGTTCACCGGCATCGAGGGCTCCACCGTTCCGCTTGCGGAGACCATCGAGGCGTTCACGAAGATCTGTGACGGCGAGTACGACCACGTGGCCGAGCAGGCCTTCTTCATGTGCGGCGGTCTCGACGACGTCGACAAGAAGTGGGCCGATATCCAGAAGAACCTCTGATGTCCGAAGAGGTCCTGCAGGTAGAGCTCGTCGCGGCCGACCGCGTTGTGTGGTCGGGCGATGCGACGAACGTGATCGCGCGTACGGTCGAGGGCGACGTCGGCATCCTGGCGAACCACGCCCCGATGCTGTCGCTGATGGTCGAGGGCGTCGTCGAGATCGAGACCACGGACAACGAGACCTGGGTGGCGGCGGTCGACGCCGGATTCCTGTCCGTTGCCGAGAACCGCGTCTCGATCCTCTCCGAGCAGGCGGTGATGTCGCACGACATCGACCTCGAGCAGGCAAAGCACGACCTCGAGCAGGCTCGGCAGACCGGCTCGCTCGATCTGCCGGCCGAACAACAGCTACGCCGGGCCGAGGCGCGCGTACGCGCGGCCGAGATCGGACGCTGAGGTCAATCCAGACGGTCTGAGAACGTGTAGTAGAGGTCCCGCCAACAAGCCAGTTGGCGGGACCTCTAATATTGTCGGCAGGGTGAATTCTCGGGTTCTCGAGTTCGCCCGGTTTCGATTCCCAGCCGTCGAGAGGGTTTCGCGTTGCCGCCATGGGAGTGGGTCGTTGACTCCATCGGCGTGCTCGTGGTGCTTGCAATCCTGGTCGTCGTGGCCGTGATCGTCCGGCGCCGGCTGCTGGCGCGTGGGGGCGGAACCTTCGAGCTGAGTCTGAACCGACGCCCGCCGGGTTCGAGCGGGAAGGCCGCCCGCGGGTGGACGCTCGGCGTCGGTCGCTATGCCGGTGAGCGACTCGAATGGTTCCGGGTCTTCTCGCTGGGGATGCGTCCGTCGTACACGATCGAACGCGGCCACGTCGAGGTGACCGGGCGGCGGGATCCGGTCGGCCCCGAGGTGTTCGCCCTGTACACCGGCAACGTCGTCGTGGAGTGCCGCTCCGACGACGGCACGATCCAGCTCGCGCTCAGTCCGGAGTCGTTGACCGCGATGCTCGCCTGGCTCGAGTCCGGCCCGCCCGGCCGCGAGTCGGGCAAGGTCATCTGACGGGTAGTGCAGGGCATTAGGAGCGCTCGCCGCCGGGTACCCACAGCACATCGCCCTGCTCTCGGTTCGCGTAGCGGGCCAGGATGAACAGCAGGTCGCTCAGCCGGTTCAGGTAGCGGATGGCGGTGTCGTTCATCGTGTCGCCGTGCTCGGCGTACGCGGCCCAGGCGGAGCGTTCGGCGCGGCGTACGACCGTGCGTGCGACGTGCAGGAGCGCCGCGCTCTGCGAGCCGCCCGGGAGGATGAATGAGCGCAGCTTCTCCAACGGTTCGAGGTAGTGGTCGCACCATTGCTCGAGGCGGTCGACGTAGTCGCTCTCGACGCGCAACGGCGGGTAGGCGGGGTTCTCGACGACCGGCGTCGACAGATCGGCGCCGACGTCGAACAGGTCGTTCTGCACATGCGTGAGCACTTCGACGACGTCCTGGTCGAGCTCGCGCAGGCTGAGCGCGTACCCGATCTGGCTGTTTGCCTCGTCGACGTCGGCGTACGCGAGGAGCCGCAGATCGACCTTGCTCGTCTCGCTCATATCGCCGAGCCGGGTGGTGCCGGCGTCGCCCGTTCGGGTGTAGATGCGGGTCAGGTTCACCATGGCTGTCAGGCTAGCCGTCGGACTCTCGACCGCCGTGCTCGCGTACGAGCATCCGTGCCTCGCCGTACTCCTCCTGCCAGACGAGTACGTCGACGCCGCCGTGTTCGGCGTGGGCCGACGTCGCCCTGATGCCGCCATGGCGAAGAGTGCGAGTGACCCGGTCGGCGGCGTCCTGGGTCGCCACCCTGGTCAGGGGGATCAACAGGCCCCGCCGGCTCGCTCGCCGCTCGCGCACGGGAGTCTGTGCCCAGCGCAGCACGAGGGCGAGGACGGCTATCACGACGAACACGAGGAACGGCATCAGCAAGGGCTGAACCGTCGTGGCCGTCGACGCGAGGTTCATCCCCCAATTCTGGCGCTGTTACAGGAAAAAGTCACTTGTGATGTAAATGTTACTGAGATTCGCACCGAACCGCGGCAACCAGATAGCAGGCTGGTACGTCGTTAGGGTCAAGAGCCCATCGGGGGAGACGCAGAGCTGGGGGTTGACATGGTGATCTCGCTACAGTCGCGGGTGCTGCGATTGCACGGCCGACTCGACGGTGCAACGGTGTCCGAGGTACGCGGGGAGCTGTACGACGCGATCGACGGGCTTCGCGAGGGAGTAGACACCGAGCTGATCGTCGACCTCTCCGGAGTCGAGTCCGTCGATGCCACCGGCCTCGGCGTCATCGCGGGAGCACATCGGCGAGTGACCCGCGGCGGGCACCGCCTCGTTCTTCGCGGTTGCAGCGTGCAACTGCGCCGCGCGCTGGCCATGACTCGGCTGACCCGGGTGGTTGCCGTCGAGCGCGAGGCGGTCTGATCAGTTCCCGCCGAGGCGACGCTCGATCGCCTCGATGATCTTCGGTCGCAGCTGATCGGGGGCGATCACCTCGTCGACCGATCCCACCTCGACGGCGCGATGTATATCGTGGATTCCGTCGAACTCCGCGGCCACCTCGGAGATCTTCTCCGCTCGCAGCGCAGCGCGCAGTTCTGCGAGCTCGACGGCGAGCCGGGCTCGTTCGGGTCCGTTCGCGGACTCGATCCGCTCCTCGAGCGCTATCGCGCCGGGGTCTGCCGCCGCACGCTTGTCGACCTCCGAGGAGAACACCACCGCAGCGGCGGGGGCTCCGCCGAGCACCGATGCGTACGACCCTTCGACCGCGAGCACCGTCATGGACGGGTTCAGCCGCTTGGAGAAGACCACGAATGCCCCGCCGTGGTAGCGCGAGATCACGCAGAACACGATCGGGCCGTTGAAGTTGACGATCGACCGGCCGATCTCGGCGCCGTACTCGAGTTGTAGGTTGCGCATCGAGTCCGGGGACCCGTCGAAGCCGGACAGGTTCGCCAGTACGACGAGCGGGCGGTTGTCGGAAGCGGCGTTGATCGCCCGCGCGGCCTTCTTCGACGACCGCGGGAACAACGTACCTGCGGTGTAGGTGTCCGGGCCGTCGGTCGGCGGGAACCCGCCACGCGGCACCGGCCTGGACTCGATGCCGAGCAGGCAGACCGAGTGCCCGCCCAGGTGGGCATCGCAGACCACCGCGGTATCCGCATCCGCCATACCGGCCCACCGCTCCAGCAGCGGGTGATCCTGGTCGGCTACGGCGCGCATCACGGTACGAATGTCGAACGCCTTCTTGCGGTCCGGGTTGCGAGCGGCCGAGAAGATCTCGCCGACGGTCGTGAACTCACTGTCCGGAATCGAATGGGGGTACGTCGACACGTCTCGATCTGCGGGGTCGTCGGTGTGTGCCCGACGCGGACCGGGTTCATGTGGCTCCACGTACGTGTGCTCGTAGTGCCGCATCAGGATCGTCAGAGCTCCGGCGAGATCCGGTGCCCAATACTGCGCTTGCCCGTTCGGGCCCATGACGCGGTCGTACCCGCCGATGCCGTAGTTGTCCTCGGCCGAGACGCCGCCGGAGAAGTCCAGCGACTGCTTACCCGTCAAAACCATCGCCGAGTCCGGTGTCATCACCAGGATGCCGCGCGTGTGCATCAGCATGGTGGCCTCGGCGTTCCAGTACGGCTGGGCGCCGACGTTGATGCCGGCGACGACCACGTTGATCTCGCCGCCGGCCTGAGTGAACTCCACGATGCGCTTCAGCGCGGCGGCGACCCAGTCCATGTTCTCCGTACCGGAGTCCATGGAGATTCTGGCGCCGGCCGAGATGGCGAACCACTCAACCGGCACGCCCAGCTCCTCGGCGAGGTCGATGGCGGCGATGATCCGTGTGCACTCGGGTTCGGATACCGCGCCGAGCGACTTCGTCGGGTCGCCGCACAGCACGACCCGTTTGATGCCGTCGGGGTAGAGCGGCGTCGGGGTGGACACGACGGCGGCCAGGATGCCCGCCTTGTTCTGCCCACGCGGTCGGTCGACCGGAACGAGGCGTCCGGTGTCGTCGAGGTCGTGCTCGATCAGCGAGCCACCGGCCGCGAGAACGGATTCGAGCTCGTACGGATACACCAGTCCGCGCCGCCGGGCTCGCAGCACCTTGCTCGCGTAGTCGTCGAGCGGTCGCAGCGGCTCGGTCGGTGGCGCCTCGATGTCGGCGACGACACCGGCGCCGGCCCGCGAATGGAATCGGATCGCGACCGGGTACGTCTGACTGTCCGGGCCGGCGACGCGACCCTGCGCGAGGACCTCCTCGATGCCCGCGCCCTCGCTGAGCGGCGTGATCTTGGACTGCAGCGCGGTGAGCTGGGCAACATCGGCTTCGACGACGGGCCAGACCGTGACCCAGACGTGGTTCTGGTCGAGCTTGCTGCCGGCGGAGCCGCGCGAGGTGCGTACCCGACGGATCGCCTCGAGGCAGTTCTCGACCGCACGCTCGGCGTGGGGGAGACCGGTGACCGTTCCGTCCTCGTCGCGTACGACCGCGAGCTGGCGTACCTGCGCCATCGCGACCAGGCGCCGATCGCGGGAGTTCTCCCTTGCCACGCATTCGTACAGCAGCACGTCGGCAGGGGCATCGAGTCGGGTGACGTCGAACTCGCTCAACCGCCACAGGTTGAGCCGGCGCCCGACCATCGGATGCATCCCGCGAACCAGATCGTCCTCGGCGTACTGACCGGATGCATCGCGCCGGAACGTGTAGTAGCCGACCTCGCGGCCGCCTCCGGGTGAGACCGCGACGGCGATGCGTCGCGCGCGCGGCGCGAGGTCGAGGCTGACGAGTGCGGCCTGGACGAGCGCCGCTGTCGCGTCGCCTTGCTCGGTGACGTCCGGGGCGTGGAGGTACAACTCGACGACGTTCGGTCGCGCGTCGCTGAGCTGTGCACAGATCGCCTGGTCGAGCGCGCCGCCGGGCTGGTGTAGCTCGTCGAGGGTGCCGATCGTCGTCGTGAGGCGGTTCGGCCCGATATCGCCAACGGTGTACTCCGCGACGACCAGCGGCCGGTCGCCCACGTGCAGATTCTCCACGTCGTGCAGGTCGTACTCCAGGTAGTGCCGGCGCACCAACACCTCGAGGAGCGGCTCCTCACGCGGCGGGCCGTTCTCGAGCCGGGCGCCGAGAAAACCGACGAGCTGCTCGGGTATCGCGGTGAGCGTGGCGATGCGCTCGGCCCGGTCGGGGGAGGACGGGTCGGCGGCAAGCGCCTCGACCTCGTCGGCGACGCCGCCGAGAACGGTCAGCCGCTCGGCGTCGACGAGCGGCTGGTCGAACCACCGGAACCGGATGCTGCGGGCCAGGTCGCCGACCACCGGATAGCGCAGCTGAGTCGCGCGTACCATCCGCTCGAGCAGTTCACGCGCCGTTGCCGCGATCTCGTCTCCGGGCGCGGGCGTGTGCAGCCAGCGCTGCAGCAGCGCGACCGCCACCTCGACGTCGGTCGCCGGGCGCTGCTGGGTGATGAAGATCCGGAAAACGGCCTCCTCGAGCGCGGCGGATCGCTCGAGATCGTCGATGCCGTAGTGCGTGAGCACGCGTACGAGCCGGTCACGGAACTGCTCGGGTAGGCCGACCCGGTCCGGATCGAGGCTCTGCAGGTACGTATGCAGATGCTCGCGCGAGCTGTGTACGCGAAGTTCGGTGTGCACGTCCTCACCGGCCGGGCGGTTGCGTCCGAGCTCCGCGATATCGGTGAACAGCCCGAGCACCGACAGCTCGTCGGCCACGTGCTGGATGCTGTCGCCGCCCTGCTCATCGCGCGCGCTGAGGTAGTCGCGAAGCACTCTGCCGCGCTCTTGCGGATTCACGTCGTAACCCAGGAGCAAGGCGCTGAGGTCGGCGCGGGCGGCGTCGAGACGCTCGCTCGGCGAGGGGACCTCGTCGGCGGACGGCAGCTCCAGGGCAGTCAGCCCGCCTCCGCTGTCTTCCTCGACGGCGTCGTCGTTGCCGACGGGTTCCAGACGTGCCAGCGCCGCGCCGGTCTCGACCTGGCTTCCGGTACGTACCAGAACTTCCTTGACCCGTGCGGCGAACGGCGCGTACAGCACGGTCTCCATCTTCATCGACTCGAGGACGAGCACCGACGCACCGGATGCGACCTCGTCGCCCGCCGCCACGGGCGTCGCGACGACCAGGGCGGGAGCCTGTGCGCGCAGGACACCGCCTTCGTCACGGCTCACCCGATGGGTCACGCCGTCGACCTCGACCAGTTGCGTCGGGCCGTGGGTCGCGGTCACCAGCCGATACGTATGGCCGGCAACGGTCATTCGGCTGTGGAAGTCGTCGAGCCGGTCGACGTGCGCCTCCACAGTCTGCTGCTCGGCGCCCGCCGTCACGGCGACGGAGTATCGATCGGGGCCGGACTGGATCACGGTGACCCGGTACGACGCGCCACGCAGCTTCAGGTCGATCGGCCTGCCGACCTCGTGCTGGAGTTGCGGACGGCCGCCGCGGGCGGTCTCGAGCAGCCGGGCGATCTCGTACCGCTCCTGCTCCTCGTACGCTTCGATCGCGGCGGCGACGAGTGCGATCCCGGAGTGCTGCTGCGCCACGAGCCGGCCCTGCTCACGCGCGGTGTCGATCCAGCCCGTGCTCGCCCAGGACGGCTTCCCGGTGACGACCTCGGGCTGGTCGAGTAGCTCCAGGATGAACGACTTGTTCGTCGCACCGCCCTCGATCACCACGGTCGTCGCTCGGAGTGCACGCCGGAGCCGGGCGAGTGCTTCGTCCCGGTCGCGGCCGGAGGCGATGATCTTGGCGATCATCGAGTCGAAGTCGGCCGGGATGGTGTCTCCCTCACCGACACCCGAGTCGACCCGGATACCCGGTCCGGCCGGGAACTCGAGGCGGGCGATGCGGCCCGGTGCCGGAGCGAAGTCGCGGTCCGGGTCCTCGGCGTTGAGCCGGGCCTCGACGGCGTGCCCGGATTCGACGGGACGCTCGCCCTCGAGCCGGCCGCCTTGCGCGATGTGCACCTGGAGCCGAACCAGATCGAGTCCGGTCGTGATCTCGGTGATCGGGTGCTCGACCTGCAGCCGGGTGTTGACCTCGAGGAAGGCGAATGCGCGGTCGTCGGGGTGGTAGAGGAACTCCACCGTGCCTGCACCGCGGTAGTCGACGGCGAGCGCGAGTCGCTCGGCGGCCGCCTTCAGTTCGTCACTCTGTTCGGTCGTCAGCAGCGGCGATGCCGACTCTTCGATGACCTTCTGGTTGCGTCGCTGTACGGAGCAGTCGCGTACGCCTATCGCCCATGCCGTGCCCTGGCCGTCGGCGATGAGCTGGACTTCGACGTGCCGTGCGCCGGTCACGAGGCGCTCAAGGAACACGACGCCGCTGCCGAACGCGCGCTCCGCCTCGTCGCGAGTCCGTTGGTACGCGTCGGCGAGGTCGTCGACGCCGTCGACCTTGCGGATACCGCGTCCGCCGCCGCCCGCGGTCGCCTTGAGCATCAGGGGATAGCCGATCCGGTCGGCGGCCGCGAGGGCATCGTCGAGGGTGTCGACACCTCCACCGCTCCATGGAGCGACCGGCACGCCGACCTCCTCGGCGATCAGCTTCGAGCCGATCTTGTCGCCGAGCTTGCGCATCGCCGAGGCCGTCGGGCCGATGAAGACGACACCGAGTCGCTCGCACAGATCCGCGAACGCGGGGTCCTCCGCGACGAATCCCCAGCCGACCCACGCCGCTTCCGCGCCGGTGGCGACCAGCGCCCGCTCGAGCACGTCGAGATCGAGGTACGGGCGGTCAGCAGCGGCACCGAGCAGGTACGCCTCGTCGGCCTCGCGTACGAACCTCGCCGTCGCGTCGACGTCGGTGTGCAGCGCGATCGTACGCAGCTCCGGCGTGTCGGAGAGGTGCGAGGCGTTGATATCCCGCACGGCGTTGATGAGGCGCATGGCCGCCTCACCGCGGTTGACGATGGCAATACGAGTGAACGTCACGGACCGAATCTGCCATGTCCGTGAGTTACGGGCGAGTCGCAAACCCCGCCGATGCGCCGACCGGGCCGGCTGCCGGCTCCCATCCCGGATGCGGAACGCTGTTCAACAGCATTCGCGTGTAATCGTCCGACGGATCGCGGAGAACGTCCTTTGTGGACCCCTCCTCGACGATCTTGCCGCGCAGCAGGACCACCAGTCGATCGCTCACCGCTTCGACCACCGCGAGGTCGTGGCTGATGAAGACGCAGGTCAGCCCGAGCTCGGTGCGCAACTCATCGATGAGCAGCAGAATCTGGGCCTGGATCGAGACATCCAACGCGGCGACGGCCTCATCGAGCACGAGTACGTCGGGCTCGACGCAGAGACACCGGGCGATCGCCGCGCGCTGCAGCTGTCCGCCGCTCAGCGACGCCGGTCGGGCTTCGCGCTCACGCTTGCCAAGACCTACCCGGTCGAGTAGCTCCGCGGTGCGACGTGCTCGATCGGGCCGTCCGTGCAGAGCCAGGGCGTACGAAAGGCTCTGTTCGATGGTTGCAGCGGGGTCGAGCGAGCCGAAGGGGTTCTGGAACACGAGTTGAACGGCTCGTGCGCGTTCCAGACGTGCGCGTCGGCCGCGCGGCGGTGTGGTGAAGTCACGGCCGGCGATCTCGACCGTGCCCGCGTCGGCTCGTTCGAGACCGACCATGATGCGGGCGATCGTCGACTTTCCGCTTCCGGACTCGCCGACGATCGCGACCGACTCCCCGGGGGAGATCGACAACGACACGTCGTCGACGGCCGTTACGGCGTTGCCTGCCCGGGTACGAAACGTCTTGCGGAGCCCGTCGACGCGGAGTGCGATCGGGTGGTGCGTCATGGTGCTCCCTCCACAACGGATGTGGTCACGGGTGCGAGGTCGACCTCACCGTGGCGGCGGCATGCGACGGCATCGTCGCCGGTTACGTGAAGCTGCGGTACTGCATCGCGGCAAGCCTGTTCGGCGTACGGACACCGCGGCGCGAACGCGCAGCCCCCGAGGGACTCGCCGAGTGATGGCGGCGCGCCTGCAATTGGTCGGATGGGGTGCCCTGACAGCAGCTGCGGTGTGCTGTCGCGCAGCCCCGCCGTGTACGGGTGGCGCGGCTCGACCAACAACCGGTCTCCTGCTTGCACCTCGACGATGCGGCCGGCGTACATCACGCAGACGCGGTCGCAGATCGCCGACGCAAGCGTGAGGTCGTGCGTGATGAACAGCATGCCGAGGTCGTGTTCGGCGCGCAGCGACATGAGCAGCGCCACGATCGATGCCTGGGTCGATACGTCGAGCGCACTCGTCGCCTCGTCTGCGAGTAGGAACTCGGGTTCGCCGGCGAGCGCCGACGCGATGACGACCCGTTGGAGCATGCCGCCCGAGAGCTGATGCGGGTGGGCATCGAGGAGTTGTTCTGGGTCTCGAAGCCCGACCGAGCCGAACAGCTCCACGATCCGGTGTTCCGCCTCCGAGGAGGCGAGGCCGAACGCCGTCCGCAGCTGCTCGGTTGCGTACGCACCGACCGTGCGCACGGGGTTCAACGCCGAACGCGGGTTCTGGTAGACCATCGCGAGCCGTTCGGAGCGCAGACGTCTCAGCCCAGCGTCGTCGAGGTCGAGGACGTTCGTGCCGCCGAGGCACACCCGGCCGCTCACTGTGGCGCCGTCGGGTACCAGCCCGAGGGCGGCACGTGCGGTTGTCGACTTGCCCGAGCCGGACTCACCGACCAGGCCGACGATCTCACCCGGCGCGATCGTCAACGAGACATCTTCGAGCACGGGACGAGCCGTACCCGGCAGCGTCATGCCCAGGTCTTGGAACTCCAGCATCACGGCCGATCCACCCCCAGCCGGTCGGCCAGGCGTACCCCGACGACGTTGACCGCGACTACGGTCAAGGCGATCGCGGCGCCCGGTGCGAGTGCCGGCAGTACCGACCCCTGGATCAGGGGCAACTGGCCTTCGGAGACCATCAGGCCCCAGTCCGAGCTCGGTGGTTGCGCGCCGAGGCCGAGGTAGCTGAGACCTGCGAGACTCATCAGTGCCTCTCCGAACAGCACAACGCAGTAGCCCAAGATCAACGGGATGACGCGAGGAACGAGTCTCCGTAGGCAAATGGCGACTCCGCCGACGCCCATGACTCGGTACGCCTCGATGTACTCACGGCGGCATTCCGAGAGCGCTGCGCTGCGAGCGAGCTTCGCAACGGCGGGTGTGTACGCGATGCCGAGCGCGATCACGGCCGCCGTGATGCCTTCGCCGAAGATCGCGATGACGAGAACCGCGAACAGCAGACCCGGGAACGCGATACCGGCGTCGGTCGCCCGGGATATCACCGTGTCGACCCAGCCGCCCTTCCACGCGGCGAGAATCCCGATCGGCGGCCCGACGATGAGCGCGAAGCCGAGAATCAGCAGTGGGCCGATCAGGCCGGTACGAGCGCCGTACATGATCCGCGATGCGATGTCCTGCCCCGACTGGTCGGCGCCGAGCCAGTGAGCGCTGCTGATGCCTTCGAGCGATGCGGACAGATCGGCTTCGGTGGGGTCGTGCGGCGCGACCCACGGCGCGAACACGGCGCAGCAGACCACGGCCGCAACGAACACGGCGGAGAGCCAGAACGTGACGCCCGCCCGGTTGCGTGTCTTCGCGATCGGAATCGAAGCGGAGGTGGTGGCCGTCATGCGGCACCTCGCAGTCGCGGGTCGGCCAGCTGCTGGAGAGCGTCGGCGATTCTGGTCGTCACGATGTAGGCGAGGACGAGCAGGAGTAACACGGCCTGCGTCACGGGCATGTCGCGCTGGTCGATTGCGTCGATCAGCAGTTTGCCGACACCGCTGAGGCCAAAGGCCTCTTCGACAAGCACCGTGCCGGCGATCGTGCCGGCCGTGATGAGCCCGGCCATCGTGATGATCGGTGCGGCGGCGTTGCGGAGCATGTGCTGCCGCACGATGTGGGTATTCGGCAGACCCCGCGTACGGGCGACGTCGACGTGCGGCGAGTCGGCTTGGCTCACCATCGACTGCCGGGTCACCCGGGTCATGCCGGCTATCGAACCCACCGCGAGTGCGATCGCCGGCAGCGTCAGGTGATAGAGCCGGTCCGTGATGCCCTCGCCGGCGCCTGTGGTCGGAAACCACGCCAGGCCGACCGCGAACACGGCGATGAGCGCGACGGCCGCGACGAACGGGGGAATCCCACCGAGGAACGTCGTCACCATCAGGATCGCCGAGTCGGCGGCCTTACGACGGCGCAGGGCGGAGACCACCCCGAGCACGACGCCGATGAAGACGATCAGAACGGCGGTGTAGACGACCAGGAATGCGGTCACGTCGAGCCTCGACGCGAGCAGGCTGGATACGTCCTGCCCGTACACGTAGGACGTGCCGAAGTCGCCTTGGATCGCGTTGCCGAGCCAGTAGAAGTACTGGACCAGCATCGGATCGTCGAAGTGGTACTGCGCGTTGATCGCATCGAGTGTCTCCGGCGAGAGGTTGTCGGGTCCACCCGCGAGCAGTGCCGCCTTGTCACCCGGAGCGAGATACATCGCGAGGAAGATCAGGAACGACGCGAGGAGGAGGGTCACCGCCACCTCGACGACGTTGCGTACGACAGTTCGCATGGCGGCCGCGTCAGGCTGAACCGAGGTCCGCGGCCCACGGGTACGTGAGGTAGGCCATCGCGACGGGCGCGCCGGACAGCTTGCTCGACGTCACGAGGGTGTTGGGCGTCATCACGAGCGGGATCGAGAGCATGTTGTCCAGATAGATGTCCTGCACCTTCACGGTGAGGTTCGCCCGCTTGTCCTCGTCGTACTCGCCTGCCGCGGCATTGAACGCCTGCGCGTACTCGGGATCGTCGAAGCCCACGTAGTTGTTGACACCGCCCGGGAGTGCGTTGTCGTACATCCCGAGCGGATCGGGTTTGGAGAGGTACCAGTCACCGATGAAACCGTCGATCTCGGCCCGTGCATCCTCGCTGGCGAACAGTTCCGAGTACTGCGCGTCCGAGAGTGTCTTGATCTTGACCTCGAGACCGATCTCCGATGCTGCGGTGCGTACGCCGTTCGCCATGACGTTCTGGACCTCGCTGCCGCTCGTGGCGATGGTGATCGGGCCGGGATCGCCCGCCTCCTTCACGAGGTCCTCGGCTTTGCCCAGATCAGTGTCGCTGGGTGATGCAGGAGTGGTGTCGATCGCGTCGAACGCGTCCTGGAAGACTTCTGGTGCGTACCCCCAGGTGCCGGAGCCGACCGGGACGTTCCACGCTTCGGCGCGTCCGTCGAACGCCGCCTTCACGATGCCGTCGCGATCCATCGCGAGCGACAGGGCGGTGCGGATCCGGTCGTCGCCGAGCGCCCCGTCGCCGCGCGCCGGGAAGACCTGCCACGAGGTGGTGGTCGCTCCGTACGAGACGGTCAGATCGTCGTTGGAGTCGAGCGGGCCGACCAGCGACGGATCGGTCAGGAACGTGCCGTCCGCCTCGCCGGAGTTCACGGCGTTCACAACCGCGGAGGCAGCGCCCCACCGGTACGTCAGGCTCTGCGTGTTGACGTCACGGTCTTTGTCCCAGTAGCTGGGCGCGGCGTCGAGTGTGATCGACGTACCCGCATTCCACTCCGTCAGCTCGTACGGGCCGCTACAGGCGTCGGGGCTGTCCGGCGTGCCGAACGAGTCGCCCTGCTTGTCGATCACCTTGCGGTTCCAGACGATGCCGCCGTCGCCGGCCATCCGCATGTCGAACTGCGCATCGGGCTCGGCGAGGGTGACGGTCACTTCGTACTCGCCGGTCTTGCGTACCTGCTTCACGCCTTCGTACTCATCGGACTCGTCGGCGCCGGGCTCGGCATGTCGGTGCATGCTCCAGACCACGTCGTCCGCGGTCATCGGGCTACCGTCGTGGAAGGTGACGTCGTCGCGCAGCGTGTAGACAACCGTGGTCGGCTTCGGTCGCTTGACAGACTTGGCGAGGTGCGGCTCGATGCTGTAGTCCGGCTGCACCTGGAACAACCGCTCGCATACGTTCGCGATCACGGAGTCCTCGACGTCGCCGGCATCGACGTCGGAGTCGAGGGTGGCGGGTTCGGCCGAGAGCATCCAGTTGACGCGGTCGGCGGGGCCGGAAGCGGGTTTGGTGGTGGCGACGAGCTCGTCTTCGGTCGGCGGCTTGCCTCCGCTCGAGTCGGAGTCGGCGCAGCCGGTCAGGACGACGGCCGCGGCGCCGAGCAGCGCCATCGGTGCGATGATGCGGCGATTCATGATCTACCTCGTGTGAGTGGGTGAGTCGGGACCGTCGTAGACGTTCCAGGGGGCGACCTCGTAGGAGTGCTGGCACGGCATACCGGGGGTGAGGTGGTACGTGCCGGTCGTGAGGTCGACGCAGTTGGACAGCAGGGTCGACCACTGCCGCAGCTCGTCGTGGGTGGGATCGGGATGTGAGCAGACGGACTCGGGAGCGCCGAAGTGGTCGGACATCGTTGCGTGTACGACCTTGCGGATCGCCTCTGCATCGACGGCCGTCGCGGCCTGAGCCAGACCGCGCTCGATGATCGGCACGCGATACAGCGAACTGGCCGAGTTGGGACGGTAGGTGTCGGCGAGCTGCGCAGGGATGCGGCCTTGGTAGTGGTTGCCGTGTACGAGCACGCCGCCGGTCGGGTACAGCCAGTCGTGGGCGAACGGCGTCGTCTCGAGGTCGACGGCGAAGCCGTCACGATGGGTCAGTAGCGCATTGCTGGGGATGTCCTGCCGTGCGTCGAGCAGCACCTTGATCGCGTCGTACGGGTTGAACGAATCGAGTACGCGGCGGCGGATCAGCGGCTGCGGTACGCCGGGAGAGGTGCCCGGGAAGCGCCCGCCGAGGCCGTTGGCGTTCAGCGCGAGCCCGGCGGAGTTGGCTCCCTGGCGGCCGACCTGACCCGCCTCGACGTGCTGCACGATGGTCGGCTTGTCCGGACGTACGACCCGTAGCAACAGCACGGTGTCACGTACGGCGTGGCGCCAGTCCCAGTTCTGGCCGCAGTAGACGTGGCCGTCACCGGTGGCATCGGCCAGCAGCGCGAACGACGAGCATCCGTCGGCGTCGAGGTCGAGTTCGTCGGCATCCGCACCCAGCGACTCATCGCGTCGCATCCGGCTGATCTCACCGCGAGCGTTGAGGGCGAGAACGTCGAGTAGATCGAGGCCCGAGCCGTCGGCGATGCCGCGCATCTCGTCGATCAGGTCGGGAGCGAAGGCCGTGCTCGGGGCGAGCCACTCGCGGGCGAACTCGCGTACCTGTGACCAGGTCAGCCCCTGCGTGTCGCCGAACGACGCCTCGTAGAAGTCGCGTGCCGCTTGGATCTGAGCTGCGGCGAACTCGCCGTACTGGGTGCCTCGCTCGTGGTCGCCGCCACTGATCTCGACGGACGGGAGGGTCAAGCTGTCCACGCACTGCTCCTTGTAGTGACCATTTCGAAACGCCCCCACTATGTCGTGAGTGCGTCAGGCGCCGAGTGTAGTGCATACTTCAGTCATGTCAACAGATGAAGTGGATGCGTCGACGACGACGCTGGCGAATCGAGTCAGCGCTGCGTTGGAGCGGTTGTCGCCGTCCGAGACCCGAGTCGCGCAGTACGTGCAGGCCATGCCGGTTGAGGAGCTCATCTTCACCAATGCCGGACAGCTCGGTCGGCTCACTCGCACCAGCGACGCGACTGTCGTTCGTACTGCCCGCAAGCTCGGCTACACGGGTCTGCCCGAGCTCAAACGCGAAGCAGGCAACGGACTCGGCGCGGCCGCGCACCCCAAGGAGCGGCTGTCACAACGCATCGCCGCGCTGGGTTCGGACATCGGCTCCATCAGGCAGCAGATCGTCGCCGATGCAATCGAGTCGCTCGAGCTGACTCGGGATGCGGTCGACGACGCCGACCTCCAGACGGCCGTTGGCGCGCTCGCGCACGCAGACACCATCTTCACGTTCGGCTACGGCGGCTCCGAGCACGGAGCGAGCCATCTCGCTCGGATGCTCGCGCGCATGGGCTACGACACCCGTGCGATCGGCGACACGGGTCTGTTGCTTGCCGATGCCCTCATGCAGGTGGGGCACGGTGATGCCGTCGTCGTCTTTCAGCCCGGCAGGGTGCTACGCGATATCGAGGTGATCCTCGAGCACGCGAACTCGGTCGGCGCCACGACGATCCTGGTCAGTGGCGAACGCCTGCACGACCAGCTCGCAGGGTCGTACGACGTCGGACTGCTGGCGATTCGTGGGTCAGCGCAGATGTCTGCCGAGGCGCTGTCGCCGATGGTGGTCGCCGATGTGCTCGCGTACGGACTGAGTACGCTCGACGAACAGCGTGCCACTCACGCCCGCGAGCAGCTCACCCATGTTCGCCAGCGACTCATCCAGCGCTGAGGTCGCTTCGCGTGAGCCGTCTCACGCGGGGGTTACTCGGCGGTCATTTGGGCCTAACCTTTGCCTATGCGGGACAAACCCTGGGTGATGCGGACGTACGCGGGGCACAGCTCGGCGGCGGCGTCGAACGCGCTGTACCGAAAGAACCTGGCCAAGGGCCAGACCGGGCTCTCGGTTGCGTTCGACCTTCCGACACAGACCGGCTATGACCCCGACCACGAGCTGAGTCGCGGTGAGGTGGGCAAGGTCGGCGTTCCGATCGCCGACCTCGGTCAGATGCGGGCGCTGTTCGACGGCATCCCGCTCGGCGAGATGAACACGTCGATGACCATCAATGCGACCGCCATGTGGCTGCTCGCGTTGTACCAGGTCACTGCCGAGGAGCAGGGTGTCGACCCGTCGAGCCTGGCGGGCACGACCCAGAACGACATCATCAAGGAGTACCTCTCGCGGGGCACGTATGTGTTTCCGCCGGAGCACTCGCTGCGCCTGACATCCGACATGATCGCGTACACCGTCGCGCACATGCCCAAGTGGAACCCGCTGAACATCTGCAGCTATCACCTGCAGGAGGCCGGTGCGACCCCGGTACAGGAGCTCGCGTACGCGCTGTCGACGGCGATTGCGGTGCTCGACGCCGTGAAGGACTCGGGCCAGGTCGCCGACGAGGACTTCGGCAGGGTCGTCGGGCGGATCTCGTTCTTCGTCAACGCGGGTGTGCGCTTCGTAGAGGAGATGTGCAAGATGCGCGCCTTCGGGCGTCTCTGGGATGAGATCACCCGCGAGCGGTACGGCGTCGAAGACCCCAAGATGCGTCGCATGCGCTACGGCGTCCAGGTCAACTCGCTGGGTCTCACCGAGGCGCAGCCCGAGAACAACGTGCAGCGCATCGTGCTCGAGATGCTCGGCGTGACGATGTCGAAGAACGCCCGTGCGAGAGCCGTCCAGCTGCCAGCGTGGAACGAAGCGCTCGGTCTGCCGCGTCCGTGGGACCAGCAGTGGTCCCTGCGCCTTCAGCAGGTGCTCGCGTTCGAGTCCGATCTGCTGGAGTACGACGACATCTTCGACGGCTCGCACGTGATCGAGGCGAAGGTCGACGAGCTCGTTCAGGGTGCGAAGGACGAGATGGACCGCGTACAAGCGATGGGCGGTGCGATCGCCGCAGTCGAGTCGGGCTACATGAAGCAGGCACTCGTAGCGTCGCATTCGCGGCGTCGTGAGGCGATCGAGTCCGGTGAGCAGAAGGTGGTCGGCGTCAACTCATACCTCGAGACGGAGCCGTCGCCTCTGACGGCCGATCTCGAGACGTCAATCCAGACTGCCGATCCGCAGGCCGAGGCGAGTGCGATCGAGGCCTTGCGTCAGTGGCGCGGCCAGCGCGACGACGACGCAGTGCGTACCGCGCTCGAACGGCTGCGTGCAGAGGCCAAGACCGATACAAACCTGATGGAGGCGACACTCGCCGCGGCGCGGGCGGGCGCGACGACCGGCGAGTGGGCGGGCGCGCTACGCGAGGTGTTCGGTGAGTTCCGGGCTCCGACCGGTGTGACCGGAAGCGTCGGCGTGAGCGAGGCCGGCACGGAGCTCTCGGCCGTACGCGAGCGTGTGCGTGCGACGGGCGAGGAGCTCGGCGGGCGGCTGCGACTACTCGTCGGCAAGCCCGGTCTCGATGGGCACTCCAACGGCGCTGAACAAGTGGCCGTACGTGCTCGCGATGCCGGATTCGAGGTCATCTACCAAGGCATCCGGCTGACGCCGTCGGAGATCGTCGCGGCGGCGGTCGCCGAAGACGTCCACTGCGTCGGACTCTCGATCCTGTCCGGCTCGCACATGGAGCTCGTACCCGATGTTCTACGCGGCTTGCGCGACGCAGGCGCCGGTGACATCCCGGTCATCGTCGGTGGCATCGTGCCCGAGGTCGACGCGCGACGCCTCGAGGAGCAAGGCGTCGCCGCCGTGTTCACGCCGAAGGACTTCGGCCTGACCGAGATCATGGGGCACATCGTGACGGCGATTCGTACCGCCAACGGACTGCGGTAGCACTACGTGAACGCCGCGCGCAACGCCGCGATCGCGGCCTTGACGGCCGGGCGCCGGGTCGCCGACCGGCGGGTGAGCGCGCGCAGCGTCCGTACGCGTGCGGGTCGCAGAGGCCGTGCATGTACTGCGGTATCGCGTAGTACGAGATCGGGCAGGACAGCGATCCCCGCGCCCTGCGCGACGAGTGCGGCGATGGTGTCGAGACCCTCGAACTCCCAGAGTCGCGTCGCGTCGATGCCGGCACTGCGCAGCATGGCATCGGTCGCAGTACGCGAGGGCTCGCCCTCAGGAGCGCACAGCCACGTCGAGTGGCGCGCCTGCTCGCGTACCGAGCGGAGCGCAACTGGCGTACGCCCCGTCGCGAGCGCATGGTCCGGTGGCACGGCGAGGCTCAGCTGGTCGCGTCCGAGAGTGGCGGCGACGAGACCATCTGGAGTCGACGGAGCACCCCAGGTGTCGATCACCGCGATGTCCACATCGCCAGAAAGCAAGGCATGTGGAGCATCGTGGCTGCCAACTTGCCGGAGTGAGGTCTCGAGCTCCGGGTGTGCGTCGGCGACCTCTGCGAGAGCGATCGCAACGGCTGAGGCGGTCGTCGGAATGGCGCTGACAGCGAGTGTTCCGCGGACGCCTGTGCCGTACGCCGCGATCTGGGACTCGATCGACTCGGCGTGGCCGAGTAGGTCGCCGGCGCGCTCAGCGAGAAATCTTCCAGCGTCGGTGAGCACAGCCGTACGCGCGGTGCGGTCGAGTAGCGAGAGTCCGGTCTCGTGTTCCAGCGCCGACAGCTGCTGTGAGACTGCCGAAGATGAATAGCCGAGCGTCGACGCGGTCGCCGTGATGGTGCCGCGAATCGCGAACTGCTGCAGCAGCATGAGTCGGTGAAGGTCAAGCATCGGTCAATCTTATGCTCGTCCTCAGGTTTTCGTGCTTTTGTCGATGCTTGCTCCAGCGCACCCTTGAGTCATGAAGACGATCTCGCCCACCTTGGCGATCAACGAGGAGATCGCCCGGCGTACCCACGACGGGCTCGATACGGTCCCGATGGGGTTCGGCGAAGCGAACGTGCCGGTTCATCCTGGTCTGGTGCGCCGTCTCGCCGATGCCGCGGCGCAGAACCACTACGGTCCCGTCGCCGGCTCGTCGGCCTTGCGTGCGGCGGCCGCCGGGTACTGGACACGCCGAGAGATTCCGACGGCCGCGGACCAAGTCGTCGTCGGGCCAGGCAGCAAACCCTTGCTGTACGCGCTCTTCAGGGCTCTGGGCGGATCGGTCGCCCTACCCAAACCGAGCTGGGTCAGCTATGCGGCACAGGCCGCGATGCTCGGAGTGAACGCGCGGTACGTACCCACCCGTTACGGCGAGGGTGGCGTGCCCGATCCGGAGATCGTCGACGCCTTGGCACGGGAGTCGGCGGCCGATGGCCGCCCCTTGCGGGTCGTCCTCGTCACGCTGCCCGACAACCCGACGGGCACGCTCGCTCGTACCGAGACGGTACGCGAACTCTGTACGGTGGCACGTCGCCACGACCTGACGATCATCTCTGATGAGATCTACCGCGACCTCGTGCACGATCCTGCGACGGCATATCTCAGCCCCGCAGACGTCGTACCGGAGCGCACCATCATGACGAGCGGGTTGAGCAAGAGCCTGGCCCTCGGCGGCTGGCGGATCGGAGTCGCGCGCTTCCCCGCTGAGCCTCGGTACGCGACGGTGCAGGCATCGCTACTGACTGCCGCGAGTGAGATCTGGTCGTCGGCCCCGCAGCCCGTCCAAACTGCGGCAGCGTGGGCGTACGGCGAACCGGCCGAGCTCGGCGAGCACATCGCGCGTAGCCGGCGTCTGCACGGTTCGATCGCGCGAGCGACGGCGGCCGTACTGCGTCGCAGCGGCGTCGAGGTACCCGATCCTGCCGGCGGGTTCTATCTCTATCCGTCGTTCGACAAAGTGCGAGACGTACTTCGTGCTCGGTGGTCGATCGAGACGAGCCCTGACCTCGCCACCACGTTGCTGGAGCGCTTCGGCATCGCGACGCTCCCGGGCACGGCGTTCGGTGACGATCCGGAGCGGCTCACCCTGAGAGTCGCCACGAGCATGCTGAACGGTCGAGACGATGCCGAACGCACCGCGGCGCTCGAAGCAACCGATCCGAGTGCCCTTCCGTGGGTCGCACGCAGGCTCGATCAGCTCGACGAGGCACTGACGTCGCTCACGTGAACGATCGGTCGTCGATCACGTCGAGGTTCTGGAACTCGACATCGTCGACCAGCGCATTCATCTTCGCTGACATCTCCTGGGTCTCGGGCAGCTCGGAGTTCTGCATCGCCGACTCGTAGGAGTCGAAGAAGACCAGCGACACGAGATGGGTCGAGTCGTCGCGGTCTCGGGCGGTGATCGCACGGCGGACGGTGTGTTTGCCATCTGCTGCACGTTCGTACTCCTTGTGTAGCTCGCTCAATGCCGTGTCGACGTCGGACATATGCGAGTCGATGAGCTGGACGAACATGTCGGTGCTCCTTAGGGACGTACCTCGAGGATGAGGTTGAACGGCGTAGTGGCCACTTGGCGAACGTGGGTCATACCCGCGTCGGCCAATGCCGCCCGCCAACGGGCGGCGCCCGCCTGGGTTCCGATTGCGTATCCGACCTCCTGGGACAGCGAGTTCGGCGTACAGATGAACGACGAGGCCGTGTAGTAGATCGCCGCCATCGGGTTCTCGGCGATGTTCGTTGCCCGATCGTCCAACGCGAACGGTTCGACGAGCAGGACGGTGCCGTCCGGGTTGAGATGCTTCCGTGCGTACGTTGCGGCGCCGACCGGATCACCCATGTCGTGCAGGCAGTCGAAGAAGCAGATCAGGTCGTAGGTCCCCGGGTAGCTCTGGGCGTCGCCCAGTGTGAACTCGACCCGATCGGCGACGCCGGCCTCGACCGAGCGGAGCCGGGCCGTGTCGATCGACGGCTGGTGGAAGTCGAATCCGTGTACGTACGTGTTCGGGTAGGTCGTCGCCAACACGATGGATGCCGCCCCGTGACCGCATCCGATGTCGGCGATCGACCCACCCTGCTCGAGGCGTTGCTCGACTCCGTCGAGCGCGGCAATCCAGCCGGGCAGCTCGGCTCGATAGCCGGTGCGGAACAGCCACTCGGTACCGGCGAAAAGATGCTCGTCGTGGTCGCGCCAGCTCAGCGCACCATCCGTACGGAACGCATCGAGGCACTTCTGGCCGTCGATCGCGACGGACAGCAACGCGTTCATCGCCCGGGCGATGAAGACCGGGGAGTCGGGGTCGGCGAGCGCCAACGCCACCTCACCCGACAGCACGTAACGGTCGCTGGCGGCTTCGTAGCCGAGGATCGACCCGGCGGCTTGAGCGTCAAGCCACTCGCGGGTGAGTCTCGGGTGGGTGTTCGCCGCCGCTGCAAGGTCGTCTGCGCTCATGGGCTCGGCGCCGGCAAGGATGCGGTAGAAGCCGAGCTCGTCCCCAACCCAGATCCCCGCACACATCGACAGCCCGGTCATGAAACCGGCCATCTGCCCCATCACCTGCTCTACCGCGGCCTCGTCGATCGTCGGGCTGGCTGCTTCGCTCATCGGACTCACCTCTTGTCTAAGAACAGTCCGATGAATGCCCATGTCCGTTACAGACTTGCGCTGTGTGCGGTTGCGCTCACCAACGAAGGTCGGGTTCGAGGTGCCTGCGCAGGCGGGTACGTGCGCGGTGGAGTAACACGCGTTGGTTCGAAGCAGACAGGCCGAGGCGAGCTGAGACCTCAGATGTGGTTGCGTGCTCGACGTCGTGCATCGTCCAGACGCTGCGCTGCGCCTCTGGCAACTGCGGCAGCACTCGTACGACCGTGTTCAGCACTTGCTGGGCGACCAGCCGATCGTCGACGGCATCGGCGGCCCGGGCGTTGGAGTCGGCGGTGACTCGTGGTGCGAGCTCATCGAGTCGCTCCGACTGAACGGGCAAGTCGCGAGCCTCGCGGGCGAGGGTGCTTGCGGCGCGTCTGGCCAGAATGCGATTGATCCAGGTGAGCAGCGATGACCTGCCCTCGAATCGGTCGATGCCCTGGTACACCGCGAGCCAGGTGTCTTGAACGACTTCTTCGGCCACGGCATGGCTCTGCACCAGTCGCTCGGCGTGAGCGAGGAGTTGGCGTCCGTAGCGGTCGACCAGCGTTACGAAGGCCGCCTCGTCCCCACGGCGGAGGCGGTCGACCAGCGGGTCGACGTCCATCTGTCGAGCGTACGCCCGGTGTGCCGGGCATGGGCGGGAATGTCAGGATCGAAGTATGAGCGACCTGCAGTGCGCGGCCACCCTCCTCGTCGCGCGGCATGGGGAGGCGGAGTACGAGTCCGAGCTGCTGACCGACGCGGGTGGATCGCTGTCCGTACGCGGGCGCGACCAAGCACGCGACTTGGCGGCGTCGCTGCGCGGTCGGCGGATCGCGTACGTCTACTCGAGTCCGCTGGCGCGTGCAGTGCAGACCGCCGAGATCGCCGCAGCAGAGTTGGGCGTCGGTGTCCGCGTACGCGAGGGTCTGCAGGAGCTCACGGTCGGGGCGTACGAAGGACACCCGGAGGAGCCGAACCCGTTCGCCGACACCTTCGCCGCGTGGAAGGCGGGCGATCTGGCTGCGACGTACGACGGCGGTGAGTCGGCCGAGCAGGTGATCGAGCGCGTACGTGCGGCGCTGGAGTCGATCATCGACCTCCATCGAGGCGAGAGCGTCCTGGTGATCAGCCACGGCGGTGTGCTGGCGCTCGTACTGCCGCGGCTCGTCTCCAACCTCCGCCACGACCACGCGTACGGCAGGGGTCTCGGCTACGGCGATGTCGTCGAGTTGGCCGCCGACGCAGACGACTGGACCTGTCTGCACTGGCCCGCTTCGCGACCCGGATAGCCAAGCCACACCTTCGCAAGGGCAGCCGAACCTGCGTGGAACCGTGGCGCTGAAAGTCCTATTGTCGGGAGTGTTCGAGTCACGGGAGGCGGTTGAGATCAGGCCGCGGCAGGAAGCTTGTTCTTCTTCTTGGCGTTCTTGACCTTGACCAGTTTGCGCTTCTTCACGGTGTAGCCCTTGGGCAGCGTGCCATCGGCCAGCATCCGAAGCGGACACCGTTTGCACTTTGGCTTCGAAGTGCAGCACTTCTTCTTTGGCTTGGCGGGCACCGTATAACGGTACCAGTAAGGTTAGGCACCCCTAAGAGTTAACCCGGTCACATCGGAACGAAGGAGTAGGACCATGGCGGCCCCCACGTTCGTCAGGCAGCTGACGCAGCAGATCGGCAACGAGTTCTCCGCCCACCAGCAGTACGTCGCGATCGCCACCTACTACGACGCGCTCACGATGCCGCAGATGGCGGCCCTGTTCTACCAGCAGGCGCTCGAGGAGCGCGATCACGCGATGATGATGGTGCAGTACCTCCTCGACGCCGACGAGGACGTCGCCATCCCCGGTGTCGAGACGCCCAAGAGCGGCTTCGTCGATGTCATCGAGCCCGTGCAGCTCGCCCTCGACCAGGAGAAGCGGGTCACCGAGCAGATCAACGAGCTCACGGGCATCGCGCGTGACGAGAAGGACTTCGCGTCTGACCAGTTCATGCAGTGGTTCATCAAGGAGCAGGTCGAGGAGGTCGCGAAGATGACCGACCTGCTCGCCGTCGTCACCCGCTCGAAGGACGATCTGGAGTCGATCGAGGACTGGGTCGCCCGCGAGGAGACCGGCGAGGACTCCGACCCGACCGCACCTGCCGTCGCAGGGGCCTGACCGCTCAGTCTTCGCGCGCGAGCACGTTTCGCAGAACGGGGCGGGCGGTCGCTGCTCCCAGCTCCACCAATACGACGGCCGCCGCGAGGCTCCCCGCGAGCTGTACGGTCGGGATCGGGTTGGAGAAGAAGCCGATCGACAGCGGGATCAGGAAGATCGTCGCACTGAGCAGCGACACGATGAGGCCCGTGCGCAGCGGTATTCGTACCTCTGCGGCACGGGCCTTGTCGAGGGTCGCGGTCTCCGTACCCGAGAGGGCGAGCATCCGGTAGGCCGAGCGCTGATCGATGACTCGCGCTGACTGGATGACGCCGGTCGAAACCGCTGCGAGCACGCCCGCGATAGCCAGGGTGAGGTACGCGCCGGTCGCCATATCGCTGAAGAGCTGCGCATCCTCGGCGCTCGCCGCCTGGTCCGCCCCGAACGTCTGCATCGTGCACGCCAGCACGGCGATGAACGTCGTCAGGCAGACGCCCCCGACCGTACGCCAGGCCGACTTGGGGTCGTCGACGATGCGTCGGCCGGCGAGCAGCGTCGGCACATCCTTGGCACGTCGTACGGTCCAGCGGCCGGCGCACCACATCACGAACGGCCCCGCGACCGATACGGCGCCGAACACCAACGCGAGTACGACGATCAGCGTCATGGCCTCCGCATTGCGACTGCGCGAAACCGCGATCCATGCGAGGAGTGCGGCACCGAGTACGGCGAGTCGAATCCACGTCGGGCCGAGTGGCGTGTGGCGGTTGACCACGCCGAGTGGAGTGATCGCGACCCGCGCAAGACTCGACAGCGACGAGAGCGCCGCGAGTGCGATCACGCCGAGAAGCGTCGCCGCAAGAGTGAGCGGACCGACCCACAGCTCACCGAGGCCGAACGACCGCCCCTGGAAGTGCACCAGCGCGAACACCGGAATCAGTCCGAGATAGCCGACGGCGCCTACGACCGCGCCGATCACCCCTTGGGTGACGGCCTCCAACAGTGCGATGAGCGTGACCTGCGGCGTTGTCGCACCGGCGAGCCGGAGGGCGGCGAGCCGGGCGTCGCGGCGACTCACCGCCAGTCGGGCCGCCGAGCCGCCGAGAGCGACCAGCGGGATGACCAGCAGAACCGCCGCCGTGATCGCGAGCGCCGGGTACTGGCTGTCGACATCGTCACTGCTCAGGCCGTCGGCGCGGTCCCGGAACGCTCCGACACCGCCGATGACGATCAACAACAGTGCCGTCGTGGTCGCGAACGCGATGATGGCGAGCCGCGACGTCGTACGCTGCGGGTCCGCCGCACCGACCGTACGTTGCCGCAGTAGTAGATGGAGTCGGTACGCCGCCTTCATGCGCCCACCGCCGTCCGGGTCAGCCGGCCGTCCCGCATATGGGCCGTGGCCTCGCACCAACGGGCGACTCCTGCGTCGTGCGTGACGACGACGAGGGAGGTTCCGTTGGCCCGCGTGGCTTCGCAGAGCACCCGCATCACCTCGTGTCCGGTGTCCTGGTCGAGTGCTCCGGTCGGTTCATCGGCGAACACGACTCCGGGTGACGTCACGAGTGCTCGCGCGATCGCGACTCTTTGTTGTTGCCCTCCGGACAGCTCACCGGGTCGTCGTTGCTCCATGCCGGAGAGCCCGAGGTAGCCGAGCCATTGAGCGGCGAGCTTCGATGAGGTCGTACGGTCTGCGCCGCCGAGCATCATCGGCAACGCGACGTTCTCGAATGCCGGGAGCTCCGGCAGCAACTGTCCGGACTGGAACACGAACCCGAAGTCCGTGCGGCGTAGCCGCGTGCGGTCGGCGTCGCCGATTCGCGCGAGGTCGGTGTCGCGCCAGCGGATCACGCCCGCATCGGGGCGTACGACGGCGGCAAGACAATGCAGCAGGGTGGTCTTGCCCGAGCCGGACGGGCCCATGATGGCAAGCGACCGGCCGGCCGGGATCTCGATGCTGACGGAGGCAAGGGCGGGTATGGCTGCATCGCCCTTGCCGTACGTCTTGGTGAGGTCGATTGCGGTGAGCGCTGAGGTCATGTGTCGATCCTGGCCGCGGAAGGCCGCTCATTCGTCCTGCTGAGGTCGCGACCGCGGTCGCGCTGCGTACTACTGCGGTCTGACGGCAGCTCCGCATTTCGCAGGGCAGGGAATATCGGCGGTCGGCGTCCGTTAGAATAGTTGAAGATACAAGTATGAACGGAGCACCGCATGACCAGCGAACTGATTGCCCCCGACACCACGATGGGTGCCGTCACCCTCGACGTCGCCGATCTGGACGTGATGACCCGGTATTACCGCGACGCTATCGGACTCGACGTACTCGCCGAGGTCGACGGGTCGGTGACGCTCGGCCGGAGGATGAACCCGGTGGTGATCCTGCGGCATTCGCCACATCTGCGGCATGCGGGTCCGCGCGAGGCCGGACTGTTCCACACCGCGATCCTGTTCGACACCCAGGAGGCGTTGGCGGCTGCGGTCAACTCAGTTGCGCGTACCGGCACGGGGCGGTTCACGGGTAGCTCCGACCACCTCGTCAGCAAGGCGTTCTACTTCGACGACCCCGAGGGCAACGGCGTCGAGCTGTACTGGGACCGCGATCGTACGCAGTGGAGTTGGACCCACGGGCAGGTCGAAATGGCCACGATCTACCTCGACCCGAACGAGTTCCTGCGCGAGCACCTCACCGAGCCGGGCATCGACAACCCGCGGTTGGGCGACGCCGTTGTCGGACACGTCCACCTGTCGGTCGGTGATACGGATACGGCTCGTGAGTTCTACGTCGACCGGCTCGGGTTCGAGGCGACGGCGTGGTTCGGTGCGGATGCGCTGTTCGTCAGCGCCGGGAAGTACCACCACCACATGGCGATGAACGTCTGGAAGAGTCGCGGCGCCGGTCCGCGACAGCCCGCGCTCGGGCTCGGGCAGATCGACATCATCGTGCCGAACGCGGACGAGGTCGGCGCACTCACCGAGCGAATGAAGCACTACGGCATGCAGCCGCGCGACGACGGGCGTACCGTCACCGTCGACGATCCGTGGGCCAACCGCGTGCACGTGACTGCTGCGTGATCCGCCGCCTTGCGGAGTTTGCGGACTTTTCGGTGTCGTACGCGCGCTGCAGCACCGAAAAGTCCGCAAACTCTCACGTACGGAGGCCGCCTGTGGATGAGCGCGACACCAAAAGGCGTGCGCGCAACACACTGAGGGTGTGCAGGTCGCGATACCCGATGCGCTCCGCAAGGCGCCGTTCACGCGTTCCACGGCGCGCGCCCATGGGCTGAGCGATCAGCTTCTGCGCGGGCCGCGGGTCAAGCGTGTGTTCCGCGGCGTGTATGTCTGCTCGGATGTTCAGCTCGACTTCGCAACGTACCTCGACGCGGCTCGACTTGTCGTCGGCGATGCGGCCGCCACTCATCTGACCGGTCTACGCTGCTACGGAGTCGAGCTCGGTTCGATGCTCCCGTTGCGCTTCGCGTCGGCGGGGCGAGCGACCGAGCAGGACGGCATACGCGTGATCCGCCGCATGCGGCTCGCCGAGTACGACAACGGCACACTGCGTCCGGAGCAATGCTGGGTCGATGCCTGCCTCGATCTCGACCTCGTCGACGCGGTGACCGCAGCCGACTGGCTGATCAACAACGGGGCCACGACAATCGAACGGCTCGTGACCTTTGTCGAAGGCACGGACAACTGGGAGGGCATCCGCAATGCTCGCTTAGCGCTTCCCTACGTACGCACGAATGTGCGTTCTCCCCGAGAGAGCGTGACTCGTCTACTGCTCGTCCTGGCTGGGCTCCCCGAGCCCGACGCGTGCAATCTCGATATCTACGACGGTGATCGTTTCCTCGGTTGTGGCGACCTCGTCTGGCTCGCGTACCTGCTCGTCACCGAGTACGACGGGCGCCAACACGCCGAGGACACTGCGCAGTGGAACCACGATCTCGACCGGATCGAGGGCTTCGACGACGCGGGGTGGCGCTTCCATCGAGTGACGAACCGCCGGCTAAGGGCGCCCCGCAAGGTGGTCCGCCGGGTCCACGCCAAACTCCGAGCCGGAGGTTACGTCGGACCCGAGCCGGTGTTCGACGAGCAGTGGTCGCGCCTGTTCGAGCGTCGGCCGGCTACTTCACGCTGACCGTGTGTCGGAGTTTGCGGACTTTTCGGTGTCGTACGCGCGCTGCAGCACCGAAAAGTCCGCAAACTCTGGCCGACAGCACCTCAGAACAGGCGCAGGCTCGGATCGTCGATGCCGCGCAGGTCGTCGTAGTCGACCGTCACGCACTCGATCCCGCGATCCTGGGCGAGTACGCGCGCCTGCGGTTTGATCTCCTGCGCGGCGAACACCCCGCGTACGGGGGCCAGCAGCGGGTCGCGATTCATCAACTCGAGGTAGCGGGTGAGTTGTTCGACCCCATCGATCTCACCGCGGCGCTTGATCTCGACCGCGACGGAGCCACCCGTGTCGTCCTTGCACAGCAGGTCGACCGGGCCGATGGCGGTCATGTACTCCCTGCGGACCAGACTGATGCCGTCGCCGAGTGTCGTCGGGTGCTCGGCGAGCAGCTCTTGCAGATGCTTCTCCACCCCGTCCTTCTGCAGACCCGGGTCGGGGCCGAGCTCGTGCTCCGAGTCGTGGAAGATCTCCTCGATCAGGATGCGCAGCGTGTCGTCGGTCTTGGTCGCCGAGACCGTCCAAACGGTCACTCCGTCGTCCTGAGACTCGCGCAACGTGCACGGCGGGCTCATCCAGTTCAGCGGTTTGTACGCGCGGTCGTCGGAGTGGACCGATACGGAGCCGTCGGACTTGATCAGGATGAGGCGGTTGGCCATGGGGAGATGGGCGGTCAGTCGACCGGCGTAGTCCACCTGACAGCGGGCGATCACGAGACGCACCCGCATAGGCTATTAGGTGGTCGTGCGTGACCGATCTCATGGTGGCCCACCCCCGCGCATGACAGACTTCGCCCGACGTACGACAGTGTGTTCGTACGGCAACGTCCGCTCGACAAGGAGACGATGGATGGCGCGGGAGTTCAAGCAAGTTGGCGTGATCGGCCTCGGCACGATGGGAGCCGGGATCGCCGAGGTGTTCGCCCGCAACGGGTTCGCCGTCGTCGGGGTCGAGCAGAGCGATGAGCAGCTGGAGCGCGGCCGCGGTCACATCCAGCACTCGACCGACCGCGCGGTACGCCGGGAGAAGCTGACGACCGACGATCAGCAGGCGTTGTTCGACCGGGTCACGTTCACGACGAACATCGACGACGTCGCCGAATGCGACCTGGTCGTCGAGGCCGTCGTCGAGAGCCTCGACATCAAGCGCGACGTGATCACCCGCCTCGACAAGATCGTCCGCGAAGACGCCGTACTCGCGACCAACACCTCGTCGCTCTCGGTCACCGAGATCTCCGCCGCCACCGAGCATCCGAGTCGGGTCGTCGGCATGCACTTCTTCAACCCGGCGCCGGTTCAGAAGTTCCTCGAGGTCGTACGTACGGTCGTCACCTCGCCCGATGTGATCGAGGATGTCGAGGCGCTCGCGGGCCAGCTCGACAAGGCGCCCGTTGTCGCAGGTGACAAGGCCGGCTTCATCGCCAACGCGCTGCTGTTCGGCTACCTCAACCACGCCGCATCGATGTACGACAGCCAGTACGCGAGCCGCGAAGACATCGACGCGGCGATGCGGTTCGGCTGCGGCTACCCGATGGGTCCGCTCGCGCTGCTGGATCTGATCGGCCTCGACACGGCGTACGAGATCCTCGAGACGATGTACCGCCAGGGCCGCGACCGCCTGCACGCGCCGGCACCGGTCCTCAAGCAGATGGTCACCGCTGGCCTGCTCGGCCGAAAGAGCGGCCGCGGCTTCTACACGTACGAAGGGCCGGACTCGCCGGTCGTCGTCGACGACTCGTCGACGCCCTCCGCCGACTCAGCTCCGCAGCTGCGCCGCGAGGTCGCAAAGGTCGGCGTGATCGGCACCGGCACGATGGCTTCGGGCATCGTCGAGGTGTTCGCGAAGGCGGGCTATGACGTCACCTACGTCGGTCGCTCGGCGGGCAAGGTCGACGCCGTACGCGAGCGCATCACCCGATCGCTCGACAAGGCGATCCAGCGCGGCAAGCTCGACGAGGACGCGAAGTCGGACGTGCTCGGTCACCTGATCGGCACGACCGAGATCGAGGCGATGGCCGATGTCGACATCGTGGTCGAGGCGATCGCCGAGGACCTCGCCGTCAAGAAGGCCCTGTTCGAGAACCTCGACGAGATCTGCAAGCCGGGCGCGATCCTCGCCACCACGACATCGTCCTTGCCGGTGATCGAGTGTGCATCGGTCACGAAGCGGCCGGGCGATGTTGTCGGCATGCACTTCTTCAACCCCGCGCCGGTGATGAAGCTGGTCGAGGTCGTTTCGACGGTGCGTACCAACGCCGACGTGGCGGAGACGGTACGCGCGCTGTGCGCCAACGTCGGCAAGCACGCGGTCTCGTGCGGCGACCGGGCGGGATTCATCGTCAACGCGCTGCTGTTCCCGTACCTCAACGACGCCGTACGCATGCTCGAGGCGCACTACGCCACCGCCGACGACATCGACACGGCGATGAAGCTCGGCTGCGCATTGCCGATGGGGCCGTTCGAGTTGCTGGACGTCGTCGGGAACGACGTGTCGCTGGCGATCCAGCGCACGTTGTACCTCGAGTTCCGCGAGCCGGGCTTCGCGCCCGCACCGTTGCTCGAGCATCTGGTGACGGCCGGCTACCTCGGCCGCAAGACCGGACGCGGCTTCCGCGACTACTCCAGCTGAGGCCGATGACCACCGACAACCGGATCGACCGCGATGCCCCGCACGCGCGAGTGCGAACGGGGCATTACGAGATCGTCGTAGCGGTCTTCTGCTCGCTGTTGTTGATCTCCAACATCAGCGCGGTGAAGCTGATCGAGTTCGATCTCGGACCATGGCAGATCATCACCGACGGCGGCGCATTCCTGTTCCCGCTGACCTACATCCTCGGCGACGTGCTCGCCGAGGTGTACGGCTTCCGCGCCGCCCGGCGGGCGATCGTGATCGGGTTCGCGGTGTCGATCCTCGCGTCGATCTCGTTCTTCGTCGTGCAGCATGCACCCGCCGCATCCGACTGGGAGAACCAGCAGGCTTTCGAGGCGGTCCTCGGGTTCGTGCCGCGGATCGTGCTGGCCAGTATGTGCGGCTACCTCGTCGGGCAGCTGATGAACGCGTACGTGCTCGTCGCAATCAAGAAGCGCACCCGCGAGGGCAATCTCTGGGCCAGGCTGCTCGGCTCGACGGTAGTCGGTGAGTTCTTCGACACCTTGGTGTTCTGCACGATCGCATTCTTCGGCGTGATCACCGGTGGAACGTTCGTCAACTACGCGATCACCGGGTACGTGTACAAGGTGGCCGTCGAGGTGATCTTCCTGCCGGTCACGTACGCCGTGATCGGCTGGATCAAGAGGCGCGAGCCGTCGTACGCGTGAGCACGTGGAGGCGGCGGAAGTCACCGACCAGCCGCCGCGCGATGACGGCATGACTCGCCGCCGTCGGGTGAATCGCATCGACGGTTGGTAGTCCGTTGATCATCCGCGTCCATTCGGGCGTCGTCGTGTCGACGACCGTGGCGTCGATCGCTCGCGCCGCGTTGCGCAGCACCCCGTTGACGGCGCCGAGTTCGGCGTCGGTCTCACCGAGCAGGAACGGAAGGACGACGGCGAAGCGTGCGTCGGGGAACGCTTCGTGGACATCGGCGAAGTAGCCCGTGACTGCCCGCCTGAACACAGGAGTCGGCACTTCGCGGTCGTTCCGTCCGGCGTCGATCACCACGAGGTCTGGCCCGAATGCGCTATTGGTGCGGGCCAACCGGTCATCGAGCGGCGAGTAGTCGTTCGCCGGAGCGCCGCCGTTGACGAAGCCGGTGCCGCTCTGCGCGTCGAGCTCGCAGGTCCACCCGCGTCGGTCGGAGACCAAGCATGCGTAACCGAACGCTGGGCCCTTCGTACCGTAACCGACGGTGTAGCTGTCGCCGATCCACAGCGCATGCGGTGCGTCCGCATCGGCCTGGCGAATCGGCGTCACCGGGCCGCCGGCCGACTCGGACTCGTCACGTAGCAGGCCGGTGCTGACGACGACGGATATGGCGAGAGCCGCCGCGACGGCGGCAAGCAGCCACGCTCGTCGCCTGGACACCCCTCGACTCTCCATATGCCCAACTGTAGGGCCCAAGCAGCGATCCGCGCCTCAGTCGTAGTAACGGTTCAGAAACGTGCTGCGGAAGTCGTCGAAGGCGCCGCTGACGATGCTCGCCCGGATGTCATCGACGAGGCGGACGATGAAGCGCTCGTTGTGGATGGTGGCGAGCGTCGCCGAGATCATCTCGTTCGTCTTGAACGAGTGATGGAGGTACGCGCGGGAGTAGTTGCAGCAGGTGTAGCAGTCGCAGTTCTCGTCGATGGGGGAGAGGTCGCGGCGACAGCGGGCCGTGACGATGCTGAAGCGGCCGTCCGGGTGGAGCACGCGTCCGCTCCGGGCGACCCGGGATGCCGACACGCAGTCGAAGGTGTCGGCGCCGTTCTCGATCGCCGTGAACAGGTCGTCGGGCTCGCCGATGCCCAGCAGATGGCGCGGTTTGTCCTCCGGTAGCTCCTCGTTGACCCAGCCGACGATGGTGCCGAGCTCGGTCTTCTCGAGCGCGCCGCCGATGCCGAAGCCGTCGAAGTCCATCGAGGCGATGTCACGTGCGGCCGTACGTCGCAGGTCTTCGTACTGCGCGCCCTGCACGATGCCGAACAGCGCCTGTGGCGGCCGGTGGGTGCGCGCGGCGGAGAGCCGCTCGTGTTCGACCACGCACCGTTTGGCCCAGGCATGGGTACGCTCGAGCGACCGCTCCTGGTACCCGCGGGTGTTCAGCAGCGTCGTGCACTCGTCGAACGCGAAGATGATGTCGGCGCCGAGGTTGTGCTGAATGCGCATGGACTCTTCGGGTGTGAACCGGTGTTTCGATCCGTCGATGTGCGACTTGAACGTCACACCGTCGTCGTCGACGTGCGCGAGTCGCTCCTTGCCCTCGGCGATGACGTCATCGTGTCGCGCGGTGCTGCTGTCCATCGACAAGACCTTCTTGAAGCCCGCGCCGAGCGACATCACCTGGAACCCGCCGGAGTCGGTGAAGGTCGGTCCGGGCCAGTTCATGAAGCTGCCGAGACCGCCGGCCTCATCGATCAGGTCGTCGCCCGGCTGCAGGTACAGGTGGTACGCGTTGGCCAGTAGTGCCTGTGCGCCGAGCTCGCGCATCGACTCGGGTAGCACAGACTTGACGGTGGCCCGGGTGCCGACCGGAATGAACGCGGGAGTTTCGATGTCTCCATGGGGCGTACGGATCGTGCCGGTGCGTCCGAGACGGCCGGGCAGACGGTGGTTCAGGGTGAAGTACTCGGGCACGCATCCATCAAACCAGTCGCCGTCACGCCGGTAGCGGTCGGCACGACGACACCGTCGATGATCGAGACGATGTAGTCGCTGTCGATCGGTAGCCGCTGAAAAAGCGTGCGGTACGCCGCCATGGCGGGCGCCACGACGGCCAACGTCTCGATGTCGCAGTCCGGCGAGACTTCCCCGCGGTCGATCGCGCGCTGGATGAGGATCCGGTTGACCGCCGCAGTGGGCTCGATGAGCGCGCGCTGCACCACATCGGCGAGGGTCGGGTCGGTGTTCAGCAGCGACACGATGCCCGCCATGATCTTGAGCTTGCGCTCGGCGTGTTCGGTCGAGGGCGCCTTCAGACTCGCGATGAGATCGCCGCGCAACGAGCCGGTGTCGGGGAGAGCGTCGAGGTCCGCCGGCGGTTTGACGCTCGCGACCGCGTCGGCCACGAGCTCACGCTTCGACGCCCAGCGCCGGTAGAGCGTTGCCTTTCCCGCCTTGGCGCGCGCCGCGACCAGGTCGATCGTCATTCCGTCGTAGCCGGACTCGGCGAGCACGTCGAGTGTGGCGTCGAGGATGACGCGATCGCGTCCGGGATCGCGTTTACGACCGAGTTTGGTGGTCGGTTCCTGCGTGCCGAACTGGGTCATCGCGGCGGCCTGCCTTTCCGTTGTGCGTCCGATGTTACTCGATAGTTCCGGAACTCAAGGGTTTCGAAACTAAGGAGTCTCGTATATTGTGCCAGGCATGTCACAGAACTCGCTTGCACCGCCCACGACCGCAGCGCCGGCGTCTCGCCGCTGGTTGACCCTCGTCGTCGTAGGGCTCGCCCAGCTCATGGTCGTGCTCGACACGACCGTCGTGAACATCGCTCTGCCGTCAGCCCAAGCCGACCTCGGCTTCTCCGACGGAGACCGACAGTGGGTCATCACCGCGTACGCACTCGCCTTCGGCAGCCTGCTGTTGCTCGGCGGACGCCTCTCCGACCTCATCGGGCGCAGACGCACCTTGTTGACCGGCCTCATCGGGTTCGCGGCCGCCTCCGCGCTCGGCGGTGCAGCCACCAGCTTCGGGATGCTCGTCGGCGCTCGCGCTCTACAGGGCGTGTTCGGCGCTCTACTCGCCCCTGCAGCGCTCGCCGTGCTCACGACCACCTTCACGATCCCAAGGGAGCGCGCTCGAGCGTTCGGCGTGTTCGGCGCCATTGCGGGCGCCGGTGGCGCGGTCGGCCTGCTGCTCGGTGGGTTCCTCACCCAACAGCTCGACTGGCGCTGGAGTCTCTACATCAACATCGTGATTGCTGTGGTCGCCGCGGTCGGCGCATTCATCTTCGTACCAGCGAACGAGCGGGCCGCGTCGCGTCCGCGACTCGACCTGCCCGGCGCCCTACTCGTCTCAGCCGGGCTCTTCGGCCTCGTCTACGGCTTCTCCAATGCCGAATCCGAGGGTTGGGGTTCCCCGCTCACCTGGGCAACGCTCGCTGTCGCTGCAGTGCTGCTCATCGGGTTCGTGGCCTGGCAGCGGCGTACCGCGCATCCGCTACTGCCCCTGTCGGTCCTCACCGACCGCAATCGCGCCGCCGGCTACGTCTCGGTGTTCATGGCCGCAATCGGCATGTTCGGCGTCTTCCTCTTCGTCACGTACTTCCTGCAGGTCTCGCTGGACTACTCGCCGATCCGGACCGGGCTCTCGTTCCTGCCCATGGTCGGGATGCTGGTGATCGCTGCGCAGCTCGGCACCAACCTGTTCGTGCCCCGGCTCGGTTCGAAGGTCATGGTGCCGATCGGCATGCTGCTCGGCGCGTTCGCCATGGCCTATCTCACCAACCTCGACCTGTCGAGTACGTACGCAGCCGACGTACTGCCGGCGCTGATGCTCATGGGCGCCGCGATGGGCACGATCGTCCCCGCCGCGATGCAGAGCGCAACGCTCGGTGTTGAGGGGCAGCACGCCGGGGTCGCCTCGGCCCTCGTCAACACGAGTCAACAGGTCGGCGGCGCGGTCGGTACGGCGCTGCTGAACACGCTCGCAGCCGCCGCCGTGACGGATTACATCGCCTCGCACGCGGCGGCGCCAACGGTCGCCGCAGACGCGGCGGTGCACAGCTACACGGTCGCCTACTGGTGGTGCGCTGCGTTCTTCGTCGCCGGTGCGGTCGTCGCCGGTGCATTGTTCCGTCGTCGAGGCGAGACCGAACCGTTGGCAGTCACCACTCGGCGATGATCGGCAGCCCGGGCTCGTGTTGTCGCCATTGCTCGGCAAGACGGACCAGGCGAGCAGGTGCGGCGATGCCTCGTACAGTCGCGATCCGGCCACCCGCAAGGTCGAAGGTCACCGCGCCCACGACCCGATCGCTCAGCACGAAGAGGATCGCCGATGAGCCGTTGACGAGCGCATAGTGCGCGGCAAGGGTGCCGCCGGCAAAGCGTCGCTTCGCGGCGGAGGGGGTGAAGCCGGCTCGTGCGACGATCGCGATCCGCTCCGGCGTCTCGTACCGAAGCAGTGACGTGGTCAGACCGGCTCCGTCGGAGATCGCCGTTGCATCGTCGGTGAGCAGTGCCACAAGCCGTTCTGTGCGGCCCGACGACGCGGCGGTGAGGAACTCCTCGACGACCCTGCGCGCCGACGCCGGATCGACGTCGAGCGAACGTCGTCGCGACGTGGTGATGTGATGACGCGCACGATGCAGATGCTGTTGACTCGCCGACTCGGTGAGGTCGAGGATCTCCGCGATATCGGCGTGACTGTACGAGAACGCCTCCCGCAACACGTACACGGAGCGTTCGAGCGGCGAGAGTCGCTCCATCAGCGTGAGCACGGCGAGGGAGACCGACTCACGCTGTTCGACGGTCTCCGACGGCCCGAGCATGGGGTCGCTGTCGAGAAGCGGTTCAGGCAGCCATGCGCCGGCACTGTGCTCGCGGCGGAACTGCGCCGAGCGGAGCCGGTCGAGGCAGAGGTGCGTGACGACTTTCGTCAACCACGCTTCCGGAACCTTGATCCGCTGCCGGTCGGCGGACTGCCAGCGTAGGAACGCATCCTGCACAGCGTCCTCGGCGTCGGACGCCGAACCGAGCAGCCGGTACGCCAGCGAAGCAAGCCGGTTTCGGCTCGCCTCGAATCGGCTGACGTCGAAACGATCGACGGAGGTGCCGTCCACGCGCATCACCTTAGTTGCTTACGTACTCGACGGCTCGGCAGCGAGTCGGCGCCGACGTTTGGGTAGTCCGAGAGTCGGATGCCGCGTTCCCAACAGGGCACCCTTCTGGATCCCCGCCTTCACCCGGACGGCCTTCCTGCCGCCCAAGTACCTCGACTTCGGCTGTGCCTCACCGTCGATGAGCTGCAGGATGCCGTCGCGACGGCCGAGACTGATCGCGCTGTACCGATACACCAACTTGACGTTGGCGATCTCGCGGCCGGTCAGGCGTCCGACGATCGCCGCGATAGCCTGTCGACCGGTGTACCCGGCCGAGCCACAGTTCATGGGCAGCTGTCGACCGTTCTCGCCGAGGGTGAACACGGTGTCGCCGACCGCGTACACGGACGGATGAGAAACCGACCGCATGGTGCGATCGACGACGATCTGACCGCGTTCGGTGACCTCGAGCCCCGCAGCTGCCGCGATCGGGCTGACCGCGAACCCCGCCGTCCAGATGGTCGTATCCGCCTGCAGGACGTTGCCGTCGGTGCACCGTACGCCGGTGGCCTCGACGGTTTCGACCGTGGTGTGCTCCACAACGTTGATACCCAGCCGGTCGCAAGCCCGACGTAGGTGGTGACGCGCATTCTCGGAGAGCCGGTCACCCAGCCCTCCACGGGCGAGAAGGGTCACGGACAGGTCAGGTCGGGCCTCGGCGATCTCGGTGACGGTCTCGATCCCGGTGAACCCGTCGCCGACGACCAGAACCGACTCGCCAGCACCCTGGTCCGAGAGGTGCTCGCGCAGACGTAGCGCCGCCGGTCGTCCGGCTACGTTGAATGCGTGCTCTGCCACACCGGGAACGGTCTGGTCGGCGACTTGGCTGCCGAGTGCGTAGACCAGGGTGTCGTAGCGGATCTCACCGCCTCCTTCGTCGTCGGCGACCGCAACGACCTGCCTCTCCGGGTCGATTGCGGCGACGCGTGCCACCCGCAGCCGAACTCCCGTCCCCGCGAACACATCGGCGAGGTCGGGAGCCTCGATCTCCCGTCCGGCCGCGAGCTGGTTCAGCTGCTGGCGATGCACGAAATCCGCCGCGCTGTTGACGACGGTGATCTCAATATCGGTAGGGGACAGGCGGCGGGCGAGGTTGCCGGCCACGTACGCCCCGGCGTATCCCGCGCCGAGGATGACGATGTGATGCTTCGCAGGTTTACTCATTGGTTGCTCCCGTTCGGTTCGAATCGCCAGTTGGGAGTTGAGCGGGACGGCACCCCGATTCCTGACAGGTACGGCGTATGGCGCGGATCACACGACTGCCGATTTGTCGTCAGCGGGCTGGCGCTTTGCGATCGGTTACGCCCAGGTCGCTACCTAGTGGAGCTGGGCGTAACCGATCGCAACAAGCTTCTCCGCAGCCCGTACGCCGGCCCGGTAGCGCGATCGGTGGTACCGCCGCGGCTACCATCTGCCCATGCCCGCTGACTCGTTCACGATCGAGGCGCTCGCGCAGCGTACGGGGATGACCGTACGAGCCCTGCGATCCTGGAACTCCAAAGGATTGCTGCCGCCGCCCGAGATCCGGGGTCGCACGGGCTACTACACGACAGAGCACGTACGCCGGGTCGAACGCGTACGCGCGTTGATCGGGGAGGGCTTCAACCTCGGTGTGATCGCCAAGATGCTCGCCGGAGCCGACGACGAGGCGTCGGTCGTCGAGTTCGCCCGGGCGGTCGTGACCAGCCACGGTGATCGCGACGAGCAGCTGGTCGTGTCCGAGGACGACATCACGGCTCCGTGGGGCGATGACGTGCCGGCGGGTTTTGTCGCCGATCTCGTTGCGGTCGGGCTGATAGAGCCTGCCGGCGAAAGCGTGTACGAGGTGGCGAGTCCGCGACTGTTCCGAATCGTCGAACGCCTGGCTCTGGAGGGGGTTCCGGCGACGGCCGTGGTCGAGGTGACCCGTACGTTGAGCACCGAGTCCGGCCGGATCGCCAAGGCATACTTCGAGCTGTTCGTGCGGCATGTCTGGGGCGGCTGGGACTCACCCACCGAAGGCGAACCCGACTGGCATGAGCTCCGCGAGCGGATGCTGCGGCTACGAGAGCTGTCGGGAGACGCGACCGCGGCGATGGTCGCGTTGCAGCTCGACCGGCTCACCGAAGCGCGTCTCGAGGGGCCGGCCGCCCACCTCAGCGACTGATCCGAGCCTTCGCGCGGAGCAGACCGCGGACGGTACGCAACCGACCTGCCCGCCGGCGGGCGTACGCCCGGGCGATCTCGTAGAAGCGGTCGACGTTCTCGTCGCGCTCGGCGATCTGACCGAGGAGGAGAGCATCAACCGCGTTGGAGGCGGCGGCCAGCTCAGTGTCGGAACCGACGGAGTCGGGGTCGGTCCACGGCTCCACGCGGGTCGGCATGAGCTCATCCAGATCGCCGACGATGTCATACCCGCGCCCGCGTACGGCGGCTATCCAACGCCGGGAGATATCGGCCGCCCAATCGTGCTCAGCCGGCGCGAGCCGGATGCGGATCGGATCGTCGGCGAGGTCCGCAAGCGCCCGGACGAGTCGGTCGCGGACGAACTCTGCGTACTCGCCGGCCTGCACGGCTTCGCGATCGAGCCGGGTGTTGATGCCGCGAAGCACCTTGACCTCCGCGGCTCCGAGCCGGGTGTTGATCCGCTCGGGCGGGATCGGCACGTGCTCGACGTCGATACCCATCGCGCTGAGTACCCGCGTACGAAGGACGTCGGGGTCGGCCGACGACGGCGGCACGGTCACCACATGGACCCGGGCACCTTCGCTCACCCGTGCCCAGCGCTCCGCGGCGGCGGGCCAGTCCTGAACGCTCCAGAACCCACGCGCGACGCGGCGGGCAGGCGGGGTTGCGTGCAGGGATTCCACGAAGGCCGCGAATGGCAACTTCGCGCGATGTTTGACGGCTTCCTGCCAGCCGGACGGGATCTGCCGGCCGAGGTCGCGCACGGTGAGCACGATGTCGAACTCGGCATCGCCGAGCGTGCTCGCCGCTCGTTCGATGTGCTCAGGCTCGGCGCGGGTGAGGATCTCGTTGGAAATGACAACGGTGCCTCGATGGCGGCGCGCATGGGCGGCCATCCTGTCCCAGGTGCCTTGGCTGTCCTCGTCGGCCTCGCCGAGTAGGTCGAGTCCGGCGCGGTACTGGTGGTCGAACGCACCGCCGGGGACCAGCACATCGTTGTCACGCAACGTGGCGGAGTTGCGAGCGAGCATGTCCTGCACCATCGACGTACCCGTTTTCGGGGTGCCGACATGCAGCACGATCCTGTCCGCCATTCGCTTATCCCTTCCTGCACGACCGACCCGGGTACCCAAGCGGGTACCCGGGTCGGTCTCCGAGCTGGCTGTGTTGCGGTGGTGCTACGGAGTCAGTCCTCGTCCGAAACGGCCGGCTGGACGCGCGTCTGCTCCGTGGCATCATCCTTCGACGGGGCGCCGGCGGTTGCCGACTCCGGCGAGTTGATGCCCGTCTGCAACGAGAAGTCGGCACCCGCGAACGACGCGACGATGTCGCGCAGCTGCGCGAGCTGGGTGACGACCGCATCGCGACGACGCTGCACGTGATCCAGGTCGGTACGCGCCTGCGCCGTCTGACGCTCGACGTCGGACGTCGCATCGGTGACGGTCTTCTCGGCCTGCACCTTCGCGTTGGACAGGATCTGGTCGGCCTCGCGACGAGCACGGGCGATCAGACGATCGGCTTCTTCACCGGTCTCGTCACGCAGGCGGTTCGCCTCGACAACGGCTTCGCTGGCCCGCTTCTCGGCCGATGCGGCCCGCTCCTCGGCCTCCTTGACGAGCTTGCGGGTCTCGTCGGCGGCGGCCTCGTGGGCCTCGGATGCCTCGCGTGCGAGGCGCTCCTTCTCGACGGCGAGTACACGGCGTGCCTCGGTGACCTCGCGGTCGGCACCCGCACGGATCTTCTCTGCCTCGCGCTTGGTGCTCGTGAGCAGATCGTTCGACTCCTGCTCGGCGGCCAACCGCAGCTGGCTCGCCTCGCGCTCGGCCGACGCCCGGATGTCGGCGGACTCGGACTTCGCCAGCGAACGCTCCTGCTGCGCCTCGGAGATGAGCCGCTCGCGGCGCTCCTCGATCTCCTTCAGCTGAACGGTGCGTACGTCCTCGGCCTCCTGCGCGGCCCGGGCGCGCAGCGCAGCCGCATCGCTCTCGGCGAGCCGGCGCACCTCCTCGGCGGACTTGTTCGCCTTGACGACGACCTCGTCGGCCTGCTGCTCGGCGAGGCCGAGGATCTCCGCCGCACGGCCGCCGAGCCCGGTGTACGTCGGCTCCTCGACCTCCCGGAGCTGCTTCTTCAGCCGATCGATCTCACGGCGGAGGGAGTCGGACTCCGACTGTGCGGCCTTGGCATCACCGGCCGCCCGCTCGACCTCGGTGGATTGCCTCTGCAGGTACTGATCGACCGCGTCGCGGTCGTAGCCACCGCGGCGCACCACGGGGAATGCGTCGCCGACCCCCGGGGTCGACGACGGAGCCTGGCCGGAGCCCTGTTGGCTTCCCGAGGACTCGAAGATGGACAGCCCTTGCTGATCTGACATTTATTACCTCTGGCGCGATGAGTGTGTGAACTATTGAGTTTGGAACGGGTGGTATTGATGGTGGTGACAGGTTAGCGCGTCCTGGATGCGATCCGTCAGGGCGAGCAAGGGGGGTTCGACCATGGATGCGATCAATGCTGCCGTCCTGGATATCTCCGGGTCGCCGTGGATCGGTCTCGTGATCGTCCTGGTGTGCATGGGAGACAGCTTTCTTCCGGCGGTTCCCAGTGAGTCGATCGTCGTTGCGATCGGCTCACTCTCTGCGTCGACCGGCGATCCATCCTTGTGGGTGATCGTGCCGTGCGCCGCCCTCGGCGCCGCCGCAGGTGATGTATCGGTGTACGCCGTCGGCCGGTTGATCGGAACCGAGCGCTTCGGCTGGATGCGAACTCCCAGGGTGGTACGCGTGATTGCGTGGGCGCGCGAGGGCCTCGAACGTCGAGGTGCGCTGCTGATCCTGACAGGGCGAAATATTCCGGTTGTCCGCATCGCCGTCAACCTCGTCGCCGGAGCCACCCGCTACCCGACACGTCGTTATCTGCCGCTCGCCGCAACGGCATGTCTGTTGTGGGCCTGCTATCTCGCCGTTGTCGGCGCCGCTGCGGGCCGGCTCACCGGCGACCGGCCGGTGGTCGGCGCGGCAATCGCGATCGCCGTCGCACTGGTGCTGGGTTACGCGATCGACTTCGTCAGCCGTCGACTGCTCGGTGCCCCGGATGTGAACGCCGACGCGCCGGACGCAGACGAGGTCGACGGCGAAGTCGACCAGCCGGGTCTGGTCGGCGAGCGCGAGGCCTGACCGATCGCGATCACGCTGTCGTACGTGCCAATTCGGTCAGTTTCGCGAGACCTGCGGTCACGTGGCTCTGTAGGCGGTCGAGGGCGTCGTCCAGCTCAGCCGAACGGGCATGCTCCGGTGAGATCCGCGCCGGGTTGAGAACGACTCGATTCGTCCATGCCTTGATGTCGGGTTCGGAGCCGAACGACATCGCCGCACGGGTGCCGAGCACGGTCATCCTGGCCCAGCTCGCGGGCGTGTTCGGATACGGCGACGGAGGGCAGAGCCGGTTCTTCTCGGTGTCGTCGCTGCGAGTGGCCTCTACGTACCCGGTGAGCGCGGCGGCGAAGCACGGGAATCCGGCCCGGATCGGTTGCAGCGTGATCGCGGCCGGACCCCAGATCGGCACGAGCGGCGCGTACCGAAGCCCTTGGGCGGCACAGTGCACGATCAGAGTGTCGCGGGCGAGTGCGATCGACCCGTCGTCGAGCGTCATTCGTCCGGGCTCGACACGGCGTACATGGCCGAGGCGAACCACCTGCTCGACGGTGCGCAACCGTTCTAGTTCCCAGGTAGCGAGCGTCGGAGTCTTCGCCATGGTCGGCAGCACCGAACGGTCGATTCGGACCATCACGCCCGCGTCTTCGAGCCGTAGGAACAGATCGTCGAGCGAGTACGCCGCTGCGGCAGCCTGCATCGTGTCGGCCGCCATCGCGGTGAACACGGCCGGGTCCGGCTGCACCACGGCACGGTTGAACATCCACGGGTCGCGCGGTCGGACCCAACAGATCGCATTGGCGTCGACGCCGGCCGCGAGCAACCAGATGCAGGCATCCGTAGCGGTCTTTCCGGAGCCGATGATCACGTATTGACGGGGAGGTTCCTGTACGGCGGCCAGCTCGTTGACCGGGATCACGTGCGCGCCGTCGAGCACCTCGAACGGCGGCCGGGTGTCAGCGGGTACCCCAGGGGCGAGATAGTGCGCGTCGACGACCCGGCAGGACGGCGATACGCGGAGCCGTCGTCCCGAGATGCGCGACACGATCTCTCGCTCTCCGAGGTACTCACAGCAGGCGAGGAACTCGACCTTCCCGGACCCGACCAGTCGCTCGGCGAGCACCCTGTCGTAGTACGCGCGGATCTCAACGGCCGAGGCCCGCTCTTGCAGCCCCGCCTCCGGACCGTGATCCTGTACGCGACCGCTGCCGAGCAGCGTCGACGCGACTCCATAGAACGCCGACGCTTGGTGCAAGCGGACGAACGGGTAGGCGTCGAGCCAATGCCCGCCGGGTCCGTGCCGCCGGTCTACGACGGCAACCCGCACGTCTGCGTGGTCGACCAGCGCGTCGGTGAATGCCATCCCGGTGGCGCCGGCGCCGACCACGAGATAGTCGGCTTCAACCGTGCGGGGCACCCTTCAACGAAAGCACGGTCGAGGCGGCGTGTCCGCCGATTGCCGGATCTGGGTTCAGACGCCGCGGAAGCGGTTGATCGCCTCGAGGTGCTTGGCCCGCTTGGCCTCGTCGCGTACGCCGAGGCCCTCCTCGGGGGCGAGGCACAGTACGCCGACCTTGCCCTGATGTGCGTTGCGGTGGACGTCGAGCGCGGCCTGCCCGGTCTCTGCCATCGGATAGACCTTCGAGACGGTCGGGTGGATGAGTCCCTTGTCGATCAGCCGGTTGGCCTCCCACGCCTCGCGGTAGTTCGCGAAGTGCGAGCTGAGGATCTTCTTCAGGTTCATCCAGAGGTAACGGTTGTCGTACTGATGCAGATACCCCGACGTCGATGCGCAGGTGACGATCGTGCCGCCCTTGCGGGCGACGAACACGCTTGCTCCGAACGTCTCACGGCCCGGGTGCTCGAACACGATGTCGGGATCGTCTCCACCGGTCAGCTCGCGGATCTTCGCACCGAGCCGGCGCCACTCCTTGGGATCCTGATTGTGTTCGTCCTTCCAGAAGGCGTAGCCCTCCTCCGAACGGTCGATGATCAGTTCGGCGCCCATCCGGCGGACGATGTCTGCCTTCTGCGGCGACGACACGACGCACACGGGAGTGGCGCCGCCGTTGAGCGCCATCTGCGTCGCGTACGAGCCGAGCCCGCCCGATGCTCCCCAAATCAAAACCGTGTCGCCTTGCTTCATATCGGCGCCGTTGCGTGAGACGAGCTGCCGGTACGCCGTGGAGTTGACCAGGCCCGGGCTCGCGGCCTCCTCCCAGGACAGATGGTCCGGCTTCGGCATCAGCTGGTTGGCCTTCACGATCGCGAGCTCGGCGAGCCCGCCGAAGTTCGTCTCGAAGCCCCAGATGCGCTGCTCGGGATCCATCATCGTGTCGTTGTGGCCGTCGGGGCTCTCCAGCTCGACGGACAGGCAGTGCGCGACGACTTCCTGGCCGGGCTGCCAGCTGTGTACGCCGGGACCGGTACGCAAGACGACGCCGGCGAGGTCGGATCCGACAACGTGGTACGGCTGGTCGTGCCGCTTCGCGAACGGCGACGTGCGCCCGTACCGCTCGAGGAAACCGAAGGTCGGCATCGGCTCGAAGATGCTCGTCCAGACGGTGTTGTAGTTGATCGCACTCGCCATCACCGCGACGAGGGCCTCACCGGGCGCGAGCTCGGGCACCGGGACCTCGTCCACGTGGAGACTCTCGCGCGGGTCCTTGTCCTTCGACTCGCGTCCTTCGAACAGGTCGACCTCGTCTTTTCGTACCGTGACGCCGCGGTACGACTGCGGTACGTCGAGCGCGGCGAAGTCCGCACTCGTCGTGCCGTCGGCCATGATCGCATCGAGAATCTGTTGCACAGGGGCTCCTGAGGTCGGCGTGGTGGCCGTGAGCGTACCGACGAGTAGCCTCGTCGTGCACCCGTGTGTGATGGACCTCGCAGTGGCTGCGGAGGTCAGCCGACGCGCGTCGGGACCGCCTCGCGTTCGCCTTCCGAGGCGGGGGTGTCGCCGAGTCGGAGGTCGAGCATGCCGCGCATGGAGCGCCGTGCGGGTTCTTCCACGTAACGGAACAGCAGGTACGCCATGCCGACGATGACGGCGAGCATCGCCACCTCACCGACCCACGACCACAGCGGCTGAGCGGCCGCCCACCCGTAGTGCTCGGCGAGGTCGCGGTAGAAGTGGAGGACGCTGGTGTGGATGAGATAGAACGCGAACGAGACTCCGCCGCCGAGCACCAGCAGCTTCGTACTCAGCACCGCCTCGACCGGCCCCTTGCCGACCGCTAGGCAGGCGATCAGCGGGACGAACAGGACGACAACGAAACCGCGCTGCCAGAGGTTGTCGCCGACGTACATGACCGCCAGGATCGCCGCGAGAATCACGATCGTGCCGACTCCCGCGATGTGCCGCTGGAAATCGCTCAGGTGGAGCTTGCGGATGACGGCGAACAGCAGCATGCCGGCCACGAACTCGCAGACGATCCGGATGACCCAGCCGTCTCCGCCGAAGCTTTGCTGGGTGACATTGACGATCATCAGCGGCACGATCGCCATCATGGTCAGACCGGCGAGTGTCCGGCTCCGCGCTACGACCGCCACGCGCAAGACGATCAGAGCGAGCAGCGGGAACAACAGGTACGCGAACCACTCCGCCGACAGCGACCATCCCGGCCCGGCCCAGGTCTTGACCCGGTCGCCGGTCAACGACCACTCCTGAATCAGCAGCAGCTGCCGGAGGTACGAAGCGCCGGTCATCCGGTCGGTGTGTCCCGTGTCGAACCAGAAGTGGCGGACCAGTACGAGCGCTCCGCAAAGATGGATCGCCACGATGTAGAGCGGCCAGATCCTGGCCAGCCGTGCCCAGATGAATCGCCCGCTGTCGCGAAACGAGAAGCGGCCCCCGATGCGGTCGAGATAGTTGAGGGCGAGTACGTAGCCGGAGAGGATGAAGAACAGGTCGACACCGCGGACGCCGGTCATCGCGACGGGCTGCCAGATGTCCCAAGAGTTCGGGAACTGGTTCATCATCACGTCGCGGTTGGCGCGGGTCAGATGGTAGAGCGCGACCCACAGTGCCGCAAAGAACCGAAGACCGGTCAGCGGGCGCACCTGCGCGACACGCATTGACGAACAACTCCTCAGACGGCGACCCGGCAACGGTACGTGCGCTGCTCTTCGTTACCAAATCGACACCCCGCCCACTAGCGTTAACCGTGCGTACATGTCAATGGGAGCGTTAGGGCATATGGTGACCATCGATCTGAACAGCGACGTCGGCGAGTCGTACGGGCGCTGGGACCTCGGCGACGACGAGGCGATGCTCGGCATCGTCACCAGCGCCAACGTCGCCTGCGGCTTCCATGCCGGCGACCCGTCGACGCTACGGACGACGTGTCGAACCGCCGCGGACAACGGCGTACGGATCGGGGCGCAGGTCGCGTACCACGACCTCGCCGGGTTCGGTCGCCGCTTCATCGATGCGACCTTCGCCGAGCTCACCGACGATGTGCTCTACCAGATCGGCGCGCTCGAGGCGTTCGCGAAGGTCGCAGGTTCCGCCGTCGCGTACGTCAAACCGCACGGGGCGCTGTACAACGCGGCCGTCCACCACGACGAGCACGCACGGGCGATCGTCGAGGCCGTGCGGTCGTACGACGCGATGCTCCCGGTGCTGGGGCTGCCGGGGTCGAAACTGCTCGAGCGCGCCGAGTCTGCCGGGCTGCGAACCGTACGCGAGGCCTTCGCCGATCGTGCTTATACGCGGGAGGCGACCCTGGTCAGCAGACGCGATCCGGGTGCCGTCCTCGACGATCCGGACCTGGTCGCCGAGCGAGTCCTCGCGATGGTGAGAGGTGACCCGATCCGCGCGGTCGACGGCTCCCACGTACGGATAGAGGCCGACTCGGTGTGCGTTCACGGCGACTCGCCGGGCGCGGTTGCGATGGCCTCGGAGGTACGCGCGCGCCTCGCCGCGGCCGGTGTCGAGATCGCGCCGTTCGCGTGAGCCCGGCCCTGCTTCCGTACGGCGACCGCGCGGTGCTCGCCGAGTTCGACGACACGGCGCGGGTCGTCGAATGGTCCGATGCGCTCAGGGCGGCGGCGCTGCCCGAGGTCGACGACATCGTGCCCGCCGCCCGCTCGGTGCTGGTGGTCGGCCGGGCCGATGTCGGTGTCGCCGACCTGGAGCGGCTCCTACTCGCCGTCGACCCCGACAGCGGCTCGGATGACGGTTCGGCTTCTGCACCACAGGTGGAGATTCCGGTGCGGTACGACGGCCCCGACTTGGCCGAGGTCGCAATGCTGACAGGGCTCACGGAGCGCGAGGTCGTCCGTGCACACACCGCAACGACCTGGCGGGTCGCGTTCGGTGGGTTCGCTCCGGGTTTCGCGTACCTCGTCGGCGGCGACCCGGCGCTTCGCGTGCGCAGACGTGACGAGGCGCGTACGCGCGTCCCTGCGGGTGCCGTCGGGTTGGCCGGCGAGTTCAGCGGTGTGTACCCGCGATCGTCACCCGGCGGGTGGCAGCTGATCGGTACGACCGAGCGGGTGCTGTGGGACCTCGACCGAGACCCGCCGGCGCTGCTCGCCCCAGGCTCCGTCGTGCGGTTCACGGAGCTGCGATGAGCCGCGCTCTGGAGGTCGTACGCCCCGGTGCCTTGGCGCTCATCGAGGATCGTGGCCGACGCGGTCTGGCTCAGATCGGCGTCGGTGTCTCGGGGGCGGCCGACCGACGGTCGTACGACCTCGCCAACCGGCTGCTCGGGAACGTCGGGGGAGCGGCGGCGATCGAGGTGACGCTCGGTGGCCTCGAGGTCATCGCGAGGTCGGACCTGTGGGTGGCTGTGACCGGTGCGCCGGCGCCGATGCACGTCGACGGTTCTTCCGTCGCGACGTACTCGGTCGAGTTCCTGCGTGCTGGCGCCCGGCTGACGATGGGCATCCCGCCGACCGGACTGCGGTCGTACTTCGCCGTCCGTGGTGGCATCGACGCGCCCGTGGTGCTCGGGTCACGCAGCTACGACGTCATGTCCGAGCTCGGCCCCGCGCCGCTGCAACCGGGCGACGTGCTCTCCGTCGGGTCCGAGGTGAGCGGGCAACCCCGCGTCGACGTGGCGCCCGTGTCGCCTCCAGGCACCGACGTCGAGTTGCGAGTGGTCCGCGGACCGCGCGATGGGCACATCGCCGAGCCCGACGTACTCGTCGACTCCGTGTGGACGGCGTCGCCTGACTCCAACCGAATCGGTATGCGCCTGGAGGGCGGCCGGATCACGCCTGCGCACGAGTCCGCCGGACAGCTCCCGAGCGAGGGAGCCTGGCGGGGAGCGGTCCAAGTGCCGCCCGGCGGGCAACCCGTCGTGTTTCTCGCCGACCACCCGGTCACAGGCGGGTACCCGGTCGTCGCCGTCGTCATCGACGCCGACGTCGACCGTGCCGCCCAGGTACGCCCCGGCCAGCAGGTCCGGTTCTCCTGGGTGGCGGCCTAGCCCCACCCCGATCGGGGATTCAGATCCATCGCAGGTCGCCGCCGGCGCGACAAGAGTTGTCGGCATGACGAATCGACTTGTGCAGTTCCGCCGCGACAACACCTACCTGCTACCCAGCCTGCCCATCGCCATCGGCTCGTTCACCGCGGTCGTGACGGCGATCGCAGTTTCGGTGGGTCTCTTGCCGATCGTCGTCGGACTGCCGCTGCTCGCACTCAGCCTGCTGGTTGCCCGCGGTTTCGCATCCGTCGAACGACTTCGCCTGCGTGCCCTCGGCATGCCCGTACCCGCGCCGGAGCGGGTCGCAGTTCGCGCTGGATGGCGCGGTTCGCTCGATGCGATCCGAGACAAGCGCGCGTGGCTCGACGCTCTGCACGCGATCGTGACCTTCCCGACGGCGATCATCGCTTGGTCGTTGACGATCGCATGGTGGGCGGGTGCGCTCGGCGGTCTGAGCTATCCGTTGTGGCGCTGGGCGCTGCCGGACGGATCCGATGACCAGAATCTGGCCGAGCTGATCGGGATCGACTCCTCAACCGGCGAGATCGCCCTCACGGTCGGCATCGGGCTGGCGTTCGCTCTCACGATCGTTCCCGTCATACGCGGTCTGGCAGGCGGGCAGTCCGGGTTGTCGCGGGCTGTGCTCGCGCCCGAGCAGGTGGGTACGCCCGGCCCTCAGTGAGTCGCTACGCTCCTGCGTCGCTACGCGGCTCGACCAGCTCACGGTGCTGATGGTCGCGCTCGCCGCTACGCGGCTCGACCAGCTCACGGTGCTGATGGTCGCGCTCGCCGCTACGCTCCTTCGTCGCTACGCGGCTCGACCAGCTCCACCAACACACCGCCCGCGTCCTTGGGATGTACGAAGTTCACCCGGCTGTCCGATGTGCCGCGCCTCGGCTCCTCGTACAGCAGCCGAACGCCCTTGTCGCGAAGAGTCGCTGACACGGTGTCGATGTCGGACACCCGGTACGCGAGCTGCTGGATGCCCGGGCCGTGCCGGTCCAGGAACTTCGCGATCGTCGAACCCTCGTGCAGCGGCGCCAGTAGCTGGATGCACGAACCGGAGTCGCCGACGGCGAGCATCGCCTCGCGTACGCCCTGCTCCTCGTTCGTCTCCTCGTGCACCGTCTGCAGCCCGAAGGTCGAGGCGTAGAACTCCTTGGCCGCATCGAGATCCGCGACGGCGATGCCGACATGGTCGATGGCGAGCAGCAAATCGGTGGGAACCATGACAGCAACATAGGTGCAACGACGCATGCGCGGCCATCGCAGCCGAACGTGATGTGGAGCACGGCCCCGCCCCACGGCGACGCTCGCTCGTTACGATCGACGAAGGTCGCCATCCGAGGAGTTCCGATGCCTGAGTCCACCACGTCCGTCATCGTCGCCGGCGCACGTACGCCGATCGGCCGCCTACTCGGCGGTCTGAAGACGCAGTCCGCAGCCGATCTCGGCGCCGTCGCCATCAAGAGCGCGCTCGAGCGAGGCGGCGTCGCTCCCGAATCCGTCGAGTACGTGATCATGGGGCAGGTCCTGCAGGCCGGCGCCGGGCAGGTGCCCGCGCGGCAGGCAGCGGCCAAGGCGGGCATTCCACTCGACATCCCCGCGATCTCGATCAACAAGGTGTGCCTCTCGGGTATCAACGCGATCGCGATGGCCGACCAGCTCATCCGCGCGGGTGAGCACGAGATCATCGTAGCCGGTGGCCAGGAGTCCATGACCCAGGCGCCGCACCTGCTGCCGAAGTCGCGTGAGGGCACCAAGTACGGCGACACGACGCTCGTCGACCACATGGCGTACGACGGCCTCTGGGATGCCCTCACCGACCAGGCGATGGGTGGACTCACCGAGCAATGCAACACCGACGGGCTCAACCTGACCCGCGAGGAACAGGACGACTTCAGCGCCCGATCCCATCAGCGCGCTGCAGAGGCGCAGAAGAACGGCGTGTTCGACGACGAGATCGTGCCCGTCGAGATCCCTTCCCGCCGCGGCGACCCCGTCGTCGTCTCGGCCGATGAGGGCGTACGCGCCGACACTACCGTCGAGACCCTCGCGAAGCTGCGTCCCTCGTTCGCCAAGGACGGCACCATCACGGCCGGGTCGGCGTCGCAGATCTCCGACGGCGCTGCCGCGGTCGTCGTGATGAGCAAGCGCAAGGCCGAGGAGCTCGGCCTGTCCTGGATCGCCGAGATCGGTGCCGCGGGTGTCGTCGCCGGACCGGACTCCACCTTGCAGATGCAGCCGGCCAACGCGATCGTGAAGGCCTGCGTCAAGGAAGGCATCGAGCCGTCGGATCTCGACCTGATCGAGATCAACGAGGCGTTCGCCGCCGTCGGCATCGCCAGCGCTCGCGAGCTCGGTATAGACACGGATCGGGTCAACGTCAACGGTGGCGCGATCGCACTCGGTCACCCGATCGGCATGAGCGGTGCGCGCATCACTTTGCATCTCGCGCTGGAGCTGGCCCGTCGTGGCGGGGGAGTCGGCGCCGCGGCCCTGTGCGGAGGCGGCGGACAGGGCGACGCGCTGATCGTACGCGTACCCAAGCGCTGAGCCGCGTCGATGGCGCAGGCGCGTACGCCCGATCCGGCTGAGCTGGTCGAGCGTGCACGCGCCGGTGACGCGCGCGCGGTCGGCAGGCTGATCTCACTGGTCGAGCAGGAATCTCCGCTGCTGCGGGAGGTCACCGCCCTGCTCGCGCCGCACACCGGACGCGCGCATGTCCTCGGGATCACCGGTGCCCCGGGTGTCGGTAAGTCGACGTCGACGTCGGCACTCGTCACCGCTCTGCGCAAGGCGGGTCATCGGGTCGGCGTACTCGCCATCGACCCGTCGTCGCCGTTCTCCGGAGGCGCATTGCTCGGCGATCGGATCCGGATGCAGGTCCATGCGACCGACCCTGGTGTGTTCGTCCGCTCGATGGCGACCCGCGGCCAATTGGGCGGGCTGTCGATGGCGACCCCGCAGGCGCTTCGCGTACTCGATGCCGCCGGATGCGACATCGTGATCGTCGAGACCGTCGGTGTCGGTCAGTCGGAGGTCGAGATCGCGGGCCTCGCCGACACCACGATCGTGTTGCTGGCACCGGGAATGGGCGACGGCATCCAAGCGGCGAAGGCAGGGATCCTCGAGGTCGGCGACCTCTACGTGGTCAACAAGGCCGATCGCGACGGCGCCGCCGAGGTACGCCGCGACCTTCGTACGATGCTTGCTCCGAGCTCGCGACCGGCCGACGCGTGGAAGCCGCCGATCCTGCTGACCGTTGCGAGCACCGGAACGGGCATCGACGAGGTCGCCGACCGGCTCGACAAGCACCGCCGATGGCTGGCCGACACGGGCGAACTGCAGCGTCGCCGGGCTCATCGCGCACGTGATGAGATTGCCGCGATCGCCCTTGCCACATTACGAGGCAGGCTTGCGCGTGTCCATGCTGGCAGCGGCCTCGATGACCTGGCACACTCGGTGCTCGCACAAGAGAGCGACCCGTACGCCGCAGCCGACGTACTTCTCGAGGCCGTACTGCACAGGGATCCCTGAACGCAGCGGAATACGCGCGGCGCGCCTTTGCGGTGTGGCGGATCGACCTCGCTATAAAGAGCGTGCACACTTGTGTTCACGTAACGGCGACCTGGACTGGAGCTATGAACGGTCTCATCAAGAAAGCGATCATCATTCTGGTCGTGGGCTTCTTGCTGTACTTCCTGTTCACCCGCCCCGGCCAGTCAGCGGACTTCATTCAAGGCATCGTCGACGCGGTCGTCAGCGGCTTCAACCAGGTCGTCAACTTCTTCGAACGCCTTGCCTCCTAGTGAGACGATGTGCTCCGCCATCTCCTCGGGTTACTGCCCGAACAGAAGATCCACCAGCATCTGCTGGCCGATGAGGGCGAGCATGTCATCGACATCGTCGAACACCACTGGGTCGCGTACGTGCGCGGCATCCTCTTCTCGCTCGGCGGTGTACTAGCCCTCGTCATCGCCGTGATCGGCCCGATCGAGCTGGGCTGGTTCTTCCTGCTCGTCGGGTTCGGGCTCCTGCTGTTCGGCGGCTATCGCATGATGTGCGAGCACATGGACCTGTTCGTGATCACGAACATGCGCGTGTTCCGCGCGAGCGGAGTCTTCACCCAGAAGGTCGCGACGATGCCGATCGCGCGAATCCTCGACATCACGGTCAACAAGCCGTTCATCGGCCGCATCCTCGGTTACGGGCACTTCGTCTTCGAGACCGCAGCGCAGGAGCAGGGCCTACGCGACATCCGCGCGATCGGCGACCCGAACGCGCGCAACCTCACGATCCAGAGCGTCATCCAGCGCTCCGGTCTGCGTGGTCCGAAGAAGGGCATCTGAGGGTTCGCTCCGACGAGTTCGGCGCGTAGTCGTTGATGTCGACTACTCGCCCCTCCGGTCCTCGTCGCTGTCGGCTTTCCCTCGCCTGCTGGCACGACCACCCGACTGCCCGACTCCGCTCGCTGTCGGCTTCCCCGCTACCTCGGCCGGGCAAAAGACGCGGCGACGCGGGAGACGCAGCTACGGGGCTCGGCTTGCTTGCCGGCTAACCCGATTCGGTTGGCTTTTGCGGGGTCGGTGGGTGGTGGTTTACCAAGTAGACATGGTGAAGTGCCGCTTTGCATGGCAGCGACACCGTGCAAAGTGAGTCCTTGCCGTGCTCGTTGGTACGTACGGGGCCACTGTGGCAGGAGTCCACTCATTCGCGTCGCGCGCTCCGGTCGCGGTGCGGTTTGCCTTGGTACCAAGGCAAACCGCACCCGACAGTCGTACGCCCCAAGGCAAATGATCGCTGTCCCAAGGGACACTCGCCGTGGAGAGCGGCAATCGTCCTTGGGAAGCCACTCACCTTACCCTGATCCCATATTAAGGTTACGGGAGAGCCGCCAAGCAACCGAACCGAAGTGGCGGCTCCGCGCGTCGCCGCGTCTCTCCCCCAACCGAAGGAAGCAGAAGGCCGACAGCGACGAGGAATCGGGCAGGTGTGCGGCCGCACCGAGGGAAGCAGAAACCCAGCGGCGAAGCCCCTGGATTTACAGCAGCGACTGCACCTCGGCGTACGTGGGTACGGAGTCTGCACCGCCGGAGCGAGTGACCGACAACGCGGCCGCGACATTCGAGTAGCGAACCGCGGCCGGGAACTCCTCACTGCGTGCAAGGCCCGCGGCGAGAGTGCCGCAGAAGACGTCGCCGGCGCCGACGGTGTCGACCGCATCGACGGTGTACGCGGCGATCGGCGTACAGCCCTGCCGGTCGACGATGAGGGCACCGGCGTGCCCGAGGGTGAGTACGACGGCGTTCAGGTCCCAGTCTTCGAGCAGTGACTTGCCGACGGCCTCGGGTCCGCCGTCGGCTTCGCCTGCGAGGGCGCGCGCCTCCTGCTCGTTGGGCACCAGAATGTCGACGAGGCCGCGCAGGTCGCGGGTGCCTTCCAGGACGGGTGCAGGGTTGAGTACGACCGTGACACCGGCAGCGCGTGCGATCGTCGCCGCCTCGATGACCGCGTCGGGTGCGAGCTCCTGCTGCAGGAGCACGATGTCGGAGCTCTCCAGCACTGGTGCCGCCGCACGGATGTCCTCGCGGGTGACGGCGAGGTTCGCCCTCGGTACGACGACGATCGAGTTCTCCCCGCTCGGCTCGACGAGGGGGAGACCGACGCCCGTGCCACGCGGTGTCGTCATCACCTGCTCGGCGTCGATCTGCTCGTCACCCAAGCGGTTGAGGAACTGCCGTCCGTACTCGTCGTCGCCGACGGCGCCGATCATCCGTACCTGCGCACCGGAGCGCGCCGCGGCGACGGCCTGGTTGAGGCCCTTGCCGCCCAGGTGCTGGGAGAAGTCGGAACCGATCAGGGTCTCGCCGGGTACCGGACGTCTCGGCGCGCGGGTGATGAGGTCCATCATGAACGACCCGAGCACGCATACCGAACCTTGTGTCACTCCGCGGTCTCCTCGGGGGCGGTGGGATTTCGGGCAGTCGCGAGCCGTGCGCCGAGCGAGCCGCCCGGGTGGTACGCGTGGAAGTCGGAATGGCTGAATGCGCTCAGGGTCATCAGCGCAGCCGCGAGCGCGTCGCCGAGGCTCAACGTGACCGTCGTCGACGTGGTCGGTGCGAGCCCGAGCGGATCGGCCTCGCGTTCGACTCTGGTGTCGAGCACGACGGTCGACAGCTCGCCGAGCGGCGAGCCGGCGCCGCCTGCTGTCATCCCGACGATCGCGATTCCGCGCGCGTGCAGATGCCGTGCGAAGTCGACCACCTCGGCAGTCGTACCGGAGTTGGAGATCGCTATCGCAACATCGCCTTCCTGCACCATTCCGGAATCACCGTGCAGCGCCTCCGTAGCGTGCACGTACGCAGCAGGCGTTCCGGTGCTCGCGAACGTCGCGGCCATCTTGTGTCCGATGTGCCCCGACTTGCCGAGGCCGGTCACCATGACCCGGCCCGACGCGGCGGCCAGCAGCTCGACCGCCTTGCGGAAGTCGGCTCCGATCTCCTCGGCCGTCGCCTTGATCGCGGATGCCTCGGTCAGCAGGGTCTGTCGGGCCACATCGAGCAGGGGATCGTCGCTCATCGCCGACGCCCCGCATTCAGCGACTCGTACAGACGCTCTCCGAGCGTGCGGTCGTGCGCCTTCGCATTTGCGCCGATCCGCCAGGTGCCGCCCGGATAGGTCGTACGTGCCAGCTGCCCGCCGCCCGCCTTCCAGAATGCCTGCCAGACGAAGCCCTTGCCCGCCAGATCGACGTAGCGGTTATCGCGTCGCCAGGCCGAGTCGTGCAGGTACGCGGCCGCAACCGTCGCTTGTTTCGAGCTCGCCAGCGCGAACCGCGGAAAGCCGGGTACGTCGCCGGTGTCTCGATCGACATCCTCGTCGTCGCCGACACGCGGCAGCGCCGTGTCGATAGGCATGGCGACCTCCCACACGGGCGCTCGCAACTTGCCGTTGATGTGCCAGTCGGCCGACATGTCGAAGTGCGAGGGCGCGAACCTGAACTTCCAGTCAACCCGCGCCGGCTCGTCACCGAGGCGTACGCCGCGCAAACCCAGTCGACGCGAGTTCGCGCTCTCGACGATGCGCCGGGGCTCACCCGCCGGATCGGTGCTCCCGAAGTTGCCGACCGCAAGGTACGGCGCCGTGCTGCGGAAGTCGTCGTCGAGTACGCGCCGCCAACCGTTGGACGCCTTGACGTCCATCGACCGGATACTCGCATGCGGCGAGGTCTGCAGGTCGAGGCGATACCGCTTCGTCTTGACGATCCGCCCCGTCGTGACGAGCTCTTGGTCCAGGTCGAGCGGTCGCAGGAACAACCCGCCTTGCCCCCAGCCCGCACCGCTGACATAGAGGTCGTCGCCGTCGCGTACGACCTCCGATGCATGCTCCCCGATCTGGCCGACCTCGTCGTCGACCTCGAAGTGCAGCGGGTCCTTGCTGTGCAGCACGCGGGTGTCCGTGTAGTTCGCCGTGCAGCACATCGTCAGGTAGTAGTCATCGCCGTCCTGTACGACGTACGGCGACTCCGTCGGGCCGCCGAACGTGCCCTGCACCGGATGCTTCAGCGCCACTCCGCGCTCGCTCCAGTTCCGAAGATCCGTGCTCGTGCGATACGCGACGATGTGGTTGCCGCCGTCGGGCCGGCTGTTCGCCGTGTAGTACATGACCCAGCGGTCGCCGACTCGGAGCACCATCGGGTCACGTGCGTCGTATCCGTCGGTGAACAAGGGGTTATCGGGGTCACGGTCCCAGTGGTAGAGATCCTTCGACGTCGCGAGCTGCATCCGGTAGTTCTCGTGGTCGTCGGTGCCGCCCGCATAGAACATGTAGTACGTGCCGTCGTGCTCCATCACGTACGGCGCCCATACGTGCGTCTCGCCGCTGTCGACGTCGGCGTGCATAACGGGGTCCTGCTTGACCCACTGCTCTTGGGTCAGGCTGTCGGCCGTCGCATGTGCGAAGTACGTCTCGTCGAGTGGGTTCGCCGGCTCCTCATGGGTGATGCCGAACATATGCCAGGTGCCGTCGGGCCCTTGGACGAACGTGTGGTCGTTGATGTACCACTGCTCGGACTCGCCGGCCGAGGGGTCGTAGATGCGGAAACGTTCGCCCGCACCGACGCCGCGCTCGACCTTCTCGTACGGCTTCTGCACGACCTTCGCCCGCTTGCCGTTGTCGGCCGCGGGTGCGGCCGGCGTCGGTGCCGGAGCCGTGACGGTGGCCACGACGGCGACACCGGCCGCACCGAGCGCGAGAAGGCGGCGGAGTCTCATTGGTAGCTCACCGCTTCGTACTTCGCCGCCGACCACTTCGGTGAGTCGTTGACTCGCTGCACCTTGACGCGCAACTTGCGGTGGTGACGCGAGACCGAGGTCGGGATCTCGAAGGAGTCCTGGAGCCAGCGTTGGGACTTGTTGCCACGCGGCTGGAGCCACGTGCCCACGAGCTTGCCGTTCACGAACACCTTGGCGTTCTGGTACGCGTCCTTCTGGTCACTCGTACGACGTAGACGGACTCCGCGGTTGTTCTTCGGGACCGTGAGTGTGAACGACACGGCCTCGTGTGTGGACCGCATGTCATCGGTCACCTCGACGGTGTCGTCGTCGCCCTCGTATACCGACGTGAGCCGCTTGACAGCGCCGGCGCCACGGTAGTCGTGCGCCCGCTCGCTACGGCGGTTGCCGACATCGACAGTGTCGACGACACGGGACCGCTGCTCACCGCGATGGCCGTACCAGAACGCGGTCGAGCTGTAGATCGCCGGCTCGTTGGCCGTAGGACCGTGCTCGATGCCGAACCGTAGAGACGAGGTGAAGTCCACGGCGTCGGCGAGCATCAGCCGGTACGCGGAGTCGCACTGGTATTCGCAGCCGAACGACTTCGTCTTCATCAGCGGAGCGCCGTTCATCGGGTTGGAGAAGGCGCCCGCGTTGAAGTACCAACCGCCCTCGTAGAAGTCCTCGGACCCGGTCCCGTAGATCGCTGGCGACTTCGACCCGTCGACGTAGACGCGCTCATCGCCCTCGAGGTAGTTGCGGATGTTGCCTTCGGTGATCAGCCCGGTCATCGTGTGGTTGACGCCGACGAACCGGCCGTTGCCGCGTACGTCGAGGAATCGCCAGTCGGCGTCCTTCGTCGTATGTGCCTGCTTGCTCGTCGCGTTGAAGTAGCCCATCGTCGGCCGTTTGCCGGTCAAGGCCTTGCGTACGTCCTCATCGCGGTGCGAGGTGAGCGAGGCATCGGCGCCCTCGACCGTCTGCTTGGAGCGGTTGACCAGCTCGACCTCGGCCGAGCGGGCGTACGGCATCGGCCACCAGGAGAAGTAGGACCCGTCGTCGGCTGTCTGCATGGCGTACATCAGCGACGTGACCTCGGACTCGCCGAGCCCGGAGCCGAAGAACTCACCAAGAGGTGCGTTGACCATGCGTTTGCCGTCGAAGGTCACCTGCAGGCGCAGCTTGCGCAGTAGCCGGTCGGACTTCGCGAGCCGCTTCTCCAGCGCAGGATCGATCGGGTACGTGTAGGTGTGGTAGCCCTCCCAGACCTGGTCCTCGATCTGGTAGCTGTGCGCCTTCTCGCTCTCGAGTCCTGCGTCGCTGGGGCCGATGTCGACCGTGTCGGTACGCGTCGCCTCACCGCCCTTGACCGAGTCGACCCAGTAGCGGAACTCATTGACGTCGAGGTCGCTGCTGACGAACTCGTTGCGTACGGTCAGCTCGGACTTGCCGGCCGTGATCGATGCCGGGACCTCGATGGTCTGGTCCTCCCACTGGCCGCCGGTGGGCTCGTCGGACTTCCAGGTACCCACCTCTTCGCCGTCGACGATGAGCTTCGCCCGCTGGTTGCCGATGAGGGTGTCGGTGCGCTTGGTGATCTGTACGCCCTCGTTCTCGGGGTCGATCGCGACCTTGAACGTGCTCGCGCCCTTGAACGCACGGCCGTCATCGGTGATGTAGAGGTCCTCGGGAATGCCCTCGATCTGCGGCACGCGTACGCGCAGCTCGTCGAGTACGCCGGGCCCGCGTACGGACCCGAGCGACGTGCGCGCACCCGGCGCGAGGTCGAACTCGGTGTCGTCGGTCGTGGCACCGTCGGCCGCCGGCTTCGGGTCGGCCGTGCCGTACGCCTGCATCGTCTCGATCACGTCGGTCGGCACCTCGTCGGGATCGAAGGTCTCGACGCCGTCGTCGCTCGCGAACGTGCGGTACGAGACGTGGTGGAACAACGGGTTCTCGGTGGTCGTGACCCGCATCGACTCGCGGTACGGCATCGGGACCTTGATGGTCACACCGCCCGAGCTCTGCCCGCCGTTCGCGACGAGGGGGAACGCGAACGGTTCGCCGAGCTTGCCGTCGACGACGTCCTGCAACGGCGCGTCGAGAACGGTTTCGCCGTCCAGCTCGATGTGGATGTTGCCGGTCTTCGACACGATGCCGCCGTCGCGGGTGAACCAGATGGCGTCGATCTCGCCGGCGCCGCTGTCCTCGGCGATCACACAGCCCGCCTCGGTTTCACGCAGGCAGGAGTACGTGCCCTCGAACCCGTCGTCGTTCCCACCGGTCCGGTCGTAGCTCGACGACTGCAGGGTGTTGGTTCCCTGGTCGAGGTACGGGAGCCGATCGAGTGAGCCGTAGGTGTGCCAGCCAACGGTTGGGCTGGCATCGATTTCTGGTCGGTTGTCATCCGCCGTGACCGGTGCGGCCATGGCGATCGTCGCCCCGAGTGCCGCGATAGTCGCGGCCAGACGTACGGACAGAGTCGATGCACTGCGTGCCATCGGGTCCTCCCGGACGGGCTATATGGTGTAATCGATTTCAGAGCCAAGCATCATCTGCGCCGCAATGCAAGACCTGGGCTCGAACTTTGTTCGGCGAAGCCGCCGGTTCGAGGCATATGATCGGGGCAGTAGCCAGGAGGTTTTCGGTGCCGACGATTCACGATGTTGCCCGCCGTGCGGGCGTTTCGGCTGCGACCGTTTCGCGAGTGCTGAACGGTCAGACCGAGGTGTCGTCGGACCTGACGGACCGCGTCAGGCAGGCGGTCGAGGAACTCGATTACAGGCCGAACGCCGTCGCGCGTAACCTCCGTCGCCGGGGCACGACGGTCTGGGGCGTGATCATCCCGGATATCGGCAACCCGTTCTTCACGGCGATGGTGCGCGGCATGGAGGACGCCGCACATGAGCAGGGCTACTCGCTCGTTCTGTGCAACAGCGACGAGAACCTCGAGAAGGAACGCCGATACGTCGACGTCGCCCTCGATGAGCAGATGGCAGGCGTCATCATCGCGGCCGCGTCCGAGGCTGACAGCGACCTGTCGCCGTTGATCGACCGTGGGATCCCCGTTGTCGCGGTCGACCGGCGCCTCGAGCGCGTCGATGTCGACACCGTCATGGTCGACAACGCCCGCGGCGCGCAGCTGGGCACCGCTCATCTACTCGACCAGGGCTGCGAACGCGTCGCGTGCATCACCGGACCGACCCGTACGACCACCGCATACCAACGACTACAGGGGTTCCTCGACGCACATCGCGCGCGAGACATCGACGTCGACGACGAGTTGGTGCTACGCGAGAACTTCAAAGAGGACGGCGGCCGCGCGGGCGCGGATCGACTCACCGCCCTCGACGAGCCGCCGGACGGTTTGTTCGTCGCAAACAACCTGATGACGGTCGGTGCGTTGTCTGCGCTCGTCGACCGCGACGTCAAGATTCCGCAAGACATCGCGCTGGTCGGCTTCGACCATCTGCCATGGGCCGACCTCACCCGGCCGCAGCTCACGACGGTCGCTCAGCCGACGTACGAGATGGGCCGAGAGGCGGGCCGAGCACTGTCCGGGCGTATCGCAGGCGACGACGCCGTGCCGCGCACGATCGTGCTCTCGCCGACGCTGCACGTCCGCGAGAGCTCGATCCGCTGAGGTCGTCTGCGATCTCCTACTTCGTCTCGTTCTTGGCGTACACCTCGGCGGCGTTCTCCTTGGTGACCTGCTCGGTCTCCAAGGTGATGTCCTTGGGGACGTCCTCGCAGTCGATCAGGATCTGCTTGGCCGATTCGACGGCTTCCTTGCCTCCGGTCGGGTAGACGAACGTCGCGGTCAGATCGCCCTTCTCGACCGACTTCAGGCCACCGGCGGGGATGGGGAGTCCGTCGATACCGATGATGTCGATCTTGTCCTTGACGCCGGCGTCCTCGGCTGCCGCAGCCGCACCCTGACCCATCGGGTCGTTGTGGGAGTACACGACGTCGATGTCGTCGTGTGCCTTGAACATCGCCTGTGCCTCGGCCTGGCCCTTCTCGAGCAGCCAGTCGCCGTCGCCCGAGTCGATGATCTTGATGCCCGGGTTGCCGGCGATGCCCTTGGCGAAGCCGTCCTCGCGCTCCTTGGCCGGTGTCGAGCCGGACAGTCCGCGGATCTCGACGACGTTGCCACCGTCGGGCAACAGCTCCTTGGCGACGAACTCGCCTGCGCGCTTACCGATCTCGGCGTTGTCGGCGCCGACGAACTGGGTGTACGCATCGCCCTCGACCTTGCGGTCCAGCACGATCACCGGGATGCCCTGGTTGTACGCATCGGCGACGACCGACGTCAGCGGCGCGGCCTCGTTGGGGCTGATCATCAGCAGGTCGACCTTCTGCGTGATGAAGTTCTGCACCTGCGAGACCTGGGTGGCGCTGTCCTGCGCGGCGTCGGCGATCTTGACGTCGAACTGGTCGATCTCGGACGCTGCGGCCTGGATGTCGTCGTTCATCTGCACCCGGTACGGCTCGGCGTTGTTCGCCTGGCTCATACCGATCAGGTAGTCGCCGTCCGGGCCCTGACACTCGGCCTGCGAAGCCGGACCGTCGCCGGCCGGGGCATCGGACTCGGTGCCACAGGCGGTCAGGGCGATGGCGGCGGTTGCACCGATCGCCGCGATCGCGGTGAGGCGACGCGACCTCGGGAGGAGAGTTGTCATGGGTGTTCCTTTCTGAGGTGCAATTCGGGTCTACGTACCGCGCTGAGGAGTCAGCGTTGCTTGGGGCGGAACACCTGGATGCCGGCAGCGGCGACGATGATCAGGCCCTTGATCACCAGCTGCACGTCGGAGTCGATGTTCTTCAGGAGCAGGATGTTGTTCAGGATGCCGAGCAGGAGGGCGCCGGCGAGTGTTCCGGAGACGCTGCCGACACCGCCCATCAGGCTCGTGCCGCCGATGACGACTGCGGCGATGGCGTCGAGCTCGTACGCGATTCCGGCGTTCGGGTCGCCCTGGTTGTACTGGCCGGCGTGGATGATTCCGGCCAGGGCGGACAGCAGCCCCGCGACGGCGAACACGGTGATCTTCACCCGAGCGACGGGAATGCCGGACAGTCGAGCTGCGCGCTCGTTGCCGCCGATGGCGTACACGTAGCGGGCGAAGACGGTGTAGCGCACGACGAGGAGCGCGATGATGGCCACGCCGACGAAGATCAGTGCTGGGATCGGGATCGTGCCGTTGAACGTACGAGAGTCCAGCAGCTCGAACCCGTCCGGCACGGTGCCCTTGCCGCCGCCGTACGAGATGCCGATGACCTGGCCGTCGGACCAGATCCGAGCGAGCCCGCGTGCGACCTGCATACCCGCGAGCGTCACGATGAACGCCTGGATGCCGAGATAGGTCGTCAGCGTGCCCTGCACCGCGCCGAACGCGAGGCCGATGAGCAGTACGAGAAGTACCGCGGGCAGTACGCCGTAACCATCGAAGACCAACAGTGACGCGACTCCGGTCGACGCGAGGCCGAGTACTGCGCCAACGGACAAGTCGATGCCGGCGATCAGGATGACGAACGTCATGCCGACCGCGATGATCCCGATCTCGGACACCTGGCGCAGGATCTCGAGCAGGTTGTCGGTGTCGAGGAACAGGATCTCCCCGTCCCGCCTCGGCGAGATCGCTACGGACAGAGCGAAGACGAGCGCGAGCGCGACATAGCTCTGCAGCGTGAAGAATCGCTCCGGGATGACGAAGCGGCGCTTGGTCGTACGCTCCGGCTCCGGTGGGTTCGGCGCGGACGCGACGGTATCGGTGGTCATGAAGCCTCCGGCTGGGTTTCTACGGTGGCGGGCTCGATCGATGCGGCCGCGAGGACGGTCTCGGATGTCGCGTCGGCGGCGTCGAGCACGTCGACGATTCGCCCGCGTCGCAGCACTGCGATGCGGTGACAGAGTCCGAGTAGTTCTGGTAGCTCCGACGACGCGACGAGGACGCTGACGCCGTCGGCGGCCAGACCGGTGAGCAGGCGGTAGATCTCGGCCTTGGCGCCGATGTCGACGCCTCGGGTCGGCTCGTCGAGGAGCAGGACTTTCGGGTTGCCCAGCAACTGTCGGGCGAAGATGACCTTCTGCTGGTTGCCGCCCGATAGCGTTCCTACGCGTACGGCCGGGTTAGTGGTCTTGATGTGCAGCGACTCGATCGAGCGGCTCACTGCGCGCCCCTCGGCGCTACGGCGGCGGATTCCGCCAGTCGCGAGATCACCGAACGAGGTCAGCAGGATGTTGGCCCCGACCGACTCCTCGCCGACGAGCCCGTCGACACGCCGGTCTTCGGGCACCAGACCGATCCCCGCGCGGATCGCCGACCGCGGCGACCCGACGCGTACGGGGGTGCCGTCGATGGCCACCGTGCCGGTGGTGCCGGGTGACCCGCAGCCGAAGAACGCCTCGAGCAGTTCTGTACGCCCGGCGCCGAGTAGCCCGGCGAGACCGAGGATCTCTCCCTTGCGTACGTCGAGTTCGATGCCCTGCGGCTCGGTGCGACCGGTGCCGCCCGCCGGAACCGTGAGGTCGCGTACCTCCATGCGTACCTCGTCGGCGGGTTCGGTGCGGTCCGGGAACAACTGCTCGATCGGCTGGCCGACCATCAGCTGGATCACCTTGCCGGGCTCGGTCGTGGCGACCTCGAAGGTGCCGACGTCACGGCCGTCGCGCATGACCGTGCCGTGGTCGGCGATCCGGGCGATCTCCTCCATCCGGTGGGAGATGAAGATGACACCGACGCCGCGTTCGCGTAGCGCGGGCACGAGCTCGAACAGTCGGTCGACGTCTGCTTCGGGCAGCGCCGAGGTCGGCTCGTCCATCACGACGATGCGGGCGTCCAGTGCCAACGCCTTGGCGATCGCGACCATCTGCTGCTCGGCGACGCGCAACGAGCCGAGCCGCCGCCCGGGCGCGATGTCGATGCCGACCTCGTCCATCAGGCCGCGTGCGCCGCGGGCGATTGCCTTGACGTCCAGCGTGCGCAGGACCGTACGTGGTTCGCGCCCGAGGTAGAGGTTCTGGGCGACGGTCAGCTGCGGCACCAGGTCGAGCTCCTGGTGGATCATCGCAACTCCGGCGGCCTGGGAGGCGGCCGGCGAATGGAAAGCGACCTGTTCGCCGCCGATCTCGATGGTTCCGGCATCGGGCTGGAGCACGCCGGAGAGGATGTTCATCAGCGTCGACTTGCCGGCGCCGTTCTCACCGAGGAGTGCGTGCACCTCGCCGGCGCGTACGTGCAGGCTCGCACCGCGTAGCGCATGTACGCCGCCGAAGCTCTTCGCGATGTCGGCCATCGACAGCAGTACGCCCGGATCAGGCTGGGGTGACATGGCTACCTCTGCGGACCGTGTAATCGATTTCAGAATGTGCCGAGGCTAGGCCCGCCCGATTTGTCCTGTCAAGGGACCGCGGGCAGGCGGCCCGGTCACGAGTGGCTAACTATCGGCCATGCGCACTTGAGCCGACGAACGGGATAGTGGCAGGTTGCAACGGTCGATCGTCGGCGCGACTCCAGGGGGAGCGGTACGCATGAGCGCAGGACTCGCGGTCAGCTGCGAGGGCGTCGTACACCTGTACCGCACGGTGCAGGGCCACGACGTGGTCGCGCTACAAGGCGTCGACCTGCACATCGCGGCGGGCGAACGCGTTGCACTGCTCGGACCGTCGGGATCAGGTAAGTCGACGCTGCTCGCCCTGCTCGGAGGAATCCAGCAGCCGTCGGCGGGGCGGATCCGCCTCGGAGACCGCGAGGTCTCGCGGATGAGCGAAGGCGAGCTGAGCCGACTGAGATCGTCGTCGGTCAGCACGATGCTGCAGGGCGCAGACCGAAACCTGCTCGCGTACGCGACGACGCGGCAGAACGTCGAGTTCGCGCAGCTCGCGGTGCCTCGCGCGCAGCGTCGTACGCTCGCGAGCCCCGACGAGCTACTGGCGCGCGTACGGTTGAGCGAGCAGGCCGACCAGCCGGTCGCGACCCTCTCGGGCGGGCAACGCCAGCGTGCTGCGCTCGCCGCGACCGTCGCGGTGCATCCGCGGCTGCTGCTCGCAGATGAGCCGACGAGCCAGCTCAACGACGACGACCGCGACCAGGTACTCGCCCTACTCCACGAAATCGGTGCCGAGCTCGGTACGACCGTTGTGGTCGTGACGCATGACTCGGCCGTTTCGGCGACATTTCCGCGTACGGTCACGATCAAGTCCGGCCGGGTCGGCCTCGAAGGTCGTGACGGCGTCGAGTACGTGGTCATCGGCGCCGAGGGCGTTCTGCAACTTCCGGCACACCTCGTCGAGCAGTGGCCACAGGGCACGATGGTGCGCATCGAGCCCGAAGACGAAGATCTGCTGTTGAGTCGGGACGAATCGCCATGATCGGCGGGAAACTGGTCGCAGAACGCGTCGTCGTGCGTGCGGGCACGCGGCAGATCCTGTCCGAGGTGTCGCTGTACGCCGCCGCCGGCGAGCTGGTTGCGCTGACCGGACCTTCGGGCTCCGGCAAGACGACTCTTGTCAACGTGGCCGGTGGCCTGCTCCGACCCGATGAGGGCACCGCGACGCTCGACGGTGAGTCGACCTGGCTCGGTTCCGGTGACCCGCGTCCCGATGTGGCGTTCGTTTTGCAGTCGTACGGTCTGGTCTCGATCCTGACGGCGGCGGAGAACGTCTCGATCGCGCTGCGCGCTCGCGGCGTACTCCCCGACGCCGCCGACTCCGCGGCAGCACACGCCTTGGAGCGAGTCGGCATCACCGATCTCGGCGAGCGGCTCGTCCAGGAGCTTTCCGGCGGTCAAGCGCAGCGGGTCGCGTGTGCGCGTGCTCTGGTCGTCGATTCGGCGCTGTTGTTGGCCGACGAGCCGACAAGCGAGCTCGACGAGTACAACCGTGATCGCGTCGTCGGCGAGCTGCGGCGAGAGGCCGAACGCGGTGCGGCAGTCGTCATCGCCACCCACGACGCCGAGGTCGCCGCGCAATGCGACCGCGAGTATCGCCTCGACGACGGCGCGATCGTATCCGCGGCGGCTCCGTGAGGCGTACGCTCCGCGCCGCGCGTGCTCGGCCGGCCGACGCGCTATGTCTCGCCGTCACGTGCGCTGTCACGGTCGTCGGAGCCACTTGTGTAGTTGCCTTCCCGGCCGCCGGCGATGCCCACGCGGTCATGTTGGTGACGCTGCTCGGTATCGGGGTGGGCGGCAGTCTTGCCAGCGCGACGATCGTCGTCGGGGCGGTGCGTGCCAAGTCGGACGAGATCCGGTTGGCGACCGTACGCGGCTACACCCGGATGCGGATGTGGCGATGGCAGCTCGCCGAGCCGCTGCTCGCCGCTGTCGTCGGCGCACTGGTGGGCTGTGTGCTCGCCGGAGGTGTCGTCTGGTCCCTCGAGGCGACCGGCCGCAACCGGGTGGATACGCTCGCGCTCATCGCCGCGGCGATGCTCGGCGCGATGGTGTTGTGCGTTCTCACCACTGCGGCCTGCATCGGATTCGCGAGCGCGAATCCCCTTGCGAAGCGTGCGTCTCGGCGCCCCGTCTGGATCGCCGCCGCGGAGTGCGCAGCCGTTGCTGCGTGCGGGTGGTTGCTGGTGAGCGCTGCGGCCACCGAGCACGGCGATGCGTCCGTAACGGTCTCGCTGACTCCGCTCGCCGCCGCGCTCGCCACCGTCGTCGTCTGCGGCTGGCTCGCCCGGGGCGTCGGCGCGCTCGGAATCTCGTTGTTCCGGCGTACCACCGGGCTGGGGCGCTACCTGGCCGTCAGGCGGCTGCGTCGTACGAGCACGCTTTCCGTCGCATTCGCCTGCATCGCGGGTGCGGTCGTCCTCGCGGTGTTCGGGATGACCGCCCGGCAGGCGAGTGCGCAGTGGCGCGACGATGTGGCGGCCATCTCGACCGGCGGTGTCGACGTGTACGAGTCCCCGAGCACAGCAACGGCGACGTTCCTCGCCACCCGCGCCGCAGACCCGGACGGCAGGTGGCTGATGGCTATCGAGGCCGCGCCAACGAGCATCGATGCCGAGAAGTACAACGGCTTTGCCGACCTGACACGTTGGGAGCGGGTAGTCGGAACGTCGTGGCCGTCGGGCTCCGGCGCAGGGGAGGCAATCGCGCACACGTTTCGCGACGATACGTGGAAGCCGGTGCTGATCGGCGACGGCGAGGTGCAGGCCGACCTGGACGGTGAGCTGCATCGGTCGGGCGGCGACCGCGCGTACCTCAACCTGAGCATGTTGCGCTCCGATGGCGAGATCGTGTCGACAGGTATGCCGATTCCCGATCGCGGCGGCCATCTGCGCGGGCGCGTGCGCGGCTGCTCCGACGGGTGCGTGCTGCGGAAGCTGGAGTTCGCGACCGATGCGGGTGCTCCGATCGATCTGACCGGACGGATCGTCGTACGGAAGCTGACCGTCGACGGGGACCCGGTCGTCGACCGCTGGACACCCGATGCTGGCCCTACCTGGAGTCCCGATCTCGCGGCGAGCACTGCACCGCGACAACCGGTCGAGGTACGCGGCACAGCAGCCGGGCTCGAGATCAGGTTCGCGGCGCACGGCCTGACAGCTGCGGCCGCGGTCGTGCCGTCGTCGGCGCATCTCGTCCGGCGCGTCGTCGCGGCAGGTACGACCCGGATCCCGGACCAGGCGATCGGTCTCGACCCGGCGACCGCGCCGAGCAAGCTGGTGGCGCGCGATGCGTACCTCCCGTTGATCGGCAGCCACGGTTACCTCGGAAACCTCCCGGATGTCGTGCTCGACTCCTACGACGAGCCGGCAGGTTCACGTGTGCGCGTCTTTGCGCGTGCGGACACTCCACCCTCGGTACTCGCAGCGCTCTCCGAGCACGGAATCGACACCGGACAGGCGACGAACGCAGACCAGGTGAGCGACGACCTTGCCGACTCAGAAGTCGGCCGCGGGGCCTTGGCGTGGTCGGTGCTCGCTGCAGTGGTCGCGCTTCTGAGCGCGACGGTCGCGATCCAGTCGGTGACGCTCGGACGTCGGCGTACGCGGTTGGACGACGCCGGGCTGCGGTCTTCGTACGTCTCGTCGGGTGCGCTCGCGACTGCGACACGGTACGAGGTGGGCGTCCTCTCGGTCCTGGGCATCGGGGTCGGCGTGTTGGTCGCACTGGTGACCTGGTGGTGCACGCGGAAGGCACTCGTACTCGCTGTGCCGGGCCCGTTCGAACCGTCGGTCGATGTATCGACGCGGCCCGGAGCGGTCGTGCTGATCGCTGTGTCGGCACTGATCCTGAGTGCTGGTGGCGTCCTGTTGGCCCGTCGGCGAGACCGGTTCGCAGCGCGTCCGGCCCTACTGCGGCGAGAGGGTGATCGGTGATGCGTGCCGCGGCGATCGTCGTGCTGCGCGGACTCCGGCACAGATGGTGGCTCTCGTGCGGCATTGTCGCGCTCACCATGGTCGCGGTCGTCGCCGGAGCGATCGGACCGATGTACGTATCGTCGTCGTTGACGTCGCTGCGGGTCGATCGGGTCGAGGAGAAGTCCGGCACGCTGCGCAACCTGTCGTGGGAGTTCCGGCCGGCGGGTGACGCGAGCTGGGAGCAGGTCCGTTCCGACGCCGTGGCTTCGGTCTCCGGCGACCGGGTCGACGACGACTACTACGCCGCACCACAGGTCGCGTGGACGACCGGACCGCACACTTACGACACCGACCTGCCGCAGAACCTAGGTGAGGTCCGCTGGCGGATGGAGGCCCGCGCCGGCCTGTGCCAGCACGTACGGGTCGTCGAGGGGCGATGTCCCCGCGCACCGGGCGAGATGATGGTCGCCGAGGTCGACGTCGGCCGCGGCGGATACGCGGTCGGGTCCGAGGCGGATCTCGGCGTCGGCCACCGGCTGCGGGTCGTGGGTTCGTACGTGCTCGATGATCCGGGCTCCGACTACTGGTACGACCCGGTGCGCTACGTCAGTACGCCGTTCCAGGCCGGCTCGGCGAAGGACATTGCGTACAGCCCGTCGCCGTTCCTCGTCACGCCGGACGAGCTCGCCTCCCTGCCGGCCGCTGACCGGGTCGTCCGAGTCGACCGGGCGCTGCACGCTCCGGGTGACCTCGGCCAGGAGGAGCTGACCGCGCTGGTCGAATCCGCTGCCGACGAGGTGAACCGCGGCCGGCAGGAGGTTGCCGGTGGCACGCTCAGCAAGGCCCAGCCCGTCGAGCTCGCATCGATCCGCGACGACATCGCCGCAGAGACCGACGTGGCGATCCAGACCATCCTGCCCGCATCGCTGTCGCTGATCATCGTCTGCGTCGTACTGCTCTTTCGGCTGGTAGCGGCAGCGGCCGACCTGCGCCGTCCCGAAGTCGCGCTGCTGAAGGTCCGGGGCTGGACCGGTCGTCGGTTGCGGACCATGACACTTGCCGAGCCGTTTGCCCTGCTCGTCGCCGGCTGGATCGGCGGGGTCATCCTGGCCGTGCCGAGCGCCTCGCTGCTCACCGATGCGTGGCTGCGCGCGGGTACGCCCACCTCCATGTCGTTCGCCGCGGGCGTGATGTCGGTGCTCGTGCTGGTCGTTGCGGTCTGCGCCGCCGTGCTTGCGACGAGAGCGGTCGCAACCGAGTCCCTGCGCGATCAGCTCGAGGCGACCGCGGCGCCGGCGCCGGTGCGTCGAAGCGTGCGGATCCTGCGTGGGCTGGTGGTGGCCGCCGCCGTCGTGGCCGTCGCTCTCGCGGTCACTGCGGGGGAGTCGTCGGCTCCCGGACTGGTAGCCCAGTCGATGCCGGCGATCGTCGGGATGGCGGCGGCGGTGCTGACGACGGCGCTCACGCTGTGGGCGGCCCGCTGGCTGGTCCGGCGTACGTCGGGACGGGGATCGACGGTGCGGTTCCTTCAGGCGAGGGCGATCGCCCGGCGCCGAGACGGTGCGCTGCTCGTCTTCCCGATCACGGTGGCCATGACGGTCGCCGTGTTCGCCGTCGGCGTCTGGTCGACCGCCGACCAGTGGCGGGCCAGCGCCGCTGCCGCCGAGATCGGCGCCGACCGTTCGTACTCCACGTCGTTGAACCCGGTCGCCGCAGCGACTCTCACCCACCGGGTCGATCCCGACGGGAAATGGTTGATGGCGACGTCGTTGGCCACCCGTGCCGGCGACTTGCAGATTCTGGTCGACTCGCCGCGCCTCGAGTCGGTCGCCGAGTGGCCCGACTCGTGGACCGGCCCGGACAGCCTCCCGTCTGTCAGCGAGGACCTTCGACCGGTCGACGATCCGGAGCTCCGTGGCCGCACGATCAGCCTGCGTGCGACGTCGACGATCGACTCCGGCGAGCGGATGTACGCAACGCTGGCACTCCTCGATTCGGCCGGCCGGCCGCACAGCGTCTCTTTGGGCCCTTATCCACGTGGCGACAGCGTCACTCGCAGGGCGAACCTGCGAGCGTGCGAGCAGGGGTGCGATCTGACCGGCGTACAGGTCGGCGCGGTCGCGGGCACCCTCAGTGAGATGGCCGGCACCTTTGCGTTCGAGGAGATCGCGGTCGACGGCCGCGCGCAGGACGCATTCCGAGATCCTGCCCGATGGCAGCCGACCGTCGCGGAGAGCGGCGATCCCGACCTCACCTTGTCGGAGGCGGAGCCGGAAGGTACGGCGCTGGACATCGACTCGCATGGTGCGCAGACCTCGGTCCTGCTCCAGCCGGTCGGGACTCCCGTAGTGCCACCCGCCGTCGCGGGGCGCGAGTCGCCGAGCCTGGGGATCGACAGCGCAGCGAGCGTCTCGACCGGTCCGAGTGCGGAGTACCGGCTAGCGCGGGTACGGACCGCCGAGGCGCTCCCCGTTGTGGGTTCGCACGGGGTGATGGCCGATCTGACCACGATGACCCGGGCCAGTCCCAAATCGGCCGAGCGCAAGACTCGGATCCTCGCCACCGATGACGTGCCGGATTCGGTTGTCGCAGAGCTGGCCGACGCGGGCGTGCACACCTCGAATCCGATGCTGCTGTCGCAGGTGCGGGCCACGTACGACAACGACGCGTACGCACTGTCGCTCCGGCTGTACGCCGTTGCGGCCGTCGCAACGCTCGTCCTCGCCGTGATCGGCGTGGTGGTGAGCCTTGCCGTGCAGGTCCGCTCGCGACGCAAGGACGCCGCGGCGCTTCGCGTCACGGGCGTACGCGAGCGGGCGGTGTGGCTCGCGGCGGTCTCGGAGATCGGTGCCGTCGTCGCAATCGCGACATTGTTGGGAACGGCGGCCGGAGCGGGTGCTGCGCAGATCGCCGTACGCGGCACCCGCCTGGGCACAGTAGAGGTCGGGACGCCGCGGGTGCTGGCCGAGATCGATCCGAACGCGCTGTTGGTCCTCGGGTTCGGCGTGTTCACGGTGCTGGTGGTCGTGTCCGCGTTCATCGCGCGAGTCGTCGTACGAACCGGCCGCCCGTCGGCGTTGCGAGGGTGAGGATGACCGCCCGTCGGTACGACCCTGTCGTGGCGCCGAGAGTCGACCGCGCCACAATGTGGGTATGACTTCGTTCTCTCGACCCGGCGCTGTCGACCTGTCCGGACTGAGCGGCGGCCAGGGCGGTGAGCCGGGTGCACCGGCCGCGTCCGGCGCGTACGCGTTCGACGCAACCGAGCAGACGTTCCAGAGCGAGGTGGCCGAGGCGTCGATGCGTCACGTCGTCGTCCTGTCGCTGTGGTCTCCGCGCGCACCCGAGAGCGTCACGCTGAACGAGACGCTGTCGAAGCTCGCCGACTCCTACCAGGGCAGGCTCGTCGTCGCCCGCCTCGACGTCGACGCCAGCCCGCAGATCGCGCAGGCGCTCCAGGTCAAGGGCGTGCCGTACGTGCTCGGACTCGTGCAAGGCCAGCCGGTGCCGCTGTTCCAAGGCACGGCCGATGAGGCAACCGCCAAGGAGTACCTCGACAAGCTGCTCGAGCTCGCCGTCAGCAATGGGATCACCGGCACTGCCACGCCGCGCCAAACCGCCGCCGATGACGACGACGGCGGCAGCGACCCGCGCTTCGCGGCGGCCGACGAGGCACTCGGCTCGGGCGACCTCGACGGCGCGATCACGGCGTACGAGGCACTGGTGGCCGCGAACCCGGCCGACGCCGAGGCCGGTGAGCGGCTCGCGGGCGTGAAGCTGATGAAGCGTACTGCCGGCGCCGACCTGAACGCCGCCCGCGATGAAGCCGCGAACAACCCCGACGACATCGACGCGCAGCTGCTCGTTGCCGATCTCGATGTCAGCGGCGGGCATGTCGATGACGCGTTCGGCCGGCTCATCGACCTCGTCCGGCGTACGTTCGGCGACGACCGTGAGCGCGTACGCCTGCGCCTGATCGATCTGTTCACCGTGGTCGGCAACGACGACCCGCGAGTGGGCCGGGCTCGCCGCGACCTCGCCGCCGCGCTGTTCTGAGCGTCGAACCCCACTGAGCCGACAACGGCCGTAATCTGATCGCAAAGGCCGAATACGACAAGGGGCATCGATGCGGCGTATCGCGGGGGTCGCGCTCGCCCTCGTCGGCCTGTGCGTCCTCGTCCTCGGTGCCGCTCTGGCGGTCGTGGTCGGTCCCGACAACCGGGTGTCGACCAGTGCACATCGCATCGACGCCAAGGGCGTCGCCGTCGTGACTGCGCCCGATGCGATCGCCTGGACCGATGCGACGGTGACGATCGACGTGCAGGTCCCCGAGCGCAAACCGGTGTTCCTCGGGGTCGGTAACAGCGTCGACGTCGAGGACTACCTGTCCGATACGCGCGCGCTGCGGATCGACTCCGTCGATGTGCCGTGGGACATCGAGACGAGCGAGCAGAGCGGTAAGGCGTGGCTGCCGGCGTCGCCGCTGGCGATCGACTGGTGGACCGAGCAGGCCAGTGGCATGGGCGGCGCTGCGCTCGACCTGGACCTCACCGACGAAACCGTCTCGATCGCCGTACTTGCCGTCGGCGCGAACGACCTGTCTGGGTTGAAAGTCACGGGTTCCTACTACGTTCGCGGGGGATTCGCGATCGGGCTCGGCATGGCTGCGATCGGGCTCGGGCTGATCCTCACGGCGATCGTGGTCTGGCGCGGACGCAGAGGCCCCCACGTCGTCGATGCGAACGGATACGTGTACGTCTACGTCGACCCCGACGGCAACGAGACGTTGGTGCCGCTCGATGAGCTGGAGGAGTACGAGATCGTCGATGTGACGGGAGACAAGCATGAGCCCTCATAGAGTTGTGCTGCTCATCCTCCTTGCCACGTTGATGGTTGGGCTCGCCGGATGCGGTGATCTGCCGTCTCGAAGCGATCGCGGCAAGCCGGAGAAGGTCGCGGCGACCCGGGCCGAGGCGACGACGATCTTCGACCGATACGCCGACGTACGCGCCACCGCGTACGACCTGCTGAACCCTGCGCCGCTGGGAACGATCGAGTCCGGCTCGGTGCTCGAGATCGACGCGGGCGCCATCTCGGTCCATCGACTGCTCGGGGAGAAGGCGCCCGACGATGCCGTGAGCAGCTCGGATATGACCGTGCTCGACGTCTACTCGCCCCGGTTCGGCGAATACCCGTTGTGGTTCGTCGCGCTCGTGCAGGACGAAGACCGCGACCTCACGCGCGTGCAGGTGTACGAACGCCCGAGTGCGGCCATGCAGTGGGCACTGGTCGCGAGCCCGGAGACGACCTCCGAAGAGGTATTGCCCGATCTCGCCTTCGACGCCGAGGGTGCATTGAAGACGCTCTCGGCCAGCGACGGAGCGGGGTTGGTCGACCCGCCGAAGCGAGTAGTCGAGGATTACGCCAACGCTCTGGCGAACCCGAACTCGGCCGCTGCCAAGTCCATCGCCGATGACGCGTTCATCGAGCACGTTCGCGAGTCCGTACGGGACTTCTCGGGCATCACCGGCGTCAAGTACGAGCAGACCTGGAAGCCGAAGCGCGTCAAGTACGCGGTACGTACCGCCGACGGGGGAGCGCTCGTCTTCGCGACGTTCGCCCGCAACGAGCGTTACCGGATCAAAGACGGCGTATACGTCGACTGGCCGAAGGGTTCACCGCAACGCGCGTTCCTCGGCGGCAAGCTCTACGCCCGCGGCAAGCTGCGCTACCTGCATCAGGTGCTGCTGTACGTACCGGAGTCCGGCGACGGCAAACCGCATGCGATCGGCCAGTACGGCGGCATCGTCGACGGCGAGGGCTACTGACGGCGGCGGTTCCTGGGGCCGGCCGTTTACCATGTTTGCATGGTAAACGGCCGGCTTGCATGGCGGCGGTGCCGTGTAAGGCGGACGTTCACCATGCACAGTGCCCCGGGATCGACCACCGATCAGACGATCGTGACGCGATTGCGCGTGAACTGCTGCCTGGACTGCTCCAGATCGGCTTTCGTACGATCCGCGGTACGCGCGGCCTGCTTGCCGTTCAGGTCGGCCCAGATCGTACGTGTCACGCCGCGTCGCTGCGCGCGGATCTTGTCCTCGCGCCTCTTCTCATCGATGACGACCGCTTCCGGATCCCGATCGCCGTTGGAGCGACGGCGGTACTTGATCATGCCGTCGAACTCGCCGACGTGGCAGTACAGCTCCCATCCGAAGTCGGTGATGCCGATCAACAACCCAGCTGAGTCATGAACCGACACTTGCAGGTCGGGTGTCGGTACGTTGAACCTGTAGAACAGGAAGCGGTTGCGCGACTCGCCCGGGCTTTCGGCGCGACCATCGGCGAGGCGTACGCCGAAGCGCACCTTGCGCGTGCCCGGGTGGCGCTCCATCAGGGCCGCTTGTCGGTCGAGCGACTCCTCGGTGACTGCTCCGAGCCTCAAACCCGAGTCGTACAAGACAATCCCGGCTTCGAGACCGACTCGAGAGCCGGCTTCGCAGGCCGCGCGCGCAGCACTCACCGACGGGATCCCGTCGACAATCTCGACTTCGGATTCTGCGATCGCCGCACGATGGTGCACTACGCCAGCCTCGCGCCTACTCGCGCCGCCGCCCAGGCGCATGACGTGGATTTGCGACAGGTCGTGACCCCACAGACTCATGCCCCGGAGAGCGCAAGCACTGACCGAGCAGGCGGCAACGGCACCGTTGGACTCGCGGACGACCGATTTCGTCAGCACGACGTGTCGCTGCTCTGGCGTCAGGTCATCCCACATCTCAGCGAAGGCATAGGTGCCGTGCCGAATGCGATGAATGACTTTCGTACGCACCGCTCGCTGTAGGTCTCGCCGGTGGTAGCCGGAGTCGAGCGCCTGGTACGTACGAAAGTAGCCGCCGTTAGCGGCAGCAGTTGCGACGAGAAGGTCCATACCAGGCAAGGTGCCGCCGCCCGTGTCGAGTTGGCGCCGGCGTACGACCGAATGTGGAGAACCTCGCGCTTGTGGGTAAAACCCGGCGTGAGCTCGCGCTCCTTACCCCGCTCCCGTACGCCTTGCACGGCAACGCACCGCTTTGCATGGCGGCGCCGCCATGCAAAGCGGCCGTTTACCATGCGAACATGGTAAACGGCCGGGCCGGCGGTCACCGACCGTGCTCGCGGTACGCCGGAGCCCCGGCGTCCAACGCGTCGAGCAGCTCGATCGTCACGGCGGTCGCGCGCTCGCGGACGGTCGCCGCATCGCACCAGTGCACACCCTTGATCTCGGTACGTTGCAGACGCATCGACGAGGTGAGCGACGCGTCGACGACGCCGAGATCGAAAACCAGCACGATCGCGTCGTCCCATCCGGCCCACGCCGGCAGCCAGTTCACCGTACGCAGCCCGTGCAGTTCCGCCTCGATGCCGAGCTCCTCGTTCAGCTCGCGGACGAGCGCATCGGCGGGCGACTCGTCGGGTTCGACCACACCGCCCGGCAGATCCCACTCACGCTTGTACGTCAGCTCGCACAGCAGGATCCGGCCGCGCTCGTCGTACAGCAACGCCTGCGCGATGACCCGCTTGCGCGGCAGGCTGGAGTTCAGGATGCCGATGAACCCGTCGCGCTCGCGTACATCGGGGTCGCGAGCGATCCGCGCCAGCAGCATCAGATCCTGCCGCTCATCACCCGCGGCGCCGTGCGCGCGCAACCTGCCCTCCAACCGCAGACCCGATCGAGCGGCGACCCGAAGTGCCGCGCGGTTGTCCGGATCGACCCGCGCCTCGACTCGGGCCAGCCCGCGGTCGGCGAACGCGTACTCGATCAGTCGACGCACCGCCGCCGTCGCCACGCCGCGTCCGCGGTGCGCCGGGTCGGTCGCCCAGGTCAGCTCGCCACGGTCGTCACCGAGTCGGCGAAGCTCAACGGTGCCTACCGGCTCGCCGTCCTGCTCGACCGAGTACGCGTCGACCTGGTCGTCGCCGGACGAAACTCGAGGCCGCAACGCAACACCGCCCTCGGCGTCGAGCCGCTCGTGCCTCGCTCTCTCCCCGCCGCTCATTGCGTTACCTCTCGGTGGAGCCACAGGACCCCGAGCGGCGGCAGCCGCAACTGCGCCGACGCGACCCGTCCGTGCATGCTCGTCGGCTCGGCGATGACCGTGCCGAGGTTGCCGACGCCCGACCCACCGTACTCGACCGCATCGGTGTTGATGATCTCCGTCCAGACACCGCTCGCCGGCATGCCGAGGCGGTACGTCTCGTACGGGATACCGGCGAAGTTGGCGATGCACACGATGCTGTCGGCGCCGTCGGTGCGTACGAACGAGAAGACGTTCCCGGTGGCGTCGTTCGCCTCGATCCACGAGAAGCCCGCGGGCTGCTGATCCAGCCGCCACATCCCCGAATGCTCGAGGTACGCGGAGTTCAGATCACCGACCAGACGCTGCACCCCGGCATGACCGGGCTCTGCGAGCAGCTCCCACTCCAGCGAGCCGTCGTCGGACCACTCACCGCGCTGCGCGAGCTCGGTGCCCATGAACACCAGTTGCTTGCCCGGATGCGCCCACACGTAGGCGAGGTACGCGCGCAGGTTCGCGAGCTGCTGCCAGGAGTCACCGGGCATCCGAGAGAGCAGCGAACCCTTGCCGTGCACGACCTCGTCATGGGACAGCGGGAGCACGAAGTTCTCGGCGTACGCGTACATCATCGCGAACGTCATCCGCTCGTGTTCGTGCTGGCGGGCGATGGGGTCGGTTCCGAGGTACGCGAGGCTGTCGTGCATCCAGCCGAGGTTCTGCTTCAGCCCGAACCCCAGCCCGCCGAGGTGCGCGGGCCGCGTCACCCCGGGCCACGCCGTCGACTCCTCGGCGATCATCGCGATGCCTGGGTTGCGTTCGTAGCAGGCGGTGTTCAGCTCACGCAGAAACTCGACCGCTTCGAGATTCTCCTTGCCGCCGTGCACGTTGGGCGACCAGGTGCCGTTCGGTCGGGAGTAGTCGCGGTACAGCATCGAGGCGACCGCATCCACCCGCAGACCGTCGGCGTGGAACTCCTCCAGCCAGAACAGGGCGCTGGCGATCAGGAAGTCGCGCACGTCGCGGTCGCCGAAGTCGAACACGTACGTGCCCCAGTCGGGGTGTTCGCCCAGCGCGGGGTCGCCGTGCTCGTATAAAGCAGTGCCGTCAAAGCGTGCAAGCGCCCATTCGTCCCGCGGGAAATGGGCGGGCACCCAGTCGAGGATCACGCCGATACCGGCGTCGTGGAACGCGTCGACGAGCCCACGGAACTCATCGGGCGTGCCGAAGCGCGCAGTGGGTGCGAAGTACCCGGACAGTTGATAGCCCCATGACCCGCCGAACGGATGCTCCATCACCGGCATCAGCTCGACGTGGGTGAAACCGAGGTCGGTCACGTACGCGACGAGGTCCTGCGCGAGCTCGGGGTACGTGAGCCCCTTCCGCCAGGAGCCGAGGTGCACCTCGTAGATGCTCATCGGGTCGGCGTGGGGAACCGCCGCCGCACGGCGTTCCAGCCACTCGGCGTCCTGCCATTCGTACGTGGTCTCGTACACGACTGACGAGGTCGCGGGTGGCTGCTCGGTGCACTGAGCGAACGGGTCCGCCTTGAGCCGTCGTACGCCGTCTGCGCCGTGAACGGCGTACTGATACCGATCGCCGGCGCGGGCGTCGGCTCTGCCGTGCCACACACCGTCCGCTCCGAGCTCGAGGTCGTGCGCGCCCGCGCTCCAATTGTTGAAGTCACCCACGACCTCGACCCGTGTCGCGTTGGGTGCCCAGACCGCGAACCGAGTGCCGTCGGGGGCCGGACGGGCCCCGCGACTACGCCACAGACCGCTCGCCCTTCGTGTCGGAACCACGGAGCGTAGTGTTTCACGGAGATTTCGCCGGGTCTCATGACGGTATCGAAGGGGCAAAGGTCTGGCCCCGGACCCAATGTTGTGGCAGCGTACTTATGCCTGTGTCGGCGTGAACAGGGGCAGTAGCGCCGCTCAAAGGTGCACATCGGGCGTCGCCGAGGCGATGCCCTCGAGTTTGGCGAACCACTTCGATGGTCGCCGACGCCAACCGGGTGGACGTCGGTGTAGAACTGCGAGAGGACAGCAATGCCCAAATCGCCAGGAGCAACGTCTCGACGCCTGCCCGTAGAAATGGCGATGCTGCGCATCAGCGAAGCGCGTCATCGTCTGCCCAGAATCCTCGGCACAGCGCAACTCGTCATGCTCGGCCTCGGGGTCATGATCGGGGCCGGCATCTTCTCGTTGTCGGGCGCTCAGGCGGCCGCCAACGCCGGTCCCGCGGTGATCCTGTCGTTCGCGCTGGCCGCAGCCATCTGCTTCATCGCCGCGCTGTCGTACGCCGAGCTCTCGTCGACCATTCCGGTGGCGGGCAGTTCGTACACGTTCACCTACGTCGCGTTCGGCGAGCTGTGGGGCTGGCTCGTCGGCTGGGCGCTGATCCTGGAGCTGGTGCTCGCGGCGAGCATTCTCTCCCGCGTGTGGTCGACCTACTTCGTCGCGACGCTCGGCGAGTTCGATGTCGAGGTGCCGTCGTTCGTGCTCGACCACTCGCAGGCCGACAGCACGCTCAACCTGATCGCGCCGCTGGTGCTGATCGTGCTGACCGTCCTGGTCGCGACGGGCACCAAACTGTCGACCGGCGTGCTGTCGGTCGCGGTGCTGATCAAGGTTGCGGTCATCTTGCTGGTCATCGGGGTCGGGTTCTCCCATATCGACACCGACAACTACCGACCGTTCATCCCGGACCCGCAGACGGTCGGCGAGGCCGGAACTGTCTGGTCGACTCTCACCGGCACCGACACGTCGTACGGCATCGCCGGCGTGTTCGCCGCGACCGCCGTGATCGCGTTCAGCTACATCGGCTTCGACCTGATCTCGACGGCGGCCGAAGACACCAAAGAGCCCCGCCGAAGCGTTCCGCGGGCGATGCTGCTGGCGATCGTCCTCGTCACGATCCTGTACGTCGCGATGGCCGCCGTGCTCGTCGGTATGCGGCCCTACAGCGAGCTGGGCACGGCAGCGCCGGTCTCGGACGCGTTCGCCGCGGCCGGGGTCGGCTGGGCCGCGAAGGTGATCAGCGTCGGAGGCCTGGTCGCGTTCACCACGGTCATCATGGTCGTGCTGATCGCGCAGAGCCGGGTGCTGTTCTCGATGGGCCGCGACGGTCTGCTGCCCGGTCTGCTCGGCCGCGTCAGCCGTCGCTACTCGACACCGACCAATGCGGCGATCATCGCCGGGCTGGCGGCCACGATCGTGGCGATGTTCCCGAAGATCGGCACGCTCGAGCCGATGCTCGTACTCGGTGCCTTCTTCGCGTTCTTCTCCTGCTCGGTCGGCGTGCTGGTGCTGCGGCGTACGCAGCCCGACATCGAGCGCGGCTTCCGGGTGCCGGGTGTGCCTGTGGTGCCGCTCCTCGGTGCGGTCGCGATCGTCTGGCTGAGCCTGAACGTCACGGCCGAGACCTGGCTGCGGTTCTTGATCTGGATGGTCGTCGGCCTGGCCATCTACTTCATCTACGGGCGCTCGCACAGTGCGCTCGCCGGCCGGATCGGGATGGGTTCTCCGGTCGGCGCACACGGCAAACACAGCCTCTGAGTACGTACGGCCTCTGAGGTCGGCGAATCAGAGGCCGTTCTCCGGGGCGTCCTTGCCGCTCATCGTGCGCATAGAGCGCAACGTCCAGTTGCCGCCCTCCTTCGAGAGAGAGACGACGCGAGCGATGTTCTGCTCGATCTCGAGGTCCTTGCCGGCACGCTGACCGGTGAACCTCGTGGTCTCGTCGACGATCGCGATCGCCGTGCCCTCGTTGATGGTCAGCGAGTCGATCTCGACGTCGAGGTCTGCCTCGGTGTAGATCGTGGACTCCTGCTCGAGCTCTCGGCGATGATCGCGGATCAACCGGTGTGTCTGCTTCTCGGCGGTGATCGCCCCCTGCGACAGTGCGATGCCGCCCGAGGAACGCCCTTCGAGGAGGTCGGCGGCGACCGACGGTTCCTGCTGCTTCTCCTCGTCGGAGTCCGCATCGCCTTCGTCGCCGTCCTCGGGCTCCGCAGTGAGGAGCTCGTCGTTGCGAGCGGTCAGCAGCTTGGTCACCACACCGCTCACCTGCGCCTCGGACAACCCCTCCTCGGGCGCCTGAGTCGTGAGTACGTTGTTGATCCCGTACCCGGCGCCCGCGCCGAGGAGGATAAGGACGACGGCGGTGATGATCCCGGTCGTACGTCTGCTCATCGGTCTCCCTCGCGACCTGGGTCGCCGTCGCTCACCACGACGACGTGCGCGGGCGCGTCGTGCGGGTCGAGGCGTACGTAGTTGTGCTCGCTCCACGACCAGGACCGTCCGCTGAGCTCGTCGTACGCCGTGAAGGTGGCGTCCCAGTCGAGCCCGAGCTCCGGCATGGTCAGGTGCACGATCGTCTCACGCGCACGGTGCGGGTCGACATTGACGACCACGATGACGGTGTCGTCGCCCGTCCGCTTCGAGTAACAGAGGATCGCTTCGTCATCCGTGCGATGGACGGTCAGGTTGCGGAGCCGCCGCAGCGCCGGGTGCCGGCGGCGCAGGTCGTTGAGGCGGGTGACGTACGGCGCGAGGGTGGTAGCTGCGGGGGAGTCCCAGTCGCGCACCCTGATCTGGTACTTCTCCGAGTCGAGGTATTCCTCGCTGCCGGGCCGTAGGGGTGTGTTCTCGTAGAGTTCGAAGCCCGCGTACATGCCCCAGGACGGTGAGGCGGTTGCGGCAACCGTTGCACGCACCTTGAATGCGGCCGCCCCGCCGTGCTGCAGGTACGACGTGAGGATGTCGGGGGTGTTCACGAACAGGTTCGGGCGTACGACGTGTGCCGTCTCGGTGCTCAACTCGGTGAGGTACTCCTCGAGCTCGGACTTGGTGTTGCGCCAGGTGAAGTACGTGTAGCTCTGGTGGAAGCCGATCATCGCCAGTGACTGCAGCAGGGCAGGCCGGGTGAACGCCTCCGACAGCATCACCACGTCGGGTGCGTCCTGTCGTAGTTGCGACAGCAGCCGCTCCCAGAAGGGGAACGGCTTCGTGTGCGGGTTGTCGACGCGAAAGATCCGGACGCCGTGCGAGATCCAGAAGTCGATCACCCGGCGGACCTCTGCGTAGAGCCCGTCCGGATCCGCGTCGAAGTCGAGCGGGTAGATGTCCTGGTACTTCTTCGGCGGGTTCTCGGCGTACGCGATGGAGCCGTCGGCGCGAGTGGTGAACCACTCCGGATGCGCAGAGACCCACGGATGGTCCGGCGCACACTGCAGCGCGAGGTCGAGTGCGACCTCGAGTCCGTTGGCGTGCGCCTGCGCCACGAATGCGTCGAAGTCCTCGAGCGTGCCGAGCTCGGGGTGCACCGCATCGTGGCCGCCGTGCACCGACCCGATGGCCCAAGGCGAGCCGGGATCGCCCGGCCCGGCGGCGAGCGAGTTGTTCGGACCCTTGCGGTTGACCTCGCCGATCGGGTGGATCGGCGGCAGGTAGACCACGTCGAAGCCCATCGCTGCGATCGCCCCGAGTCGCTCGGCGGCGGTCCGCAAGGTGCCGCTGCGGATCGTGCCGTCCGGTTCGCGTACGGCCCCCTCCGATCGGGGAAACAGCTCGTACCAGGCTCCGACCAGTGCGCGCTCGCGGTCGGCGTACAACGGGTACGAGCCGGAGACGCCGTGATGATCGCGGATGGGCGTACGGTCGAGGGCCCGTCGCACCGGGGCGCTCGTTGCGGCTTCGAGGCGTTGCCCGGCGGGCAGAGCATCGTCGCGCAGTGCGGTGACGGCCTCAGCGACGGTGTCGACGTCGACCTTGGAGACGACTCCTCGCGCTCGATCGAGGAGTGCGGCGCCCTCGGCGAGCATCAGGTCGACATCGACGTCGGCCCCGATCTTCACCTGCGCGTCGTCGACCCACGTGGCGTACGGATCGGCCCACGACTCGATCCGGAAGGACCATGCCCCGGTGGTTGTCACCTCGACCCACGCCTGGTAGGCATCGTTACCGATGTGTGACATGGCGACCGGCGGACGGTCGAGACCGTCCGGTCCGGTGAGCACAGCCGCGACCCCGATGTGCCCGCGACCCTCCCGGAACACTCGCGCGCGTACCGGGAACGACTCGCCCGGCACCGCCTTGGCCGGGTACGCGCCGCCCCCGACGACGGGCTCAACGGCGGTGACCGGGATTCGTGCAAGCATCGGCGACAACTCTATTGGGCGCCCATGCGTCCAGCGGGCGACGGCCCGATCCGGGCTACCGGGTACGAGTGACCCCGCGATAAGGCAAACTTCAACTAGAGGTTCCCAACGCTTCACCGAGGCGGGGTCCCGGAGTCGCCCCGGAATCTCGCGCCGCGACCGAGAGGACTGAGCATGACAACTCTCCATGACGAGGTTGTGGGTGTGGCAACGGCTTTGACGGCGATCGACACGAGGTTCGGTCAGGCCGCCGCCAAACTGCGTGATCTTGCTCCGGAGGACGCCGGCCCCCGCACCGCTGCCGCCACGTACGACGAGGCGCTCGAGCGGCTGCAACGCGCGTTGGACGGGCTGGCCGCTGAGGCCGCCGGCGCCGCGGAGGTCGTACGCCGCTTCGCCGCCGACGACGATGCGCGTGCCCGGGAGGATGTGCCGTGATTCCCGAGCGCTTCCTCGGATCCGATCCGACTCCCGGCGACCTGGCGGCCGTCGACCAGGTGCTCGGGGTCGTACGCGACGTCGTCGTCGTACTCACCGAGACGCGCCAGCGCATCGACGAAGTCGTGGGGCCGGAGTCGATCTGGCAGGGTTCCGAGGTGGAGCCGATCGTCGACGGGATGTCTCGGCTATCGGTGCGTCTGCGCACCCTCGAAGAGGCCGTGGTCGCGTTCGCGGGAGCGTGGCAGGCGTGGCGCTCCGGCGTTGCGAACCGCCAGGATGCCACGGCCGAGCTGGTCGAAGAGATGAGTCAGCTGGCCGGAATCGGTGACGCCGAGCCGCGACGCGAAGACGTACGCCGCAGGTCCGCGGACCTCGCCGCTCGCCACGATCAGGAGGCGGCCGATCTCGTCGGCTCATGCGAGGACCTCATCGCAGCCGTCAGCACCGGCAACCGCGACGAGGAAGATCTCGCGTCCGCGCTGTCGCGCGGGTTCGGCGGTCTCCGCGAGGCCGTCGACGAGTGGATCCGCGGGGTCAGTATCGAGATGCAGACCACGACCGGCGAGGTCGACGACGTCGCCGAGGTCACTGCCGTCGCGCCGCAGCTGATCGGGGTCGGCGCGGGATCGGGCCCGATCACCTCGGAGAAGGCCTGGCAGATCGCGGCGAAGGCGCCCGCGTCCTACCGTCTCAAGGAGGCCCTGCGACGCGACTGGCCGGAGTCCGAGCGCCCGACGCTTCAGCCCGCGTCGTTCGCGAAGCCCGAGCGTCGCTCGACGGCGCGTTCCATCGCCGATCGCATTCGCGGCATCACCCGCGGGGGAGACTCGTCATGACGACGACACACGAGCCGATCCGCATCGACCTCGATCTACCGCCCGAGTTCCGCGAGGTGCCGCTCGACGCGGCCGTCGAGGACCGCGCCGCCGCGCAGAGCGAGCTGGTCGAGGCTCTGGGCATCGACGATGCGCAGCGGCGAGAGAGCGTCGGCTGGTTCCTCGAAGCACTGGCGACGATGACCCGTGACAGCCACGTGTCGGGCACGGCGTTCTGCGCCGTCGAGCTCGACGGAGAGCCGTCGACGGCGACGCTCACTGTCGCAACGCAGACGATGCCGTCCGATGATCCACTCGTGTTCGCGCAGGGTACGTACGAGACGATGCGTACCCGCGGCGGATACACCTCTGTGCGGCTTGCCAGAGTCGGTCCCGTGAGCGGGGTGGTCGCGGCCCGAGAGATCGAGGTCGGCGGTCAGTCGACGCGGCAGGTGACGATCGTCGTACCGGTCCCGGGTCAGCGGCTCGGGGTGTTCGTCTCCGTTGTGAGCGAGGACCTCGATCACAGTTCGGTCTACGAGCGGGTCGCTCTCGACGCCGCGCGTACCGTCAGAGTCGAGACGGCGGCGACAGACACGCGGTAGCGTGCCCGCGTGAGGGGCACCACGCTCGTCCGCCGCCGACTCGCGGCAGAGCACTCGGCGACCGACATGCTTCGGCTGCTTCGCGATGAGCGCGGCCTGAGCGCGCTCATCGGCGACTGGTACGCGGGCGGTGCCATCATCGGCTTCGAGCCCGTCCGCACAGCAGCCGCCGACGAGGATCCGTTCGGTCTTGCGATTGACGGTTCGACCGAGAGCGGATTCGGCGGAGGCTGGATCGGCTACTGGGGTTATCGGCTCGGCAGCCGGATCGAACGCCTGCCACATACGCCGCCACGACCGACGCCGCTACCTGACTTCCACCTGAGCTACTACGACCATGTGTTGCGCCTCGATGCGGCGACGTCGACGTGGTGGTTCGAGGCGTTGGTGACCGCTGGGCGCAAACGACACCTCGACGCCGAGCTCGAGCGGATGCGATCCCTGGTCGCCTCGGGCGAACCACAACGCCGGCCGTACTCCGTCGAACCGTTCGCGATGACACCTTCGCCTGCCGAGCACCTCGCGGCGGTCGACGAGACGCTGCGCCACATCACGGCGGGCGACATCTTCCAAGCCAACCTGTGCACCCGACTGCAGGCGGCGTACGACGGTGAGCCGCTCGATGTGTTCTGCGCCGGCGTTGACGCGCTGACCCCGCGTTTCGCCGCGTACGTCGCGACCGATGGCGGAGCGGTCGCCAGCCTGTCGCCGGAGCTGTTCCTGCACCGGACCGGGCGTACGGTGCGTACGTCTCCGATCAAGGGCACGGCTCCGCTCACCTCCGATGTGCGGACGCTCCAGGCTTCCTGGAAGAACCGCGCCGAGAACATCATGATCGTCGATCTGATGCGCAACGACCTCGGGCGCGTCTGCGAGGCGGGCTCGGTGCAGGTACCCGACGAGCCGCGGGCGGAGCGGCACACCGGCGTGTGGCATCTGGTCTCGGATGTGGTCGGTCGTCTGCGTGCTGACGCGGATGACGGCGACCTGCTGCGAGCAACGTTCCCGCCGGGCTCGGTCACCGGCGCACCAAAGGTGCGGGCGATGGAGCTCATCGACGAGCTCGAGACGACGGGCCGCGAGGTCTACACCGGGGCGCTCGGCTACGTCGGCGCGGCAGGTCTCGAGCTCAATGTCGCGATCCGCACCTTCGAGTTCTCCGGTGACACGGTGTGGCTCGGGGTCGGCGGCGGGATCGTCGCGGACTCCCGGCCGGACGACGAGCTGCGCGAGTGCCTGGTCAAGGCGACACCGTTGCTCGACGCAATCGGCGCTCGAGTCGACGACGACGTACGCGCCGCGGTCGAGGCGATGGGCGTACGCGAAGCAGAGGAGGGCACTCCGGTCGTCTCCACGTCTTTCGGCGCGTCGGCCCGGTCGCGGCCGAACCCGGACGCGGGCGTCTTCGAGACGATGTACGTCGAGCACGGGCGAGCGGCTCATCTCGACGCCCATCTCGCGCGGTTGGCGTCCTCTCTCAACGACGTTTACGGGGTGGTCGCTCCGGCGGGTCTGGTCGCGCGAGTCGAGTCGTCGGCCGCCGCGCTCACCGGACCCCACCGATTGCGGGTTTCCGTGGTCCCGTCACAACAAGGTGAGTCGATCGCGGCCACTCCGATCACCGAGCCACCGAAGCCATGGGAGCTGGTGCCGGTCGTCGTACCGGGCGGCCTCGGCGGCCACAAGTGGGGTGACCGCCGTGTGCTCGACGAGGTCGAGCCCGAGCGCGGAGCCTGGACCGCGACGCGCGACGCGTTGCTCGTCGACACCGACGGTTCGGTACTCGAGACCGGTCGGGGCTCGCTGTTCGTCGTAGACGATCACGCGGTGCACACGCCGCTGGCGGACGGGCGCATTCTCCCCGGGGTCACTCGCCGGCGGGTGCTCGATCTCCTTGCCCGCGCAGGTGTTCCGGCGTACGAACGTCGGATCGACCTCGACGACCTGCGTACCGCTCGCGAAGTGTTCGTGACCAATGCCGTACGAGGCGCCGTGCCCGTCGAACGATGCGGAGGTGTCGGCACTTGGCGCCTCGGGCACGTGACCGAGTGGATCGCGCGCAGGCTGAGTGCGCCCGCGCCCGTTCTGGAACCCCAACGCCCGCCGGGTCGCCGGGTGTTGCTGATCGACAACTACGACTCGTTCGTCTACAACCTCGACCAGTACTGCCAAGAGCTCGGTGCGCGTACGACCGTCATCCGCAACGACGCGGCAACCGTCGACGAGGTCGAATCGTGGGTACGCGCCGGCGCGTACGACCGGGTGGTGATCTCACCGGGGCCGGGTACGCCCGGCGACGCCGGCATCAGCACCGACGTCGTACGCAGGCTCGGATCGACGGTGCCGATCCTCGGAGTCTGCCTCGGCCACCAGTGCATCGGCGAGGCGTACGGCGCCGTCGTACGTCGCGCACCAAGCGTCGTACACGGTAAGTCGTCGTTGGTGCGGCACGACGGTGGCGGCGTGTTCGCAAGCATCGACGGTCCGCTCGCTTCCGGCCGCTACCACTCGCTTGTCGTCGACGAGGCGAGCCTGCCCGACGAGCTCCGCGCGACCGCGCACACGGCATCCGACGTGCTGATGGGCGTACGTCATCGCACGCACCCCGTCGAGGGGGTGCAGCTGCATCCGGAGTCGATCCTCACCCGGCACGGCCACGCGATGATCGCGAACTTCCTTGCCGCACGGGGCATCTAGCGGTCGGTTTGCGGGGAAATCGAGGTGAGCACGGCTGTGTCATGCGCGCAGAGGGTGATTCGGTCTCCGGCAGTGAACAGCTGTCCGAGCGAGTGCAACCCGTTGTCGACGGCAACCTCGTAGCCGCCGCCCCACCACGCATCGGGCAGCGTCCACTCGATCGGTTCGCCGCCCGCATGCATCAGCACCAGTAGCGCCGGATGGTCCGGCCCACCGTCCACGAACATGCCGAGACTGCGCAATCCGTCGTCGAACCAGTCGGCCTCGGTCATCTCCCGGCCAGCGGGATGCAGCCAGCCGAGGTCCTTGCGTCCGGTGCCCATCGTGTCGCGGCCGTGCTTATGCGCATTGCCCCGGTACGCCAGGTGATCGGCCCGCAGACGTACGAGACGGGCGATGAGCGGGGCCAGATGTTCCCAGCCCGAGTCAGCGCGCCACGGCAGCCAGCTGATCTCGTTGTCTTGGCAGTACGCGTTGTTGTTGCCGCCCTGCGTACGACCCCACTCGTCGCCCGACGACAGCATCGGCACCCCCGCGGAGAGCAGCAGCGTCGTGAGTAGGTTCGCCGCCTGCCGATGCCGCACCGCGAGCACCTCCGGGTCGTCGGTCTCACCCTCGACGCCGCAGTTCCAGGACCGGTTGTCCTCGTGGCCGTCCAACCCCCACTCGTCGTTGGCGTCGTTGTGTCGGTGGTCGTACGAGACGAGATCGCGCAGGGTGAAGCCGTCGTGGGCGGTGATCAGGTTCACCGACGCGAGTGGCCCGCGCGCGCTGTAGTCCTCGGCCGATCCGGACAGCCGGGCGGCGAGCGCCCTCGCCCCGCCCGGTGCACCTCGCCAGAAGTCGCGTACGCCGTCGCGATAGCGGTCGTTCCACTCGGCCCAGCCGTCGGGGAAACCGCCGAGCAGGTATCCGTCGTTGCCGGCATCCCACGGTTCGGCGATCAACTTCAGCGATGCGAGGACCGGGTCGCGGGTGACGGTGGCGATGATGCTCGACTCGACGTCGACCGCGTGGTCGTCACTTCGAGCGAGTGCGGACGCGAGATCGAAGCGGAAGCCGTCAACATGGCACTCGATCGCCCAGTAGCGCAGTGAGTCGACAATGAGGCGCTCGCTCACGGGATGGCTTGCCCGCAAGGTGTTTCCGCATCCGGTGAGGTCTACGTACCCGCCGTCGTCGTGTCGGTAGTACGCGTCGTCATCGAGTGCACGGAGCCCGATCAGCGGGCCCTGCTCGCCGCCCTCGCCGGTGTGGTTGTAGACGACGTCGAGGATCACCTCGATACCGCGTGAGTGCAGGGCCCGCACCATCTCCTTGAACTCGCGTACCTGCTCGCCGCGCGTCCCACTCGCGGAGTACGCGCCGTGCGGCGCCGAGAACGCAACGGGGTTGTAGCCCCAGTAGTTCACACGTCCGCTGTTGCGTTGGAGCGGCTCGGTGATGAACTCGTGCACCGGCATCAGCTCGACCGTGGTCACCCCGAGTCGTTCGAGGTGGTCCAGCACGGCCGGGTGTGCGACGCCGGCGTACGTACCCTGCAGGCGTACGGGCACCTCCGGGTGCAGCTTCGTCAACCCGCGTACGTGCGCTTCGTACAGCACTGTGCGGTCCCAGGGCACCCTCGGGTTGGAGTCGCCGCGCCAGTCGAAGATGTCGTCGACCGCGACCCCGTGCAGCTCGTCGCCGACGGTGTCGACTGCGCGTGCGTACGGATCGAGGACGCGGGTCGCGGATCCGTCGGCCGCCTCCACCTCGAAGGCGTACGCGCTGCCGTGCCGCAGGCCCGAGACCTTGCCGTGCCAGACGCCGCGCGTGCACAGGGGAAGCTCGGCGGTCCAGGGGGTCGGCGTCAGGACACACAGCCGGACGTGCGTCGCATGGGGCGCCCACACCGCCACATTGGCGCCGTCGGGCTCGAACCGCACGCCGAGCTCGTACGGCGTTCCGGGCGTCAGCTTCGGTGCGGGCATGGGTGCCATCTTGCCCGGTCCGACCCGTCACCGTGCGTTGTGGCATAGGCTGGCTGGCCGTGGACAGCCGAACCGCACCCCATCCGCACGCCAGCGCCGCCGAGGTCGAGGCCGCGATGGACGACACGAAGCTCGCCCAGGTGCTCTATCACGACTGGGAAGCACAGACGTACGACGACAAGTGGTCGATCTCGTTCGATGAACGTTGCATCGAGTACGCGCGCGGCCGGTTCGCTGCCGTGGCGGGCGAGCACGGGTGGCCGTACGGCAAGAGCCTCGAGATCGGCTGCGGCACGGGCTTCTTCAGCCTCAACCTGCGGCTGGCCGGAGTCGTCGACGAGGTCCACGTCACCGACATCTCGCCGGGCATGGTCGAAGCGGCCAAGCACAACGCCGCAGAGCTCGGCTTCGCGATCGACGGCCAGGCCGCGGACGCCGAGGCGCTTCCGTACGACGACGACACATTCGACGTGGTCATCGGGCACGCCGTGATCCACCACATCCCGGACGTCGAGCAGGCGTTCCGGGAGATGTTCCGGGTCCTTCGCCCGGGCGGACGGGTGGTCATCTGCGGTGAGCCGACACGTTACGGCGACGTCGTGGCCCGCCGGCTGTCCCACGCGACCTGGATCGCGGCGACCAACCTCACCAAGCTGCCGTGGCTGCGCGCGAAGTGGGCCCGGCCGCAGGAGGAGCTCGACGAGTCTTCGCGGGCGGCGGCACTGGAGTGGGTCGTCGATCTGCACACGTTCAAGCCCGACGAGCTCGCGCGTACCGTGCTGCGGGCCGGCGGAGTGGGTGTCGAGACCGTGACCGAGGAGCTCACCGCCGCCTGGTGGGGATGGCCTGCGCGGACGCTGGAGTACGCCGTCGCGCAAGGGCGTCTCGGCCCGCGCTGGTCGAGCTTCGTCTACCGCTCGTGGCTGCGGTTGTCTGCGGTCGACCGGGCACTCGACCGAGTCGTACCCGACGGTCTCTACTACAACGTCTCGGTCTCGGCACTGAAACCGCGGTGAGTCCGGTCCGAATGTTGCGGTGGGTGATCCGCCATCGAGCGTGGACGCCGTACTACCTGGCGCGCTATTGGCGGTTCCTCCTTCTCAAGTTGCGGCATCCCGACGTCGTCACCGAGGGTTTCGTCTTCCTCGGCAAGCGCGTGGACATCGAGGTACGCCGCGGGTACGGCCGGTTGGTCATCGGGGCTTGGGCCCATATCGGCGACGGCAACAAGCTACGGGCACACGAGGGCACGCTCCGCCTCGGCGAGAAGGTCGTGCTGGGCACCGACAACGTCGTCAACTGCTACCTCGACATCGAGATCGGTGCGGCGACGCTCATCGCCGACTGGGTCTACATCTGCGACTTCGACCATGTGACCGATCGGCTCGACGTACCGATCAAGGACCAGGGCATCGTCAAGGCGCCGGTACGCATCGGGCCGGGATCCTGGCTGGGTACGAAGGTCAGCGTGCTCCGCGGCACGGTCGTCGGCGAGGGCAGCGTGCTCGCGGCGCATACGGTCGCCCGCGGTACGTACCCCGACTACGCGATCGTCGGCGGCGTTCCGGGCAAGGTGATCAAGGACCGCCGGGTCGCGTACGCCCAAGCCGAGGAGACTCGTGCGTACCTCGCCGAGATCGACGCGGCGAAGCGGGAGGGGCGTACACCCCAGCCGCAGCCGCCGCAGAAATAGACCCTCGGTCGAATGCGTTGCAGTGAACGTGCCTGAATCCAATGTCTCGCTTTCCGTACTCGACCTGTCGCCGATCGGTAGCGGTCGCGGGGGAGCCGCCGCACTGCACGACACGATCGACCTGGCCCGCCACGCCGAGGAGCTCGGCTACGCGCGGTACTGGCTCGCCGAGCATCACAACATCGGCAGCGTCGCGAGTTCCGCGCCGTCGGTGATGATCGCGTCGGTCGCCGCCGCGACGTCTCGCATCCGGGTCGGAGCCGGCGGGATCATGCTGCCCAACCACGCGCCGCTGCAGGTCGCGGAGACGTTCCGCGTACTCGAGGCGCTGCATCCGGGGCGTATCGACCTCGGGCTCGGTCGCGCACCGGGCACCGACCAGCTCACGGCTATCGCGCTCCGCCGCAGCCGCGAGGCGTTGACGGTCGACGACTTCCCCGATCAGTATCGCGAGCTGCTCGCGTACGTCGACGGGTTCCCGGCCGATCACCCGTTCGCGCCGATCAAGGCGATTCCCGAGGATGTGCCGCTTCCGCCGGTCTGGATCCTCGGGTCGAGCCTGTACGGCGGGCAGGCGGCCGCGGCGTTCGGTACCGCGTTCGCTTTCGCGGGCCATTTCGGCAGCGCCGATCCGGCCGAGGCGGTCGCCGGTTATCGCGAGCGGTTCCAGCCGTCGGAGCGACTGAGCGAGCCGCGGGTGATGCTCGGCGTCGCGGCGATCGCCGCTGACACCCATGAGCGTGCCGAGGAGCTGGCCCTGGCCAATGACCTGTCGATGGTGCGGCTGATGCAGAACCAGCCCGGTCCGCTTCCGACGCCCGAGGAGGCGGCAGCGCATCCGTGGACCGATCAGGAGCGGGCTTTGGCCGCCGGCCGGAGACGGTTCATCAGCGTCGGCACCGCCGAGGAGGTACGCGACGATCTCGAGCGTCGGCGCAAGGAGGCCGACGCCGACGAGCTGATCATCACCACGCAGGTGCATGATCCTGCCGAGCGGCGGCGTTCGTATGAGCTGGTTGCCGGAGCGTACGAGCTCTGAGGTCAGCGCGTTGCGGCGATGACGAGATCGAGGCAGTCGTCGCTCGCCGCGCCGAGCACGAAGTCGTCGCAGGTCACCGCTTCGACCCGAGTGCGTACGGCGTCCGGCCAGTCGGCGTGGTCGGATGCGAGCTGGGCGTCGACGATCGACCCGTGCTCGCCCTCCCAAGCCTGCAGCGCTGACGCGTGGTGTAGCCCGGCCAGCGAAGTGACGGTCGCGTGGCGCGACACCAGCTCGCACAGCTCCGCGGGCGTGAGCTCATGCGGATGGTACGGATTGCCGGGCGGGAACGTGAGTGTGTTCGGCGTACTGATGACCATCGACCCGCCAGGACGCAGCACCCGTTTGCATTCGGCGACGAACGTGTCCTGATCCCACAGATGCTCGACTGTCTGCAGGCTCACCACGGTGTCGAACGAGCCGGCCGCGAACGGCAGCGCGACGAGGTTTGCGCGTACGACCTGCAGATCCGGGTACGTACGGCGCACGTGGTCGGTCGTGTAGGCGTCGTAGTCGAGTGCACACATCGAGCGCGCGTTTCGCGCAAGCAGCGACGCGCCGTAGCCCTCGCCGCAGCCGGCTTCCAGTACGTCGCGATCTTTGACGGCGCCGGTCAACGACTCGTACACGACCTCGTGGCGGCGGTACCAGTAGTTCTCGTGACCGACGCCGGGCACAGTCCGCTCGCCGGTGATGCCCATCGCCTCGGAATGCACGTGCGGATCGTATCCGTCCTCGGCGATGATGGGTCGATGATCGTCACCTATCGCGGATTCACGCTCGACGACGATCGGTCGCGTGTCGATCGTGACGCTCTCTGGGAGTTCCTTTCGACCTCGGTGTACTGGGCGCGATGGCGTACTCGCGGCGACGTCGAGACCCAGCTGGACAACGCGTGGCGGATCGTCGGCGCCTTTTCAACCGCATCGGGTGCGATGGTCGGTTATGCCAGGGCGATCTCCGACGGTGTCTCATTCGCCTACCTCGCCGATGTGTACGTACTGCCCGAGGCGAGGGGCAACGGCCTTGGCAAGGAGCTGGTCCGGGTGATGATCGACGCGGGGCCGGGCGCAGATATGCGTTGGACGCTGCACACCGATGACGCGCACGGCATGTACGCGAAGTTCGGGTTCGCCAAACCGGACGATACGTACTTGGAGCGGCCGAGCCGCAAAGGCTAGCCGTGCTGGGAGACGTACTCGTAGAGGTGGAGTTCGCCGGGTGAGCGTTGGTCTGGTGTGAGTGGCGTGAGCCAGCCGGCGTCGATCCGTGGTTTCGGTACCGATGGTTCGGGCTCATCGCCGGTTTCGGCGGTGTGACGAATTTTGGCGATGAGGTCGCGGACGCGTTGTTTCGTGACCCGCGCATGGTCGTCGATGATCGCGCCGGTGGAGCGGTGGAACGTGAACCCGCCGTGCCCGTCGTGCCGGATGACGAGTTTGTTTTGGTGGACGAGGTGGTGGCAGCCGCCGCAGATTCCGACCAAATTGGACACGTCCGTACGCCCGCCGTCGCGGTTCCACCAGTTGACGTGGTGGAACTCCAGGAAGGTGGAGCCGCAGCCGGGGTTGGCGCAGATGCCGTCTTGGCGGGCGGTGATCGCTTTGCGTTGCGCTGTTGTGGCGAGGCGGCTGGTGCGGCCGACGTTGAGGACGTTGGCCTGCGGTGTCGGGCCGTTCGTTGTGCCGTGGGTGAGGATGCCTGACGTGTCGGCGCCGCAGGTGAGGTAGCCGAGGAGCTGGGGGCCGATGGGTCCGAACCCGACCAACGTGGCCGGACGTGCTCCGGGCAGACGCAGGAGGGTTTCGAGGTCGGCCAGGACGAGCAGGGAGACATCGGCACGACGGCGCGGCTTCGACGGCTCCTGCTCGGGTTGTTCGTCTGAGGGCTGCTGTTCGGGCGGGGGTGGGGTGTTTTGGTCGTCGAGCATTCGTCCGAGTCCGTCGACGCGGCGGTCCGATGGTGCGCGGTCGTCGCCGTCGTATTCGGGTGCGGAGACGGTTTTGGCCCATTGGCTGAATTTTGCTCCGGTGACGGGGTCGAGCATCCCGGACACGTAGTACCCGTCACCGCATTTGTCGACCCGGATGTCTCGTTTGTTCATGCCCCGCTGGTACGCCTTATCGCGTTCTTCACAGTTCACGATGTCGTTGAGTTCGTTGATCGCGACCCGCAGATCACGGGGCTCACATGTTTTGGCGATCGGGAGGAGGACGTCTTGCAGGTCGGTCATGATGTCGGCGCCGACCTTGGTGACACCGACGGTGAACTCGTCGACATGCGCGCCCCGGATCTGCCCGGCGTCCAGAGCGGCCGCAACTTTCGGGAGCGTCTTCAGGGTTTGGCCGGCTTTGGTGTGCCGCCGCGATTCACCGAGCCCCATCCGCAGCTCCTGACGAGCCCACCCGGCGACCGTGGAGGCGCCGTCGGACTTGTGGGCTTCAGTCTCCTTCAACTGCGCGAACAGGGAGGCGCGTACCCCGTCGAGCAAATCCAACGCGGCTTGCAGGTCACGCAACGACTGGCACAGCTGTTCGTCGGTGGCCAAGCCGATCTGGTCGGAGACGTTCGCAGCCTGACCCGCAAGGTCGCGGAGGCGGGTGTAGGTCTGCGGCTCGAACATGAGACCTATTGTATCGAATATGTGTTTGACTAACAAGAGCTGTGAGTGTCGAATCGCCTTGTTTTAAAGGGGAACCGGCGAACCGTGGAAACGGTGAAGGCGGCAACCGAGGTAGCGGGGAGGGTCGCGGGGAGGCGGCCACCGACTGCGTACCCGGCGTCGTCGCCGCCAAAGAAGAGAACCGCAGCGGCGGGGAAACGATGAAGGACGGAACCGCAGCGGCGGGAAACGATGAACGGAGGCAGCGAAGCAGCCCCCTCAACCCCCGTCCCGCTCGGCCCGCTCCCGGGCCAGCTCCTCGACCGCAGTGGGAAGCGTGTTCTCGAAGTCGATCAGCTTCACCCATGTGGGAGTCACGACGATCCGGACCATGCCGTCGTACAGCGAACGAATCTCCTTCTCCCATTCGATCCGCTGCTCGGACGTCATCTGGTAAGTGCCGTTGGTCTGGAGGTACTCCTCGGGGATGCCGTCGACGTCGTCCAGTTCGACTCGACCCCGGATGAGCAGGATCTTCGGCGGGTGCACCTCGGTGTCGATCGTGAGCGCGACTTCGGGGTTGTGTCGAAGGGAGCGCAGTTTCGGTGCGTTCCTGGTGGTGCAGACGACGATCTCGGTGCCGTTCCAGGTGAAGCTGATCGGAATGTTGCGTGGGCTGCCGCTCTTGGTGACGTACGCCATTCGCAGTACGTCGCGGTCCAAGAGCTCGCGGCTCGTGGGGAGATCGAGGATCGCGCGGATGTCGTTCGGTTCCATGGCACTCTGCTCCTTGGTCGATGTCGACGAACACGTTTTCGTCGGCTCGTGACTCTGGGACGTCGCCGCCTCGCCGATTTCGACATTGTCGCGCAAGAAATGTCCGCGGACAGGGAGTGCAGCCGGGTCACCGGGCGCCCGTTGTGACGGATGCCATGCCGTCGCACCGTCGCGGTGGTGGCTACTGGCGCGTTAACGTGGCGATCGCCAGGGGACATCGAGGGCCGCTGCATCGTTGAATACGGGCGAGTGGCAGGCTGACCTTCGATCCCACAAGTCATCAACGCCGGCCGCCGCTGTTTCGTACGACCTGGCCGGTGACACGCACAGGAGGGGCCGTAGGGCCATGAACATTGTCGTCTGTGTGAAGTATGTGCCGGATGCGACGGCTGACCGAACGTTCGATTCGTCCGATAACACGGTTGATCGGGTCGGCGTCGACGGGTTGTTGTCGGAGCTGGACGAGTACGCGGTCGAAGAGGCGTTGAAGATCGTGGAGGCTTCCGATGGTGAGGTGACCGTGTTGACGGTCGGGCCGTCGGATGCGGCCGATGCGGTACGTAAGGCGTTGCAGATGGGCGCCCACAAGGCGGTCCATGTCGAGGACGACGCGATCGCCGGGTCTGATGCGCTGGCGACGTCGTTGGTGCTGGCCGAGGCGATCAAGAAGATCGATCACGATCTGGTGCTGTGCGGTATGGCCTCGACCGACGGCACGATGGGTGTTGTGCCGCAGATGCTCGCGGAGCGTCTTGGTGTGCCTGCGGTGACGCAGGCGAGCGAGGTCAGCGTCGATGGTGACAAGGTCACGATCCGCCGTGACGGTGACGCCGCGTCGGAGACGATCGAGGCGTCGGGCAATCTGGTGCTGAGCGTCACCGACCAGATCAACGAGCCGCGGTACCCGTCGTTCAAGGGCATCATGGCGGCGAAGAAGAAGCCGGTCGAGTCCTGGGGTCTTTCGGATCTCGGCGTCGATGCGGATCAGGTCGGTGCGGGTGCGGCGTACACGAAGGTGACGTCGTTCGAGCCGCGGCCGCCGCGTACTGCCGGTGAGATCGTGACCGATGAGGGCGACGGCGGCACCAAGCTGGTCGAGTTCCTCGCGTCGAAGAAGTTCGTGTGAGAAGGAGCTGCTGACAATGAGTGAAGTTCTGGTCTACGTCGACCACGTCGACGGTGCAGTCACCAAGCCCACCACCGAGCTGCTCACGCTGGCGCGTCGTCTCGGCGAGCCGTCGGCTGTGTTCGTCGGCAGTAATGCAGACGCCGCGAAGGAGACGTTGGAGTCGTTCGGCGCGGAGAAGATCTACGTGCTCGACGATGCGGCGCTGAGTGAGTATCTCGTCGCGCCGAAGGCTGAGGCTCTGTCGGCGCTGGTGAGCGAGAAGTTGCCGGCCGCGGTGTTGCTGCCGTCGACGGCCGAGGGCAAGGAGATCGGCGGTCGCGTCGCGGTGCGTACCGACTCCGGTCTGATCACCGATGCGGTCGACGTACAGGCCGCCGATGGCGGCGTCGCGACGACGCAGTCGGCGTTCGCGGGCAACTTCACCGTGCAGGCGACGGTGACGAAGGGTACGCCGATCGTTGCGGTCAAGCCGAACTCCGTTGCGCCCGAGCAGGCCTCCGGTGCGGGTGCCGTGGAGGCGGTTTCGCCGTCGATCTCCGATGGTGCGAAGACCGCGAAGATCACCGAGTCGAAGCCGCGGGAGAAGTCGGGTCGTCCCGAGCTGACCGAGGCCGCGATCGTGGTCTCGGGTGGTCGCGGCACGTCGGGTGACTTCTCGCAGGTCGAGGCGTTCGCCGACAGCCTTGGTGCCGCGGTCGGTGCGTCGCGTGCCGCGGTCGACTCCGGCTGGATGCCGCATGCGTTCCAGGTCGGCCAGACCGGTAAGACGGTCTCGCCGCAGCTGTACGTCGCCAACGGCATCTCCGGTGCGATCCAGCACCGCGCCGGTATGCAGACGTCGAAGACGATCGTCGCGGTCAACAAGGACGAGGAGGCGCCGATCTTCGAGCTCGTCGACTTCGGCGTCGTCGGTGACCTGAAGACGGTCCTCCCGCAGGCCACCGAAGAGGTCAACAAGCGCAAGGGCTGATCGCTCCTTTCCACGTCCGGGTCCGTACGCAGCGCTCGTCGAGCGAAGCGTGCGGACCCGAGTCGTAGGTTTGGTTGAAGGGTCAATCAACGGCTACACTGTGGCCGTGGACGAACCAAGATGGCTTGATGCCGATGAGCACGGCGCGTGGATTCGCCTCGTCGCCGTCACCTTGCTGCTCCCGTCATCACTTGACAACCAGTTGCAGCGTGATGCCGGGCTGACCCATTTCGGCTACCTGGTGCTGGCTATGCTGTCGGAGTCGGAGGGGCGAACCCTTCCGATGAGCACGCTCGCTTCGTACACGAACGCCTCGTTGTCGCGTCTATCGCATGTGGTCGCCCGGCTGGAACGCAACGGATGGGTCGTACGCGAGCCTTCGAGCGGCGACCGCCGCGTGACGATGGCGCGCATGACCGAGGCCGGCTACGCGAAGATCGTCGAGTCTGCCCCGAGTCATGTAGAGCACGTACGCCGGGTCGTGTTCGATGCGCTGACACCCGAACAGGTACGCCAGCTCGACGGGATCGCGGCCGATGTGCTGTGCAAGCTGGACCCCGAGAAACGTAACGTCGCGACGAGGTGACGGCGTCAGACCGCAGACCACGTAAGGTGTCGACGGTTCATCCCACCGGCTGACGACCCCTGAACGACTCTCCAGCACAATGGTCGGTCGGGTCCGTGTAGATCTCACCGTCTGAGGAGCGTACGTGCAGGCTGTCGATATGCCGTTGTGGCACGCCATTGTGTTGGGTGCCGTCGAGGGAGTGACCGAGTTCCTCCCGATCTCGAGCACCGGTCACCTGACGATCCTCGAGAAGCTGCTCGGCTACCAGATCGACGACCCGGACGTCACGGCATTCACCGCGATCATCCAGGTCGGCGCGGTGTTCGCGACCCTGATCTTCCTGCGCAAGGACATCTGGCGGATCGGAGTCGCCTGGCTCCGAGGTCTCTTCTCGCCGACCGCGCGAGTCGAACGCGACTACCGTTTCGGTTGGGCGGTCGTGCTCGGGTCGATCCCGATCGGCATCATCGGCCTGGCGTTCAAGGACCAGATCGAGACGACCTTGCGCAGCCTGTGGTTCGTCGGGTCGATGCTGCTCGCCTGGAGCGCCGTCATGTGGTACGCCGACCGGCACGCCACCCTGCACCGGCATGAGGACGACGTCACCTGGAAGGACACCCTGATCATCGGCGTCACGCAGTGCCTCGCGCTGATCCCGGGTGTCTCTCGATCCGGCGCCACCATGTCGGCCGGTCTGCTGCGCGGCATCGATCGCGTCACCGTCACCCGGCTGTCGTTCTTCCTGTCGATCCCCGCGCTCGGCGCCGCCGCCGTGCTGCAGACCATCACCGAGTTCGACAACATCTCCAACGGCGTCGGCTGGGTACCCACGATCACCGCCACGGTCGTGAGCTTCGTCGTCGCGTACGCTGCAGTCGCCTGGCTGCTGCGCTTCATCGCCAAGCACGACTACAGCATCTTCATCATCTACCGGGTAGTGCTCGGCATCTTCGTACTTCTGCTTGTCGGCACCGGGGCCATCTCGGCGACCTGACCTCACAGGGCGTACGTCGGGCCGCCCCAGCGCTTTCGCAGCCAGCGATCGTGGCTCGCGACCACGACGGTCCCGGTCGTCCCTTCGAGTGCCTCCTCGAGCTCGGTCGCCAGTGACAGCGAGATGTGGTTCGTCGGCTCGTCGAGCAGCAGCAGGTCCGGCGAGCGCGCGATGAGGATCGCCAGCGCGAGCCGCCGACGCTGTCCGACGCTCAGGTCACCGACGGGCTTGGGTACGTCGCGAGGCGTCACGAGTCTAAGACTGGTCAACGACGGCGCGTCCGGATGCTGCTCCAGCGCCGCCGCGTAGGTCGCGGCCGCCGAGCGATGCGGTTGCTCGAAGTGCACATCCTGGACGAGTAGTCCCACGCGCCGTGCCGTCACATCGACCGTGCCCTGTGTCGGCGATAACAGACCGGCGATGGTCGACAGCAGCGTCGACTTGCCCGAGCCGTTGCCGCCCGTGATGAGCAGCTGCTCGCCGGTCGCGATATCCAGCGTGTCGACACGTACGCGCCCGGCGACGTCGAGGTCGCGGATACGTACGCACACCGCTGCACCGGTGGGTGCGCCCGTGAGCTCGCCGCGGAACTGCAGTCGGCGCGGAGGCTTTCGTACCTGCTCGCGTTCGGCGCGCTCCAACCGCTGCTCGGCGCTGCGCAGACGCCGTGCAAGCGTTCGCTCGACGTTGGCTCCCTTGAACTTGTGAATGAACTTGTCGTTGTCGGTCGGCCCTCTGCCGGGCGCGATCGACGACATACCCGCCTTCGTCGCGTTGCGCAGCTCGTCGAGCTCGGCCTGCTGATCGACGTACGTCTGCTCCCATCGGCGCCGCGACTGTTCCTTGGCGTCGAGGTACTCGGTGAAGCCTCCGCCGAAGCGGTTGCCACCGCGCCCGTCGGTGCCGAACGCCGACGGGTCGAGGTCGACGATGTCGGTGCAGGCGAGGTCGAGGAACGTACGATCGTGGCTCGCGGCGACGACGACCCCAGGCAGGCCGGTGACGAACTGCTCGAGCAACTCCATCGCCGCATCGTCGAGATGGTTCGTCGGCTCGTCGAGGAGCACACAGGCGGGACGTCTGGTGATGACCGCAGTCATCGCGAGGCGCGTACGCTGACCGCCCGACAATGAGCCGATGCGCCGGTCGTAGCCGATATCGGCCACGCCGAGGCGCTGTGCGGCGAGCTCCGCTCGACGATCCGCGTCCCATGCATCGTGCAGCTCGGCCCATTCGAGCGCCTCCGAGAACCGCTCCGCGGCCGCCGGATCGTCGCCCATTCGTACACCGAGCTCTTCGACCGCGGCGACCGCGTCGTGCAACGGTGCGAGCGCCGCAGTCATCAGCTCGCCGACGGTCTCGGATGCATTGAACGGCGGTTCCTGAGGCAGGTACGCGAGGTCGTCCGGCGCGCTGACCGAACCGCCCGTCGAACGCAGCTCTCCCGCGAGGACGCGCAGCAGCGTCGACTTACCGGCACCGTTCTCGCCGACCAGGCCGATGCGCTGACCGGGTGAGGCGATGAGATCGACGCCGTCGAGAACGACACGCTCGCCGTACGAGACGGATACGTCGCGGGCGATCAGGGGTTTGAGAGTAGACATACGACACCAGGCTTTCGCTGGAGATGCGAAGACCCGCCGGGCGTACGTGCCTCAGACGCGGGTCAGTGCGGTGTCAGTTCTTCATGTCGCCGACGACAGTAGACGACGCCCGGCGCGGGTGCAAATGTATTTCTCTGACGGATCGTCGCTTTGCGAGCTGCTTCGGCTTCGCGATCTGTGTCGGCTTCACGGTCTGCGTTGGCTTTACGGTCTGCGTCGGCTGGCACCTTCATCGTTCCCGTGCGCGTCGGTACAGACCGCATGGCGGCGACGAGGATCCCGTTCCGGTTGGCTGGCCTTGCTTGTCGGCTGACCCGATCTTGCGGTCCTTTGGGCTGGCCGCACCGTTCCACGTGACCCTTCGAAAAGATTCTCAAAATACTTCGTTTTCCCTTGTGGATAAGGCCTTCTGGCACCCGGTCTTGTCAGTGGCGGGTGGCATGATGATGGTTATGAGGACGGCGAACCTGATCGACGATGTCGAGACCACTGACGGTCTCGATGTTGCTGCGGCCGCTCGTGCTCAGCTCGCTCGTACGGAGGCCGCGCAGTTTGATGCGGTCCTGTCGTATCTGCGGCAGATCGCGTCCGAGCCCCTCGCGCAGGCGGGTGGGGTGAATGAGTGGACCCGCTATGGCGGATCGGGGACACCGGCGGTGTCGGAGTATGCGGTCGCTGAAGTCGGACCCGTCCTCGGCCTGTCTGCGAATGGCGCCCGTTCGCTGATCGCAGATGCACTGGATTTGGCGTACCGGTTGCCGCGCCTGTACGCGTGTCTGCACGAGGGAAGGGTGGATGGGTGGCGGATCCGTAAAGTCGCGCGTGCGACGCGGGAGTTCACCATCGCCCAAGCCTCCGATGCCGACCGGCGGCTGTCGGCGGCGAATGTCGACGGGACCCCGCTGATTGGGCGGATCACGATGCCGCGGCTGCAGTTGGTGTTGGATCAGATCCGGTTCGTCGACGACCCCGACGGTGCCGAGAAGAAGCGACGTGAGGCACGCAGGCGGCGGGGTGTCACGATCTGGTTCGAAGACGGCGTCGCCCACATTGCGGGCACCCTGTCTGTCGACGACGGCCAACGACTCGACCAGCGTCTTGATCAGTTGGTGGAGTCGATGCGGTTCCTCGGCGACACCCGTCCCGACCACATCCTCCGGTCGGTGGCAATGGGGATGGTCCACGAACCCGACAGCCTCGACGACCTCTACACCCTGGTCGCCGACAAAACCGACGGCGACACCGACGACACCGAAGCGGATGTACCCGCCGAACCAGAATCGCAGCCCGAGCCTGAGTCCGAGCCCGAGCCTGAACCCGAGACGAAGCCGTCGCGCAGGCGTCATCGCCGGGGTCGTGGGTTGCGCGAGACCGTGCTCTACCTTCACTATGACCGGTGCTGGGGCACCTGGTCACTCGACGACGTCGGCGCCATCACCCGCACCGAAGCCGAACAGATCCTCGGCAAATCCTCCCGGATCGTCGTCAAACCTGTCATCGATCTCGAAACGACGATCTCAACGACCGGGTATGTCGCACCGCCGCGGTTGCGGGAGCAGACCGCGTTGATGAATGCGCTGACGTGCACGTTCCCGTACTGCACCCGGCCGGCGAAGCTCGGCGACTACGACCACATCCGCAACTACGCCGACGGCGGTCCCACGGATTCCAGAAATGGCCACAGGTTGTGTCGGTTCCATCATCGGGCGAAGACGTTCACCGCCTGGACCGTCACAACACCAGCACCCGGCATCTGGTTATGGCTCTCACCAGCCGGCCGTTCGTACCTCGTCACCGCCGGCACCACCACCAAACTCCCCGGCCGAACAGACACCACCGTCCAAGAGAAGCGAAAACCCAGCGCCGCCTAGCCCCCGCCACCTGAGCACCACCGTGGCGGGGCACAGGCATGCCCGCCAGCCGTTCTGACCGCGGAGGACAGGTAGCCCGAGTCGGGCGGGGCTCAAGACCGCGCTCCGCCTACTGGTTGACGATCGACACGTCTTCCATGTAGTCGTTGAACTCATCGGGCGACAGGGTGACGTCGTCCTTGCCCCATGGGTTGCCGAGCACCACGTCGCCGTCGGATTCGATCTCCTTGACGTAGTACACGTGGTACTGCTTGAGGTCGTCGTCGCCGCCGTTCCACGGCAGCGGGCTGTTGCTCCAGTTGGAGGCGACAACGCCCTTGCCGTCGGCGATCGCTTCCTTCACATCCGAGTACGGATCGGCGAACGGGTTGAGCCCGGTGAACTTGACGTTGTCGGACTCCTTACCGGTCATGTACTCATCGGCGGAGTCGGAGAAGCCGGCGGTGAGCCCGTCGTACCCGTCGCCGCCGAGGATCCCGTCGGCGCCGTGGTCGTCGACGGCCATCGCCTTCTCGTAGTAGACCGCCCACATCTGCGAGTTCGAGCCGTCCGGGTACGCCGTCTGATAGTTGCCGTCGCCGTCGAGTGCGACCTCTTTGGTCACGGTGACCCAGTACGGATTGCCGTCGTCGTAGAACTTCACCGATACGGTGCCGTTGCCGTTGTCGCGTACGTGCTGCTGGGGCCAGCTCGGGTCGGAGCCGACGATGGCGTTGAGCTTCGCGAGCAGCCAGCAGTCGTTGACCGGGCCCTGGTTGGCGCCGATCTTGGTCTCGCCGTTGGTGGAGCCGAACAGCGGGTTGGAGTACCTCGGATCCTGCCAGTCGCCGCGGTCTCCGGGGTTGAGGTCCCACTGCTTCTTCATCCGGTCGACCTGCTCTTTGGTCGCGCCGGCGAGCAGGAAGCTGTACAGGTCGGTTGCAGAGTTCATATGCGACTCGTCGACGCCGCCGACGTACTCGCCGAGATCCTTCAGCTCCTGGTCGTCGAGCGCACCGAGGATGACCGTCGCCGCCTTCGGGTCGAGGTCCTTGATGGTCTTCAGCAGGTTGAACCACGCATCCATGCGCTCCTTGGACATCTTGCCGTCTTTGCTGTCCTTGAGGAACTTGCGGAGGTCGGTGAGAGCGCTCTGCACCTTCTTCGGATCGATGCCGAGCCCGGTGAGCAGCGGGAGTGCCGACTCCGGCAGCACTCCGTTGGCGAAGTAGGCGAGCACGGTCTTCTCGTCCGGGCCCTGGTCGAGCTCGACCTTGAGGTCCGCGGCCTCCCCGTCGAGAGTGGTGTCGAGCTTGCCCCAGTCCTTGTTGAGCTCCTCGATCAACTGCGTCTCCAGCTCGGCCGGGGAGATGCCGCCGGATGGGCCGGAGGGGCGGTTGTTCCACCGGGTGTTCAGCCCGTCTACACCGGTGTTGAAGGTATCGATCGCGCTCGCCCACTTGTACAGGCTCCCGGCGACGAACGCGGAGGTCAGTGAGATCTTCTTCGCGTCCTTGCCGACCGTGTCGAACGGCTCGTCGAGCTTGTCGGTGAGCTCGCCGGTGATGTTCTCGGCGGCCTCCGCCTTCTTCCCGAGCGCCTTGGAATCCACGCTGCCTGCCGACGTCGCCTGGGTCACGATCGAGTCGGCGTACGTACGGATTGTCGAGGGCTTGGCCTCGTACGGGTCATATGGCGGCTTCACGGACTTGCTCCCCCTGTTCACGGGCACGGTGCCTGGCACCGGCCACCGTCGAAAAGATACCGCCGTGATGGGTCACCGGAGCCGCTTCGGAGGAGGACGCGGGGATCCCATCGACCGACTTGCAATGATCGAACAAGTGTTCGATCATTGAGTGATGCCGACCTCCACCGCCGACCTCGAGGAACGCCTCGATCAGGTACGTGCGCTGCAGGCCCGCGTACGTCAGATCGAAGACACTCGTACTGTCGAGACCCATCCCGTACTGCCGGCGCTCGAGCCGTTGTTCCCGCGTGGGCTGCGGGCCGGTGCCACGTACGCGGTCGACGAGTCGACGGCTCTCGCGATGTCGCTGATGGCGGGCGCGTCGGGGGCAGGGTCGTGGTGCGGCGTCGTCGGGGTGCCGGAGTTCGGTGCGGAGGCGGCTGCTGCGGCAGGTGTCGCGTTGGAGCGGACCGTTCTGGTGCCCGAGCCCGCCGAGCACTGGATCGCCGTGACCGCGGCCTTGGTCGACGTGCTCCCAGTCGTCGTGCTGCGGGCACCCGACCAGGTGCCCGCAGGCGATGCCTCCCGGCTGGCGGGGCGGTTACGTCAGCACGGGTCCACCTTGGTCGCTCTCGGGCAGTGGCCGCGTTGCGAGGCGCGGCTGTCCATCGTCGACAGCAGTTGGGTGGGTCTGTCCGCGGGCAGGGGCCATCTGTCCGGTCGGCAGGCGACGGTCGAGATCACACCGCGATCCGGCCGTCCGCGTACGACCCAGCTGTGGTTGTCCGGTGGGGTCGAGCCCGCCGCCGAAGGGCAGGCCCTCACGGGGGTGGGGCCTGCTTTCGGCGACGGCGAGCAGGTGGCGAGCTGATGGGGAGTGCAGGGTCATGTCTCGGTCGATGATCGTGTGGTGTCCGGACTGGCCCGTACGCGCGGCGATGCGCGCGAGCAGGCTCCCGGTCGACGCTCCGGTGGCGCTGCTGCGTGGCGGCCAGGTGTACGCGTGCTCGGCGGCGGCGCGTTCGTCGGGCGTACGTCGGGGCTTGCGTCAGCGCGATGCGCAGTCGCGGTGTCCCGAACTGGTCGTGCAGCACTACGACGAGGCGACCGATATCCGTTCCTTCGAGCCGGCCGCCAGCGCCATCGAAGCGATCAGCCCGGGGGTGCACATCGTCCGCCCCGGCACCTGTGCGCTCGCCGCGCGCGGAGTGAGCAGCTACTACGGCGGTGAGCCGCATGCAGCTGCGGTGATCGCCGAACGCCTTGTCGGGTTGGGCATCGACGATTGTCGGATCGGTGTCGCCGATGGCGCGTTCACCGCCGAGCAGGCCGCTCGGCGAGCCGGGCAGCAGGACAGCTACGTCGTCGCGCCCGGCGGGTCGGCCGCCTTCTTGTGCGAGCTGCCGATCGACGTCCTCGGCGAGCCGGAGCTCGTCGGGCTGCTCCGCCGGCTCGGGCTACGTACGCTCGGCGACCTCGCCGTTCTCCCGGAGAAGGATGTCGGCACTCGTTTCGGACGGCTCGGCGTACTCGCGCACCGGCTTGCGCGCGGAGAGGATTCGCAACCAGTGGCGTTGCGTCGCCCGCCACCCGAGCTCGAATGCGCGGTGACGTTCGAGACTCCGCTCGAGCGGATCGACCCGGTCGCGTTCAGCGTCCGTACGACGGCCGAGCAGTTCGTCGCCGGGCTGGCGCGACACGGACTGGTCTGCACCACGGTCTGGGTCGAGGTGTACGGCGAGTCCGGCGAGGTCTCGGAGCGGCAGTGGATGCATCCACGCTGGTTCGACGCGCCCGACCTCGTCGACCGAGTGCGCTGGCAGTTGCAGGGCGGTGTCGGCGCCGGTGTGCCGCTGGGCAGCGAGCTGACGTCCCCGGTCGTGCGCGTCCGGTTCGTACCCGACGCCGTTGCATCGTTGGCCGATCACGCCGACGGGTTGTGGGGGAGCGGCCCGGATGAGCGGATCCATCGTGCGGTGTCGCGGGTGCAGAGCATGCTCGGCCACGGCGGCGTGGTGTCCGCCGTCGTCGGCGGCGGACGCGGGCCACGAGAGCGCCAAACCCTGGTGCCGTGGGGCGACCGGCTCGTCGCCGAACGCGACGGTTCGCTGCCGTGGCCGGGCAGTGTGCCGCCGCCCGCGCCGGCGACGGTATATCCCCGCCCGCTTCCGGCGACAGTAGTGGGGGTCGACGGTAAGGTGATCGGTGTATCGGGTCGCGGGATACTCACCGGCGAGCCGACCAGATTCGCCGCGGCTGGTGACTCGTTGCTCCCCGTCCAGGCATGGGCGGGGCCGTGGCCGGTCGACGAGCGCTGGTGGGATGAACGCTCCGCCAGGCGGCTCGCCCGGTTGCAGGTGGTCGGGGTCGACGGAAGTGCCTGGCTACTCGCCTGCGAAGAAGGCAGTTGGTGGGTCGAGGCGCGTTACGACTAGTGCAGGACGCTGGCCGAATCCAAGTACGTTGAGTGACGAGTGATCACGGTACGTATGAGTACGCGACGTCTCGGCCACAGACACGCCGTTACCTGTTGCCGTGCCGTACGTACCGCCATATGTTGCACAGATCACACTGCTGCTCGGGGCTGCCACGAGGAGAACAGATGAAACCCAGTCTGGTACGAAGAGCGAGGGGCCGGACGATCTCCGCCGCCTCGATCATCGCACTGCTCACCGCCGCGCTCGGCGCCAGCGCACTGGTGAGCGCCGATGCCGACGACAACGACTCCGACGAGCGCGTCGCCCGTTACGCGAAGTCGTCCAAGACCAGCTATGTCATGGTCGCCGCGCCGACCCGTGCGCTACGCGACAAGGTCATGTCCCTGCCGCTCGACGTCACCGAGCACGCCAACCGCAAGGGCATCGGGGTGATCCTGCACGGCGAACGCGACGCGAAGGTGCTGCGGGCCGCCGGCTTCCACTGGCAGGTCGAGGTCGCCGACCTGGAGAAGCAGGCGAAGCAGAATGCTCGTGCCGATGCTCGTTATGCATCGCGCGTACAGGAATCACCGCTGCCGAGTGGTCGCACTTCGTACCGAAAGCTGCGCGACTACAACCGCGACCTGCGTACGCTCCATCGCAGATTTCCCAAGCTGACAAAGCCGTTGACGCTTCGCCACACGACGGTCGAGGACCGCCGCGTACGCGGCATCGAGATCACCACGAACGCGAAGAACGTCAAGGACGGCAAACCGGTCTTCTTGCTGATGGGTGCCCACCACGCCCGCGAGTGGCCGAGCAGCGAGCACGCCATCGAGTACGCGTACGACCTGTTGCAGAACTACCGCAGCGACGACCGCGCACGCAAGATCGTGCGAGGCACCCGGACGATCATCATCCCCATCGTCAACGTCGACGGGTTCAAGATCTCCCGTAATGCCGAGCCCCTCGGCGACTTCAGCACGTTCGACTACGAGATGAAGCGCACCAACTGCAGCATCTCCGAGACGACTCCGGGGCAGTACGCGACGGGTCCATGCGATGACAACCAGGCCGGCCGGTTGCGGGGAACCGATCTGAACCGCAACTACCCAGGGTTCTGGGGCGGGCCGGGCGCCTCAGCGGAATGGTCCAACGACACGTTCCGCGGCGATGACCCCGGCGGTGAGCCCGAGACGCGAAACATCCGTGACCTGATGTCGAAGCGCCAGGTGACGACGATGATCAGCAACCACACCTTCAGCAACCTCGTACTCCGGCCGCCGTCGCTGCTCGACACCGGCTGGGCGCCGGATGAACCGCAGTACAAAGCACTCGGCGCGGAGTTCGCCTCGCACAACGCCTACACCAACCAGGCGTCGTTCCAGCTGTACGACACCTCGGGTTCGGTCGAGGACTGGAGCTACTGGAACACCGGCGGCTTCGGGTTCACCTTCGAGATCGGGCCCGACGGGTTCCATCCGGAGTTCAGCGACGCTGTCGTCGGGGAGTACCTCGGACTCGAACCCGCAGCGGGAGCCGGTCTCGGCGGCAACCAGGAGGCGTACTACCAGGCGTCGCTGGCGACGCTCGACGAGTCGATGCACTCGACGCTGAAGGGTACGGCGCCGAAGAACCGCGTACTGAAGATCCGCAAGCAGTTCGTGTCGGCGACGTCGCCGGTGATCCGTCGCGACGGGTCGACCGGTCCGCCGCGGTACTACCAAGACACGCTCGTGAGCAAGTACCGCTCGAACGGCGGAAAGTTCGACTGGTCGGTCAACCCGTCGACCAGGCCGCTGATCGCCGGCCGCTGGGGTCGTGACCCGGAGGGTCCGCCGCAGGATCCGATCACGCTGACCAACCCCGACGGCATTCCCGCGGAGGGCGAGGATGACGTGGCGACGTTCACCATCGAAGGCCCCGAGGACGGTTACGACAACGCCGTTGCGACCGTCGAGGTCGGCTGGGGCGGTGACGATCCCGACGTCGACTGGGATGTCTTCGTACTCGGGCCAGACGGTCAGGAGGTCGGCAGTGCGGCGTCGCTTGACAACCCGGAGAAGGCGAACCTGATCGATCCGGTGCCCGGCGAGTACACCGTCGTGGTCAACAACTACGCCGGCGGTGACGAGGCGAGCGACTGGACCGGCAAGGTCAGCTTCCGCGGCCCGGACCCGGCCGATTACACCGGGCTGAAGGAGGCCTGGACGCTCACCTGCAAGAACACCAAGTCGGGCAAGGTGGTGTCGACTCGCGATGTGATCGTCGACCGCGGGAAGACGGCGAACCTGGGTAACGCCTGCAAACAGTCGAAGAAGCGCTAGCCCGTCATTGGAAGTTCGGTGCGGATTGCACCACTCGGCGTACCGCCGGTGGTGCAATCCGCACCGAACTCCTTAGAGCAGCCGGTCACGGACGCCAATCGGCGGGCGGATCCTCACCGACCCGCCCGTCGATGGCCTCCCGCAACAGGTCGGCGTGACCGGTGTGTCGCCCGTACTCCTCGATCAGATCGCAGAGGAGCCGGCGTACGCTCGGGCGCTCGCCGGTCGGCCACCCGAGCTCGACGGGCTGGTCGAGTCCGCCGTCGGCCAGCGACGCTTTGATGCGCGTACGTGAACGAGCGGTGGCGTCGTCCCACAGGGCATACAGATAGGCGGGGGCGTCATCGGCGGCGGAGCGGAACTCCCAGTCGGGATCGCCATCCCAATCGGACTCGCTCCACTGAGAGCCCATCGGCTCGCCGAGGAGCCTCTCGCCGAAATAGTGGTCCTCGATGAGAGCCAAGTGCTTGAGTAGTCCGCCGAGGGTCAGCGAGGAGGCACCGATCCGAGCTCGGAGTCCGGTCGTGTCCAGTCCGTCGGCCTTCCAGCGAAAGGTCCAACGCATCCGGTCGAGTGCCCCGAGGAGATGCTCGGTTTCCGTACCGGCGATCGGGGGTTCCCATGGTGGTTTGGTGTCGGTCATGGCGGCACCGTAGTCACGAATGCGGACGATGGCGTTCCGGATTCGGGCTGACTCCTTAGGGCAGCCGGCATCAGTCGAGGAGCTCGACGTGACCGTGTGTCCCGTGTACGCGAATGCGCTGACCGTCCCGGATCGCCCTGGTTGCCCGCTCCACGCCGACGACGGCCGGCAGGCCGTACTCCCGGGCGATCACCGCGCCGTGGGTCATCAGCCCGCCGACCTCGGTGACCAAACCCGCGACGGTGACGAAGAGGGGAGTCCAGCTCGGGTCGGTGAACGCCGTGACCAGGATGTCGCCCGGCTCCAGGTCGGCGCGCGTCATGTCCGTAACGACTCGGGCCCGCCCCTCGATCACGCCGGCAGAGACCGGCAGCCCGACCAACGCTCCGGGCGGCACATCGTCGCGACGGTACTCGCCGGTGACGACCTCGCCATCGGAGGTGAGCACTCTTGGCGGGATGAGCGCTTCGTACGATGCAAACGCCTCGCGCCGTGCGTCGATGAGATCGTTGTCAACGACTTGTGTACGCACCGCATCGCGGAGCTCTTCGAATCGGAGGTAGAAGCAATCCTCCTTCGTACGAAGGGCTCCCGCGTCGACGAGACCGTCCGCCTCACGAAGCAACGCCTGTTTGTAGAGGTAGTAGCGGCTGATGATGTCGTACTTCGGGTACTCCCGATAGCCGGCGAACGTACGTAGCCGATCGATCATTCGCTTGGTTTCCTCGGCCTTGGCTGCGCCGTCGGTGAGCTCGCGCAGCCGGGAGAGCACGTCGGCCTCCATGCGTTCCGACTCCCGAAGCCCGGCTTCGAAGCGCCGACTGCTCTCGCCCGGCTCGAAGTTCCTGACGTGGCCGAGGATCGTGGGCAGAAGCGTTGACGGTCGTTCGCTCCACCGCGGTCTGGTGATGTCGATCTCCCCGGCGCAACGCATGCCGTACTCGTCGAGGTATCCCGAGAGGGCGGCGCGTGACTCCTGACCGCCGGGCACCGCGGCCAAGCCCTCCAGGACGTCCTCGTCTTCTCGTCCCTCGTCCACGAGACGCTGCAGGTACGCAACGACGTCGGGGTGTGGGCGGATCGCGTCGGCGACGTCGAGTAGGGCGAGCCCCATCTGCGACGTCACATTGTGCGGGGCGGACTGCGCAAGCGTGTCGGCCACGTTCTTCTCGCCGAGCCACTCCTCGAGATGGTCGTTCAGCCACCAGGCGGCGTCCATCGACGCCATGATCACCCGGATGGATCGCGGATCGGTGATGGTGCGCGTCAGCTCATCGGTGTCGGTCCGGATGACATCGAACACGGCGGGACCGGAAGCCGTCTGAAGCGCATGATCCAACGCAGCAACGGACTTGCGGCCGCGCTCGACCAGGTCGGTGACGATGGCCGGGTCGTTCTCGATGGCAGTCGTCGCCGTACGCGCCGGTATGGCTGTGGCTGTCTGGTCGGGAAGCGTCGGAAGGTAGCCGTCGCGATCCAGAATGGTCTGCAGGGCATCGCGGATCAGTGGATCGGACCTGCCGAGCGTACCGACGAGCTGCTGGCGTCCCGCGGGTGTCGCCAGCACCGGTGCGACATCGACGAACAGTCGCCCGCCCGCTTCGTGCATCGGTCGCGGTGTCGTCAGCTGCCAGACCGAGAGTCCCAGCGGCTTCATCGCGTCGGTCATCATCTGTTGGTGGCCGACCGATACGTAGACATGGTTCTCGCCGTCGTCGGTCTCAGGTACGGGGAACAGCGTAGTGATCGGCCGGCTCTGGACGATCTGGAACCCGTCGGCGTCGAGACACCATTCGATGTCTTGCGGCCGCCCGAAATGCGTTTCGATCAGCCGGCCGAGCCGCGCCAGGTCTACGACCTGTGCTTGCGTCAACATCGGTCGGGTCTCGGTGATGGTGCTGTCGATGACCTGGTCGTCGTGCACCGCGTACACGTCACCGGTTGCGAGGCCGGACACCAGAGCCTCGCCGAGTCCCCGGACGGCCTCAACGGTGGTGATCTTGCGATTCGACGTCACGGGGTCGGCCGTGAACAGGACCCCGGCGGCGTCGGCCGACACCAGTCGCTGCACGATCACGGCCATCTGTACTCGGAGATGGTCGAACCCGTTGTGCAGCCGGTAGGTCACCGCACGCTCGGTGAACAACGAAGCCCAGCATCGCCTGACATGTCGCAGGACGTCATGGAGCCCGGTGACATTCAGGTACGAGTCCTGCTGGCCGGCGAACGAGGCTGTGGGTAGGTCCTCGGCCGTCGCGCTGGACCGCACCGCGTACGCGGCATTCTCGCCGAGTCTGGCCAGTTCCTCGCTGATCTCGGCAACCAGGTCGTTTGGCAGCTCGATCGACTCGACGACGCTGCGGGCCTCGGCGCTGAGCGTACGAATCGCTGCGTGGTCGTCCGGCTCGGCCCGCGACAGTCGTACCAGCAGCTCGTCGAAGGATGCGTGTGTCGCCACGACCTGCCGGTACGCATCGGTCGTCACGCAGAAGCCGGCCGGCACGCGTACGCCCGCGAGCCGGGACAACTCGCCGAGGTTGGCGGCCTTCCCGCCGACCTTCGTAAGGTGCCGGCGGTCTATCCGATCGATGCCGATTGTCTGCCCCACGTACTTCCCTCATCGCTGGTTGATTTGTGCTGCGAGAGGCGAGTATGACCCAAGATCCGATGCCTCATGAGGCGTCCGGATCTGCTATACAGTGAAACTGAGGGCAGATCGCTCCTCGTCCATCCCACCAACCGGAGTACGTCACTACCCTGCTTGATTTCGTCGAACACATGTTCGATGCTTGGGTGATGGGATACGACAACCCGCCTATCCCGTGGTCGGAGCTCGAGCGACGACTCTCGGGCAGGCGACGCCCCGACCGTCGCGATGTTGACGGTGATGGCGGCGACAGCCCCGCCTGGTCGCGTAAACGCGCGCCGTACGCGCCGGTCGAACGCCCCGAGCCGCCGACCGAGGAAGTCGTCCCGTACGCAGAGCTGCACTGCCACTCGAACTTCAGCTTCCTCGACGGTGTGAGCTCACCCGAAGCGCTGGCAGAGGAGGCGGTACGCCTGGGGCTGCATGCACTCGCGATGACCGACCATGACGGGTTGTACGGCATCGTCCGGATGGCCGAGGTCGCAGAGGACTACGGCCTTCGTACGATCTTCGGCGCGGAGCTGTCGCTCGGGCTGAGCAAACCGCAGAACGGCATCGCCGACCCCGAAGGCCGGCATCTACTCGTGCTCGCCCGCGGTGAGGAGGGCTACCACCGGCTCGCGAGCGCGATCACCGAGGCGCAGCTCGCCGGCGACGAGAAGGGCAGACCTGCGTACGACCTCGAACGGCTGGCCGCTCGGGCCGACGGTCATTGGACGGTGCTCACCGGCTGCCGTAAGGGTGCGGTGCGTTCGGCCCTCGTTGCCAGGGGCATCGGCGCAGCAGAAGACGAGCTGTGGCGTCTGATCGAGCTGTTCGGCACGGAGCGGGTGCTGATCGAGCTGTACGACCACGGGCTTCCGCTCGACAGTGACCACAACGCCGCTCTGGCCGAGTTGTCCGCGCGTACTGGCCTTGCCATGGTCGCCACCAACAACGCCCACTACGCGACACCCGCAGAGCATCGGCTCGGTGCTGCGATCGCATCCGTACGCGCGCGGCGGAGCCTCGATGAGATGGACGGCTGGCTCCCTGCTGCGGGAGGTGCCTCGCTGCGTTCGGGGGCGGAGATGGCGATGAGGTTCGCGCGATATCCGGGAGTGGTCGAGCGTACGGTCGAGGTCGCCGACGAGCATGCGTTTTCGCTGCGTGCTGCTCGGCCGAGACTACCCCGGCAAGACGTGCCAGCCGGCCACACTCCGATGGAATGGCTGCGCGAGCTTGTTCGTCGCGGTGCTGAGCGGGTCTATCCCGACGCCGACTCCGGCGTACGCGACCGGCTCGAACGCGAGCTCGCGGTCATCGAAGACCTCGACTTTCCCGGCTACTTCCTGATCGTGCACGACATCGTTGCGTACGCCCGCGAACGCGGAATCCTCTGCCAGGGAAGGGGATCGGCTGCCAACTCCGCCGTGTGTTACGCACTTGGCATCACCGCGGTCGACTCGATCCGGTTCAATCTGCCGTTCGAGCGATTCCTCTCGGCGACGCGTGAGGAGGAGCCAGACATCGATGTCGACTTCGACTCCGATCGGCGCGAGGAGGTGATCCAGTACGTCTACGCGAAGTACGGCAGACGCAACGCCGCACAGGTCGCCAACGTCATCAGCTACCGACCGAAGTCGGCCGTACGCGATATGGCGAAGGCGCTCGGCCACAGCACCGGTCAGCAGGATGCTTGGTCGAAACAGATCGATGCCTGGGGCTCCATTGTCTCCAGCGACGACCATGACATTCCCACTCCGGTCGTAGAGCTCTCCGAGCAACTCCTCAAGGCACCAAGGCATCTGGGCATTCATTCGGGCGGCATGGTGCTCACCGACCGCCCGGTCTCGGAGGTGGTGCCGATCGAGCGTGCGCGGATGGACGACCGCACGGTTCTGCAATGGGACAAGGACGACTGCGCCTGGATGGGGTTGGTGAAGTTCGACCTGCTCGGGCTCGGCATGCTCGGTGCGATCCAGCATGCGATCGACATTGTCGGCGAACACCTCGGCGAACGCTGGACGCTCGCCGGCATCCCGAAGGAGGAGCCCGGTGTCTATGACGTGCTGTGCCGGGCGGACTCGGTCGGCGTCTTCCAGGTCGAGAGCCGTGCCCAGATCGGTACCTTGCCGAGACTCCGTCCGCGATGCTTTTACGACCTGGTCATCGAGATCGCGCTGATTCGTCCCGGGCCGATCCAGGGCGGCGCGGTGCATCCGTACATTCGCAGGCGCATGGGCACCGACCCGGTGACGTACCTGCATCCGAAGCTGGAACCGGTTCTGAGTCGTACCCTCGGCGTGCCGTTGTTCCAGGAGCAGCTGATGCAGATGGCGATGACCGTCGGCGGATGCTCCGGTGACGACGCCGATCTGCTGCGGCGGGCGATGGGCTCCAAGCGCGGCATCGAGAAGATCGAGAAGCTGCGTACGAAGCTCTACGACGGCATGGCCGAGCACGGCATCACCGGCGACGAGGCCGACGAGATCTACGAGAAGATCGAGGCGTTCGCGAACTTCGGCTTCGCCGAGAGCCATTCGATCAGCTTCGCGTTGCTGGTGTACGCGAGTACCTGGCTGCGACTGCACTACCCGGGTGCATTCCTCGCAGCGTTGTTGCGTTCGCAGCCGATGGGCTTCTACTCGCCGCAGACCCTTGTCGCCGATGCACGTCGACACGGTGTCGAAGTACGCCGCCCTGACATCGAACTGTCGGGCGTCGACGCCGACCTCGAGGCGTACGACGAGGCAGCGTCGAAACCGGGCGGATCCATTACCTGCTTGGAGACCGAGCAACCGGAGGTCGGTCCGTTCGATCCGGATACCGCGCCTGATGCGCTGTCTGTTGCCGCCGAGCATCGACGTGACGGCGCGTTTGCCGTACGCCTCGGACTCACCGAGGTGAAGTCGATCGGTACGGAGGTCGCCGAGCGCATCGTCGCAGCGCGCGATGCCGGCGGTCCGTTTGCGGATATGTTCGACCTCGCCCGCAGGGTCGAGCTGACGGCGAAGCAGTTGGAGTCGCTCGCGACCGCAGGGGCATTCGACTGTTTCGGGCTGACCCGGCGCCAGGCACTGTGGCATGCGGGGCTCGCCGCCCAGGAGAGCCCACGTACGTTGGCCGGCACCGCCTTGGCGAGCGAGCCGCCGATGCTGCCGGGCATCACCGCACCCGAGCAGACGATGGCCGACCTCTGGGCGACCGGCATCTCGCCGACGGACCATCCGATCGAGCACGTACGCACCGACCTCGCAGACCGCGGAGTGCTGCCGATCGGTGAGCTGGGCTCGGTCGAGGCAGGTTCGCGGATCCGGGTCGGCGGAGTGGTGACGCACCGGCAGCGACCCGCGACGGCAGGGGGAGTGACGTTCCTCAACCTCGAGGACGAGACCGGCATGCTCAACGTCATCTGCACGCAGGGTCTGTGGACCCGCTATCGCCGGGTGGGCAGGGAGTCGAGCGCGCTGGTCGTACGCGGAACCCTCGAACGCAACGAGGGCACCACCAATCTGCTCGCCGACCGGCTGGAGCACTTGCCCATCGCCGCGAAGGTCAAGTCCCGCGACTTTCACTGATCGTCGGTCCGGCGAACAACTCCGTCGACACCGCGCGGGAGATCGTACGAAGGGAGTGCACCGACGCCAGTGCTTCGTTCGTACGCGCCGCGAATGCGACGTAGCTCTCCGCCCGCTCGTCGCGCAGGTGCGCGAACCTCACGCCGATGTAGGGAATCGACGCGAACTGGTAGGCGACCAAGGCCACCCCCGCACCGCCGGCCACGAGACTCATCAACATCGGAGTGCTCGTCGCGTAGCGAACCACGCGAGGCGAGAAGCCCGCGGCCGCGCAGGCCTGCAGGGTCGCACCGGTGATGCCCGAACCAAGCGCCGAGGCGTACGTGACGAAGTCACTGTCGCGCAGTGCGCCGAGATCGATCGTGTCGGCGTCGAGTGGATGGTTCTCGGGAAGCACGGCGATCAGCCGATCCGGGTGAAGCATCGTCAGCTGTACTCCGTTCGTCTCGACGGGCGGCCGCAGGTAGGCGACGTCGACCTTGTGTTGTTCGAGCTGGCGTACAGCCTCGAACGAATGCATTTCATGCAGCTCGAGGTCGACTCCGGGCAGTGCCTGGCGGAACCGCGCAAGTACGTGCGGCAGCAGGTCGAACGCTGACGGCTCGATGTAACCCACCCGCATCGAGCCGACGCGGCCATCGTGTGCGTCGCGGACGAGGCGCCGTGCACGCGCGGCCGCCTCTACCAGGCCGCTGGCCTCTGTGAGGAACAACTTGCCGGCCGGCGTCAGCGTGACATTGCGTCGGCCGCGGTCGAACAGCGGTACGCCCAATGCCGACTCCAGCGAACGGATCTGCCTGGAGAGCGGAGGCTGGCTGATGTGCAGCCGTTCGGCGGCTCGTCGAAAGCTCAGCTCTTCGGCGACCGCGACGAACGACCGCAGCTGATGGAACGTGAAGTCTGATGCCATAACGGGTATCAAACGTACGTGAACATGCATTGGACGGCAATTGTCCCTGGCTCGTACTCTCGTCGCGGCGTTGATGCGACGACAGCCGGAGGCCTGGATGCACACGATCACGCTCGACAAAGTCGAGGTCGAGTTCCCGAAACCGGGTGAGCCCAGTGAGCGCGTACGTGCGCTGCAGGACCTGACGCTCGAGGTCAAGGAACAGGAGTTCGTCTGCCTGCTCGGTCCCAGCGGCTGCGGCAAGTCGACCGCACTGAATCTGATCGCGGGGTTCACCGAACCGACCGGCGGATCGGTGCACGTCGACGACAAGCCGATCGATGGTCCGGGACCCGAGCGTGGCGTGGTGTTCCAGGACGCCACGATCTTTCCGTGGATGACCGTCCGTGACAACGTTGGTTTCGGGCCGTCAGTGCGCGGCAGCGCCGCGAAGGCAGAGATCGCCGAGCGCATCGACGAGTACCTCGAGCGGGTCGGGCTTGAAGCGTTCGGCGACCATCTCCCGAACGAGCTGTCCGGCGGTATGCGGCAGCGGGTAGGGCTGGCGCGCGTACTGATCAACGATCCGCCGATCCTGCTGATGGATGAGCCGTTCGGCGCACTCGACGCGCAGACCCGCATCACCATGCAGGAGCTGCTACTCGAACTGTGGGAGCGCGACCGCAAGACGGTCCTGTTCGTCACCCACGACATCGACGAGGCCCTCATCCTCAGCGACCGCGTCGTCGTGATGACCGCGCGACCCGGCAGGATCCGCGAGACGATCCCGGTCAACCTGCCGCGGCCGCGTAGCCACGAGCTGATCACCGATCCCACGTACGTCGAGCTGCGTCACACTCTCTTCGAGCAGTTGCGCGGCGAGTCTCACCGGGCGGATGAGCTCGAAGGCCTTGCCACCACAGCCGGGGGCCGCTGATGTCGCACAGCTGGATCAAACGCCTCGTCGTCGCCTTGGCGGTCATGGCGGCCATCGTCGTCGCCGGTCGCGTGTACGACACGAAGGACGGCGCAGCCGCGGCCGACAGCATTCGGATCGGCTGGGTTCCCGCCGCATCATGGACACCTTGGGCGACACTCGACACCGAGCTGCCCGACGGCACATCGGTGGAGCTGGTGCCGTTCAAGAGCTCCAACGACGAGCTGACCGCCCTGACGCAGGGCTCGATCGACATGGCGCCGGTCGGCTACAACAACCTCGCGGCGCTCCTCACGACGAGCGACCCGCCGGTCAGCTTCGTCTCCGGCATCAGCAGCAACGGATCGGTGTTCCTCGCCCGAAAAGGCAGCGGGATCGACACGTGGCAAGACCTGCGCGGTAAGCGCATCGCATCCGTTCGTGGCTCGACGCAGTACGTGAACATGGCGACCGCCATGAAGTCGCAGGGGCTCGACATCGACTCCGACACCACGTACGTGAACATGCAGGCGTTCCCGGATCTCAACCTCGCCCTCGATCGTGGCGATGTCGACGCGATCGTCACGTTCCCGCCACTGTCGGGAGAGGCGATCGACGGTGGGCACGCGACGACGGTCGACGACATCCAGAGCCACTTGTACGACGGCTCGTTCACGGTTGCGAGCGGCATCCTCGCCAATGACTCGTTCCTGGAGGACAACCGCGAGGAGGCCGAGACCGTTCTCGAGGCGTACCGGGCCAGGCTGGCAGACCTGAGCAAGGATCCGCACGAGTGGGCCGCGCAGTACGAGCGTGAGGCGGGCAGCAAGGGCGCCCGGATCGCCGAGGCGCTCGAACGCGAGTACATCAAGCCGGAGCCCGATATGCCGATGAGCGAGATCATGAAGGTGCCGACCGTGCTGTCCCAGATGAACATCATCGACTCGGATACCAGCGAGCAGCTCGCGGAGCACATCGACTACTCGCTGCTCGAGGACATCACCGGTGAGCCGGCGAGCCGGCTCGGGAAGAACGACTGAGGCCCGGCCATGACAGACACGACGACATCAGCTCCCCCACGCACTCGGCGCGCCGCACGTACTGCAGCACCGGCGCAGCGCGGCTGGGTAGAGGCGGCGAAGAGTGTGGGGCTCGGCCTGGCTCTCCCTGTGACCATCGCGATCGTGTGGGAGATCGCGGGCCGACAGGAGCTCATCGCCAACGGGTTGTTCCCGTCGATGACGGAGTCGGTTGCCGCACTTGTCGACTGGATCTTCGGCTGGGAGTGGCCGGTCGACGGCTTCGTACCGTCCGAGGTCTACTCCGGGACCTGGCTCGTCCATGTCGGTGCGTCGGTGGGGCGAATCCTTGCGGGTTACGTCATCGGGTCGCTGCTCGCGATCGGGTTCGGAGTGCTGGCAGGCGTGAGCAGCACGGGCCGCAAGATGGTCGATCCGATGATCAACGCGATCCGGCCGATCTCGGTGACAGGCTGGATCCCGTTGGCGATCATCGTGCTCGGTGTCGGCGACAAGCCCGCGATCTTCCTCACCGCCTTGGCATCCTTCTTCCCGGTCTACGTGAACACCTACGCAGGGGTCGGCCGGGTTGACACCGGCCTGCTTCGCGCCGGGGCGATGCTCGGTGCGACCCGGACACAGGTCGTACGCAAGATCGTGCTCCCGGCGGCATCGCCGAGCATCGTGACCGGCCTGCGGGTGGCCTCCGGCATCGCTTGGACGACCGTCGTGGTCGCCGAGATTCTCGGTGCCAAGTCGGGTGTCGGCTACGTGCTGATCGACTCGTACAACCAGTTCCAGTTCGCGTACGTCATCGCGGCGATGGCGACACTCGGCATCTGCGGTTACGTCACCGATCGGCTTGTGCAGTGGGTCTTCGCCGACGCATTGCGCTGGTCGGACCGCTGAGCGGCGAGGCCGCGGCGAACCATTTCATGATCGAAGGGAAGTAACGCGTGGACAGGAACGACGTCGACTGGAAGGGCTACTGGACTGCCCCGGTGACCCCGTTTACCGCAGACGGTGCCGTCGACGAGGGTGGCGTTGCCGATGTCGTCGGGTACGCGGTGGACGAGGGCGTACACGGCATCCTGATCAACGGCAGCACCGGCGAGTGGTTCAGCCAGAACGATTCCGAACGGCGCCGGATCGCCGAGGTCGCGGTGAAGGAGGCCGGGCAGCGAGTACCTGTCGTGATCGGCGTGACGAGTACACGCGCTTCCGATGCTGCCGAGCTCGCCCGCCACGCGGCGTCGATCGGGGCCGCGGCCGTGATGGCGTCGCCGCCGCCGATGGCGCGACCGACGCCGGACGAGCTCATGGCGTACTACCAGGAGGTGTTCGGCGCGTCGGATATGCCAGCGTGGTTGTACAACTTCCCACAGGACAACGGACATCCGATCTCGCTCGATCAGATCGAACGACTCGCTGACCTGCCGAACGTCGTCGCGATCAAACAGAGCGCCCCCGGAGTGGAGACACTGCTCGGCACGATCGAGCGGGTAGGAGACCGGCTCATCGTGTTCGGCCACCTGCTCAGTCGCCTAGGTATCGCACTGCTCCGGTCGGGCTACGGCGGTGACGGTCACTTCGGCAGCGGGCTCCTGCTCGGTCGGCAGATGCCCGCGTTCTTCGAGCACGTGTGGGCAGGTGAGTACGACGAAGCAGGTGAGATCGCGGACCGATTCGAGCAGCTGATGGCAGAGCTGCTCGGCGACCGGGTCGATGGCTACAACTGGGCGTTCGGCGGGATGCAGCCGACGCTCAAGGCGGCGATGAACCTGCTCGGGCAGCCCGGCGGATACCCGCGTCGACCGAAACTCCCGGTCGATGACCCCACTGCGCTGGCCACGATCGCCGATGTGCTCGAGCGGTCGGGTCTAGAGCCGGTACGAGGCTGAGCGGTGGCTGGCGTACCGCCGAGAGCGAGAGCAGGGCCGGCAGACCTGTCTGTTGCTCCGACGATGGATGCCCTTCGTACGCGGGCACATGAGCTACTTCATCCGCTCACGGTCGGCTACCTCGAGAGCGGCGCCGCGGACCAGCTGACGGTACGCGCGAACCGTCGTGACTTCGACGACATCGTGCTCGCGCCGCACGTCCTGCGGGATGTGACCGAGGTGTCGACCGAGGTCGAGCTCCTCGGACGGAGGTTCCGTAGCCCGGTCATGGTCGCGCCCACCGGATCTCACGGTCTCTTCCACGTCGACGCCGAGGTCGCCACGGCGCACGGTGCCGCGACGGCCGGTGTGGGGATGGTCCTCAGCGCGTACGCGAACACGCCGCTCGAGCTGGTCTCGGACACGAACGGCGACGGCGTGTGGATGCAGGTGAACGCGCCGCCGTCACGCATGTACCTCGAAGCGCTTGCCGACCGAGTCTCGGGTCGGGCGGACGCGCTGGTCGTCACCGTGGACACACCTGTCGTCGGTGCGCGCGAGGCACAGTCATGGGACGGGTTGACTTTGCCCGACGGGCTCGAGTTCCCGATGTTGGACGGGCTCGAATTGCGGGCCGAGACCGGCGGTGGGATCTATCGAACTGGGCTCGACGCGGATTTCGACGCAGAAGCGCTCAGGTGGCTTGTGGGACGGTCACCGGTGCCCGTCGTCGTCAAGGGTGTGCTGCGAGGGGACGACGCAGTCGTCGCGGTCGACGCCGGTGCGGCCGCAGTGATCGTCTCGAACCACGGTGGGCGAAACCTCGACTCCGGCCTCTCGACCATCCGGGCGTTACCCGGAGTTGTCGCCGCGGTGCAAGGCTTGGTCCCCGTACTATTGGACGGCGGCGTACGACGTGGCACGGATGTGCTGAAGGCGCTCGCGCTCGGCGCTGACGCGGTGCTCGTCGGTCGTCCGGTGCTGTGGGGGTTGACGGTGGCCGGTGCCGACGGTGTGCACGCGGTACTCGAGCTGGTACGCCGTGAGCTCGCGATGGCCATGGCCCTATGCGGTGTTCATCGGATCGCCGACATCGACGCTGACCTGCTCAGGTCATGACGAACGGAGACGATGGACGAATGTGGCAGCTCAGACAGCCCGCGCCAGCGGTGTTCGACTCTCTCGACGTTGCGGCGCCGAACGCCGAAGAGGTCGGCCCGGACCAGGTGCTGATGCGTTTTCTCGCCGGGTCCATCTGCGGCAGCGACATACCCAAGTTCATGGGCCATGTCGACCCCGACAACCCGTACACAGGCCTGCCCGGCGTACCACTGCACGAGTTCGTCGGACTCGTCGAGGCCAGTCGGTCCGAGCGATTCGTACCGGGCGACCGCGTCGTTGGAATCGTGGCGCAGTCGCGTGGTCTTGCCGAGTACGTCATCAACCCCGACCACTTCGTGCACCGGGTCGACGATCGGCTCACCGATACACAGGCGACGGTTGTGCAGCCGGTTTCGACAGTGCTGAGCGCTTACTCGAGCATGCGCGACGTCGCCGGTCAGCGCGTCGCTGTCCTCGGACTCGGACCACTCGGCATGCTGTTCGCCCAGGTCGCGAAGGCGAATGGCGCAGCACATGTGACCGGCGTCGACCGCGTCGACCGCGCCGAGGTCGCGGCGGCGTTCGGCATCGATGAGGTCGTGACCTCGGAGGTACGGGCCTGGGCGACCTCACTCGACGACTCGTTGCCCCGCCCCGACTTGGTTATCGACGCAATCGGGCACCGCCAGGAGATCGTCAGCGATGCCGTCGAGGCGGTGACGTTCGGTGGTGAGGTGCTTGTCTTCGGTCTGCCCGAAGACAACTACGTGTTCCCGATGCGGGCGTTCTTCCGCAAGAACCTGACGATGTGGGCCGGTGCGACGCAGGACTGGCAGCGGTTCCTTTCCGAGGCGCAGGATCACGTGTTGAAGTACGACGTGCTCAGGGACGCGTACATCACCCACACAATGTCGATCTCGGAGGCGGCCAGAGCGTACCGGCTGTACGCGACTCCCGCGCCAGGACGCCTGAAGGTCGCGCTGACTCCGCCCGAATGACGCTCAGCGCGGCCGATTACCCTGGAAGACGTTATGCCTACCTCCGACCAGTGCGTCTACCTCGACCATGCGGCGACCACGCCGATGGTCGCGGAGTCGATTGCGGCCATGACCGAGCAGCTCGGTCGGGCCGGTAACGCGTCGTCGCTCCACGCGGGTGGTCGCGCGGCTCGGCGTACGGTCGAGGAGAGCCGCGAGAGTATTGCCGCAAACATCGGCGCACGCCCGAGCGAGATCGTGTTCACCTCCGGCGGCACCGAGGCCGACAACCTCGCGACGAAGGGCATCTTCTGGTCGCGGCGGGGGGCCGATCCGCGACGTAACCGGGCGATCTCGACCGCGATCGAACACCACGCCGTTCTCGACCCGCTTGCTTGGCTCGCTGAGCGTGATGGCGCCGAGGTCGACCTCCTGCCCGTCGACGGTGCGGGACGGGTGCGCATCGACGACCTGCGAGCGAGTGTCGAACGCGACCCAGATCGGGTCGCCCTGGTCAGCTGTATGTGGGCAAACAACGAGATCGGCACGATCCAGCCGATCGCCGACATCGCCGCCGTGCTCGGCGAGTACGGCATCCCTTTGCACAGCGACTCCGTGCAGGCGTTGTCGGTGGTGCCGGTGTCGTTCGCAGACGCCGGCCTCGACGCGATGACGATCACCGGTCACAAGATCGGCGGTCCGGTCGGAGTCGGCGCTCTGGTCGTACGCCGAGAGATCAATCCGGTGCCGCTGCTGCATGGTGGCGGCCAGGAGCGAGACGTTCGCTCCGGCACGTTCGACGTCGCGGGCATCGCGGGGTTCGCTGCCGCTGTCCAGGCAGCCGTGGAGCGGCGTGCCAACCATGCCGCGCACCTGGAGTCACTGCGGGAACGCCTCATCACCGGCGTACGCCGGATCGTTCCGGATGTCCGGGTGAACGGCGATGAACAGGCCGGGTCGACACATCGACTCGCCAACATCGCACATCTGACCTTCCCGGGGTGCGAGGGCGACTCGTTGCTGATGTTGCTCGACGCGCAGGGCATCGAATGCTCGACCGGCTCGGCATGCTCGGCGGGCGTACCGCAAGCGAGTCACGTGCTCCTCGCGATGGGCCACGACGACGGCGAAGCGCGAGGCTCGCTGCGATTCAGCCTCGGACACGACTCGACCGAGGCCGACGTCGACGCTCTGCTCGCGGCTCTCCCGGGCGTGTACGAGCGGGCGACCGCGGCGTCCGACACTGTGAAGAGGAGCGCCTGACGATGCGAGTACTCGCCGCAATGTCCGGTGGCGTCGACTCGGCCGTAGCGGCGGCCAGGGCCGTCGAAGCCGGCCATGACGTGACGGGCGTACATCTGGCGCTGTCGCGCAACCCGCAGTCGTACCGCTCGGGCGCACGGGGTTGCTGCTCGATCGAAGACTCCAACGACGCCCGCCGGGCCGCAGACGTCATCGGGATTCCCTTCTATGTATGGGATATGAGCGATCAGTTCCATGAGGAGGTCGTTGAGGACTTCAAGGCCGAGTACCTCGCGGGTCGTACGCCCAACCCTTGTCTGCGCTGCAACGAGAAGATCAAGTTCGCGGCCGTCCTCGACCGGGCGCTCGCGCTCGGGTTCGACGCCGTTGCCACGGGACACTACGCGCATCTGGTCACCGGGGACGACGGCGTGATCGAGATGCACCGAGCGAGCGACAACGCGAAAGACCAGTCGTACGTGCTGGGCGTACTCACCCAGCAGCAGTTGGCGCATTCGCTGTTTCCACTCGGCAGAACAACCAAGGACGTCGTCCGCGAGGAAGCCGATCGGCGTGGCCTGTCCGTCGCCAACAAACCGGACAGCCACGACATCTGCTTCATCGCCGACGGCGATACTCCGGGCTGGTTGCACGAGAAGATCGGCGACAAGCCTGGCCAGATCGTCGACGAGTCGGGTTCCGTCCTGCGCGAGCACGACGGCGCGTACGCCTTCACGATCGGGCAGCGCCGCGGTCTGCGCCTGGGCACGCCCGCTGCCGACGGCAAGCCCCGCTTCGTACTCGACATCGAGCCGGTGTCCGGCACTGTGACCGTCGGCCCACGCGATGCCCTCGCCGTCACCCGCATCGAGGGCATTCGGCCGCTGTGGTGCGGCAACACGCCTCGCGAGCCGCTCGACTGCACAGTGCAGCTGCGTGCACACGGCGATGAGTACCCCGCCACCGCGACGGTTCTCGGCGACCGCGTCGACATCGAGCTGCATGAGCCGGCGAGTGGAGTCGCCCCCGGCCAGGCGGCCGTCGTCTATGCCGGTACGCGCGTCGTCGGCAGTGCGACCATCGCCTCGACGACACCCTAGTAGTACCCGGCCATCCGATTGCTCGGCGGCGAGACGAATTTCTCGCGAAGTGCCGACGCATCCATTCGATTGTCGGTAGGTTCCGCTCATGAACGGACGACACCTCGGGGCCGCGGGTATCGCGGTGCTCGCGCTCGTATTCCCGACAACGCTGGCCGGCGCTGCGCCGAGCAGTGAGCCGCCAGGAGAGCTTCGGTCGACTGCCGAAGCCCAGCGCTGGACGCCGATGAAGGCGACCGCGTTGCCGCCCGGCGACGCAGGGGTCAAGCGAATCGCGTTGACCGCCGACGGGCGACGAGCAGTCGCGTTGCAGACCTATAGCAGCGTCTCCCGACTGGTCCAGCTCAACATCGCCAAGTCGCCTGCCCGCATCGTCGGCAAGAACGCCTCGGTCAAGGGAGACATCGACTCCGACCTCGAAGTTCGCCGTCGGCACGCGTACGTGACGCACGACGACGTGCTGCAAGTCGTCTCACTCAAATCGCCGAAGCCGAAGATCCAGCGACGAGTCACTATCGGCAACAACGACTTCTGGGATGTCGCGCTCACCCCGAACGGCAAGTACTTGTACGCAACGGGGTTCAACATCACCTGGCCGCCCGATCGCCTCTGGGTCTTCAAGGTCGCCAAGAACGGCGTGCCCAAACGGATTCGTACGATCAAGCGGTTCGGACTCGGTCGGATCGAAGTGACCTCGAACGGTAAGCGGTTGGTCGGCATCGACGAGATCCACGATCGGGTCGTGACGTACTCGCTGAAGAAGCCCGGGAAGCCGAAGCGGCTCGGCAAGGCATTCCCGACGGGAATCGACGATGCGAACAACCTCGCCGTGGCGCGTGACAGCCGGTACGCATATCTGTCCGGCGGTACGACAGCCGAAGTTGCGAAGGTCGACCTGCGGCGCCGGCGAGTGACGAAGACCCGTCGACTGTCGACCGACTACGGAGGCGACATCGCCGTGACCGCCAAGGGCCATGTGGTGACGACACTCTCGAACGCGCAAGACGAGGACACCGGGCTCGTCTTCTTGAACAAGAAGCTGAAGATCGTCGAGGCGTTCAAGGGACTCTGCTTCGCTCAAGGTGTCGCGGCATCGTGGGCCGGCCCGACGAAGGGTCGGGCGTACGTCGGTGACTCCGGCATCTGCACGCGATCGGCGTTCTATCCACTCAAGCCATGAGGTTCCCAATCACATAATCTGACCACGGAGCGTAACCAAATCGTTGTTGTCTAGTTGTTACTTCTGTACGTGACGTCAGACACGTCGGAGTGGACCGCCTCGATGGCGAGGCAGGAAGGCATCAACGATGAACGGTCAGTCGACCGATACGGGGCAGCAGTGGATCAGAGTGTGGTTCGGCAATCATGTGCTCGCCGACTACGCGGCAGAGCCGGCCGTTGCGAGCCGGTATGCAGATGCGATGCGTCAACGATTCATGGGACTCCGGGTCACCAGTGACCCGCTGCCCGTTGGCAAACGCGCGGCCGAGCCGTTGCCGAGCGAGCGCATGTGGGAGATGACCGCGGTGTAGCCGCCGGCTCGTGGTCCGACACAATCGGCGTATGCCAACGGATCGCGAGCACGCCGCACGGTCGACGGGTGTCGGTTCGATGCCCGGCAACGACATTCACGAGTCGGTTCGGGTCGCGGTGGGCGAGTGTCCGGAGTTCGCATTCCTCCCAGAGCTCCCCGGACGCGGCGCCGTCGCGGGCATGGTCGGTCGTACGACCGCGTTGTTGGTCGGCCTCGGCGTCGACCTCCAACCGGCCGGCTGGCGGCTGACCGATTCCGCGGGGATCGACCACCGACGCGCGATCTCGCTACTCGGTGAGGATCTCGACGCGCTCGAGGAGCACACACAGGGCTATGCGGGTCGGCTCAAACTGCAGGTGACCGGACCGTGGACGTTGGCGGCATCGATCGAGCGGCCACGCGGTGACAAGGTGCTCGGCGACCACGGCGCGCGCCGTGAACTCGCTCAGTCTCTTGCCGAAGGCATCGCCGCACACGTCGCCGACGTACGCCGACGGGTGCCCGGCGTCGATGTCGTGGTGCAGGTCGACGAGCCGTCACTGCCTGCGGTATTGGCCGGTGCCGTCGCGACCGCGAGCGGATTCCACCGCCATCGCACGGTTGACGCCCCCGCGGCCGATCAGGCGTTGCGCTGGGTGACCGACGCCGTGCGCGCTGCGGGTGCGGTCCCCGGTGTGCACGTGTGCGCAAGGGACGTTCCGGTCGGTCTGCTCGTGGGTGCCGGATTCGACGCCGTCGGCTTCGACCTGGCGCAGATCGACGCTTCGAGTCTCGATCCGTGGGCGGAGGCATTCGACTCCGGCGTCGAGTTGTGGCCCGGCGTCGTTCCGGCGACCGATCCCGCGACGCCGTACATCGATTCCGACGGCGTACGCCGGACCGAGGATTTCATGGCGGCGATGGGTTTCGATCCCGCGGCTCATGCCGATCGACTGACTGTCACGCCGGTCTGTGGTCTTGCCGGAGCGAGCCCGGCGTGGTCGGCGCGAGCCCTGCGAACCGCTCGACAGATCGCCGCCGGACTCACGATGTGACTCGAATGGCGCTCGACTCTCCCGCCGGGCGCCGAAGGCGGCGGTCGGGACCGGGTCATAAATGCTAGACGTTTTGCGATACGGTCGGCCACGTCCTCGGGGGCCGTCGAGCTGAAAGCAGGCAGATGGCGTGAGTCGCCTCTTGACCCGCACCGCCGGTATCGACCGGCGAACCTTCCTCAAGGGCAGCGCCGCCGCCGGTCTCGCCCTCAGCCCCCTCGCCGCCGGTTGCAGTGTCGAACCGTCTTCCGACGGCCTCGGTCGCCGGTTGGTGATCAGGCAGACGCTCGAGATGGAGGTGCTCGACCCGGCGTTCGCTGCCGGACGCTCCGACTACGAGGTCATGGCGTGTGTCTACGAGGGGCTCGTCGGTTACGAACCCGGCACGACGAAGCAGGTCGATACCCTCGCGGAGGAGTTCGAGGTCAACGACGACGGCACGCTGATCCGGTTCCGGCTCCGGGCGGGCGTCCAGTTCCACGGCGGCTACGGGGAGCTGACCGCCGCCGATGTGAAGTTCTCGTTCGAGCGCACAGCGGGCGTCAACGGGCACAAGCTGAAGTCGCCGTACGAGGGTGACTGGGGTGAGCTCGACGAAGTACGCGTCACCGGACGCCACACCGGCGAGATCCGGATGAAGCAGACGTTCGCTCCCTTGTTCAAGACGACGCTCCCGCTCGATCGTGGCTACATCCTTTCCGAGCGGGCGACAACCGAACGCGGCGAGACGTACGCGACCCATCCGATCGGCACCGGACCGTACGAGTTCATCGAGTGGAAGCCGCGGCAGTACGCGCTTCTCCGCCGCTTCAAGGACTACGCCGGGTCGAACGAGGCGTACGCCGATCCGGTTATCTGGGATGAGATCGAGATCCGCGGGGTCGAGAACGACAACTCCGCTGCCATCGGCCTCACCACCGGTGAGATCGACTACGGTCTCGTCGCACCGATCGACGCGCCGCGCCTGCGCGACGACGGAGGGTTCGCCGTCGAGCACAACCCGTCGGTCGACTACTCGTTCATCGGGATGAACCAGGCGCACGAGAAGCTCAAGGACAAACGCGTCCGCGAAGCGATCCGGGCTGCGATCGACGTCGACTCGATCATTGCGGCCGCCTTCGACGACGCGTACGAACGGGCGACGGCGATCATCCCGCCGAACATGGGATTCGGCCATTGGAAGGATGCACCCGTTCGCAAGCCGGATCCCGAACGAGCGCGTTCCTTGCTGGAGGAGGCGGGCGCAACCGGCACCGAGTTCACGTTGACGACGGCTACTGACCAGCAAGCCGGCGACGTCGTGCTGCAGGTCGTGCAGGCCAATCTGCGCGACATAGGCATCGACGCACAGATAGAGCTTCAGGACTCCGGCACCTTCTTCACGCTTGGCGGCAAGACGCAGGCTGCGCGCGAGATCTTCTACACCGGCTTCTCGTCGTTGCCGGACCCCTTCTGGTCGATGGTGTGGTTCACCCGCGACCAGCTCGGCAAGTGGAACTTCCAGGGCTACGACGACAAGGAGTTCGACGCGCTCAACCAACAGGCAACCGAGACCGTCGAGACTCGCGCACGCGACGAGCTCTACGTACGAATGCAGCAGCGCTGGGATGACGCCTGCAACACGGTCTGGGTCACCTGGCCGACCGTTTGGTACGCGGGCAACGCGGACATCGAACCAAGTATCCGCGCAGACGGCCGGATGCTTCCGTGGAACTTCAGGAGGGTGAGCTGATGTTTGCGTACGTGCTGAAGCGCATCCTCTCGGCGTGCGTCGTGATCCTCCTGTTGCTCATCGGGATCGCGGCACTCGTGCACGTCCTACCCGGCGACCCCGTGCAGTTGATGGTCGGGCCGAACGCCTCGCCGGAGATGTCCGAGCAGGCGCGCCAAGAAATGGACCTCGACTCGTCGATTCCAGCGCAGGTCTGGCACTTCATCTCCGGGATCGTGCAGGGCGACCTCGGCCGCGACTTCTTGACCCGCGAGCCCGTGATCTCGTTGATCGGGCAGGCGCTCCCGCACACGTTGATCCTCGCGGCGACGGCACTCGTGTTGGCTGTTGTCGCTGCGATCGTGGTCGGCACGATCGCAGCGAACCGTCCCGGCAGCTGGCTCGACCGGACGGTCGGCACAGCATCGGTCGGCATCATCTCGATCCCGTCGTACGTCGTCGGACTACTGCTGCTCTTGGTCTTCGCCGTCTGGTTGGCGTGGTTCCCGGCCATCGGCACCGGCGACCTGGCCCATCCGCTGGACTACGTGGCACATCTCATCCTGCCGGCGTCGTCGCTCGCCCTGATCTGGGCGGGATACCTCGCCAGGATCGTCCGCACGTCGATGCTGGAGGTGCTGTCGACCAACTACGTACGTGCTGCCCATGCGTACGGCATTCCGAAGCGGAGAGTGCTGTACCAGTTGGCGCTTCGCAACGCGGTGGTCCCGGTCGTCGCGATGCTCGGGGTCGCCCTGGGTGAGCTGATGGGCAGCGCGATCTTCATCGAGGTGATCTTCACCCGCAACGGCTTGGGCACGTTGCTCTACAACGCCATCTCCGATCGGAACTTCGCCGTCGTTCGCGGCGGTGTTGTCGTGATCGCCGTGCTGTTCGTCGTCGCGAACCTCCTTGCTGACTTGGCGAACCGCGCCATCGATCCGAGGACCAAGGAGGCGGTCTCGGCATGAGCGTCGACACTTCTCAACCGGAACGAAGCGCTACCGCGGAGGTCGGACCCGTCGTGAGAGCGTGGCGATCGAGCCGTGATCTCGTCCGGCGAGTCTCTCGCAGCGGGGCCGGTACGTTCGGCATCGTCGTAGTCATCGCCGTCGTAGCAGTCGCCATGCTGTCGCCGTGGATCACGCCACATGATCCGACCGCGATCGACGTACCCCGCAGACTCGAAGGGCCGTCCTCGGACTACTGGCTCGGCACCGACCACCTCGGCCGTGATCTGCTCTCCCGCATCATCGCCGGGACGAGGATTGCGCTGAAGATCTCGATGCTCGCCGTTCTGATCGGTCTCGGTGTCGGCGTTGTGCTCGGCCTCCTTGCCGGCTACCTCGGCGGTGTCGTGGACACCGTTGTGGTCATCGTCGTCGACGCGATCCAGTCAGTGCCCGCCGTCATCCTGGCGCTCACCGTTCTCGCCCTGCTCGGCTCGTCGACACCCGGCATGATCGCGATCATCGGTGCGGCAATGGTGCCCGGGTTCGCGCGAGTCACGCGGTCGTCCGTACTCACCGCGAGACAGAACCCGTACATCGACGCAGAGCGCGGGCTCGGGGCCGGGCGACTACGCATCCTGCTCGTGCACGTACTACCCAACGTCGTGGCGCCTTTACTGGTGCTCACTGCGATGAGCCTGCCGAGCGCGATCGCGACTGAGTCCGGCCTCGCCTTTCTCGGCCTCGGCGTGCAGCCGCCGACGCCGGATTGGGGAGTGATCCTGAAGGAGGGCTTCGACCGGGTGTTCCTGTCGGCATGGCCGGTTGTCTGGACGTGCCTGATGCTCGCGGTCGTCACGCTCGGCTTCACGTTCCTCGGCGAGCGGATCCGCGATGTCCTCGACGTACGCACCGACTCCGACGGGGAGGGGCGCCGATGAGCGAACCAGTGCTGGAGATCGACGGTCTCCATGTCTCGTACCGCGTATCGGGCAAGGCGTACACCGCCGTCCGTGACGTGAGCCTGCAAGTCGAGCCGGGAGAGATTCTCGGCGTCGTGGGGGAGTCGGGGTCGGGCAAGTCGACTCTCGCATCCTCGATCATCGGACTGCTGCCTCCCGGTGGATCGGTGAGCTCCGGAACCATCGCCGTATGCGGTAGTGACGTGTCGGCGCTCGAAGGCGAGGAGCTGCGCAGGCTTCGCGGCCCCGGCGTCGCGATGATCTTCCAGGATCCGTTCACCAGCCTGAACCCGGCGTTCACGATCGGTCATCAACTCGTGATCGCGCAGGCCGCGCATGACAAGGCGGGATCGAAGCGCGATCACCGCAGGTTGGCCGAGGACATGCTCGGAGAGGTCGGTATCCCCGACCCGGCGGCGGCGATGCGAGCGCATCCCCACGAGCTGTCCGGCGGGCAACGGCAGCGGACCATGATCGCTCTGGCCCTGTTGCTCAAGCCGCAACTGCTGATCGCCGACGAACCGACCTCGGCACTCGACGTCACGACCGAAGCGCAGATTCTGCGTCTGTTGCGATGGCTCCGCGACGAGCACGGTACGTCGATCCTGTACGTGTCGCACGATCTCGGCTCGGTCGCGCAACTGTGTGACCGGGTTTCGATCATGTACGGCGGGAGGATCGTCGAGAACGCCCCGGCTGCATCGTTGTTCAATGAGCCCGCCCATCCGTACACGCGCGCGTTGCTGGACGCGGTGCCGTCGTGGCGTCGGCAGCGCGAGCGTCTCGCGACGATTCCGGGTAGCCCGCCCTCCCTGACCGAGTCACTCCCGGGCTGTGTGTACGCGCCTCGGTGTGCGCAGGCGCGAGATGCGTGTTGCCAGGGCGATCCGCCGCTCATCACGGTCGGATCGCACACGGTCCGTTGCCTGATACCCGACGCCGAGTCGGCGTACCACCAACAGCCGCAGAGGAGTGCACATGAGTGAGGCAGCCTTGGTTTCTGCCCGCGGCGTCACGACGCACTTCGGCGGTCGGTCGCTGTTCGACCGGCGTCCGGCCGTGCAGGCCGTCAACGACGTCTCGCTCGCGCTCGGCCCCGGCGAACGGCTGGCGCTGGTGGGCGAATCCGGCTCGGGCAAGACGACCCTTGCCCGCACCCTCCTCGGACTCACGCCTGCCACGAGCGGCGACATCGAGGTGGCGGGCATCGACGTGCGGCGGCTCAACCGTTCGTCGCGGGCGAAGCTTCGTCGCTCAGCACAGCTCGTGCACCAGGATCCGCAAGGCAGCCTGAGCCCTCGGCTACGCGTACGCTCGCTGCTGACCGAGCCCTACCGCATCCACCGCGTGCCTGAGTCCGACCAGTGGGGCGTCTCCGAGTTGCTCCGGATGGTGGGTCTCAACCCCGAGCAGGCCGATAAGTATCCGCATGAGCTGTCCGGCGGCCAGGCGCGCCGCGTCGGTATCGCTCGTGCGCTCGCTCTTCGGCCTCGGCTGCTCGTCGCCGATGAACCGACCTCCGGACTGGATGTCTCTGCGGCGGGCGACATCCTGAACCTGGTCAAGGACCTCTCGGCCGAGTTCGAGATCGGCTCGATCATCGTGACGCACAACCTCAACACCGTCGCGTTCGCGGCCGACACGATCGCGGTCATGTACCTCGGCTCGATCGTCGAGCAGGGTCCGGTGTACGAGGTGCTCAGCAATCCCGTCCATCCGTATACGCGCGCCCTGATCGAAGCGGTGCCAGAGCCTGTGCCCGGGAGCCGGCGCGACGAGAACCTGCTGAGCGGGGAAGTACCCAGCGCCCGTACGCCCCCGTCGGGGTGCCGCTTCCATCCGCGGTGCCCGCTCGCGTACGACCGTTGCCGAACGGAAGCACCGACCCTCGACCAGCTGAGCGGCGACCGTCGCGCGGCGTGCCATCTGTCCGAGAAAGTCCTGGAGGAGTCAGCCATATGAGCGTTCCCGCCGTTGCCGACCTCATCGACCGGCCGTGGGACAGCTTCCCGCGTGAGGTCCGCGAGATCCGGCACACCTGGATCACGATGCCCGACGGCGTACGCCTGGCGGCGCGGATCTGGCTGCCCGTCGATGCCGACGAGAACGCCGTGCCGGGGATCCTCGAGTTCATCCCGTATCGCAAGAACGACGGGACCAATCTCCGCGACGCGCGCAACGCGCCGTACTTCGCCGGCCACGGATACGCGGTCGTACGCGTCGACCTGCGGGGCAGCGGTGACTCCGAGGGCGTACTGGAGGACGAGTACAACCAGCAGGAGTTGGACGACGGATGTGCCGTCATCGACTGGATCTCCCAACAGAGCTGGTGCACCGGCAAGGTCGGCATCATCGGCATCTCCTGGGGCGGCTTCAACGGCCTGCAGATCGCGGCCGAACAACCACCGGCGCTGTCGGCGGTGGTGACGATCTGCTCGACCGACGACCGATATGCCGATGACGTGCACTACTTCGGCGGCCAGCTACTCGCGGATCAGCAGCTCTCCTGGGCGACGACGATGCTCGCGTACGACGCGCGCCCGCAGGACCCCGAGGTGTGGGGCGGCGACTGGCTGGACGCCTGGAAGCAGCGACTCGACGCGACCCCACCGCTGATCGAACCATGGATGCAACATCAGCGACGTGACGAGTACTGGCAGCACGGCTCGGTCTGCGAGGATCCGTCCGCGATCGAGTGCCCGGTGATGCTCGTCGGAGGGTGGGCCGACGCGTACCGTGACGCGATCTTGCGGATGCTCGAGTCGCTGGAGGTTCCGCGTCGCGGAATCATCGGCCCTTGGGCGCACCTCTGGCCGCATTTCGCCACTCCGGGCCCGCGCATCGGCTTCTTACAAGAAGCGTTGCGCTGGTGGGATCGCTGGCTCAAGGACGAACCCAACGGCATCGAGGACGAGCCGATGCTGTTCAGCTACCGGCAGGACGCCGTGCCACCGCGCGGGTCGTACGACGAGCGCCCGGGTACGTGGCTCGCCGACCAGACCTGGCCGTCCGAGCACGTGAAGGCCACTCAGGTCGTCCTCGGTGGCGACCGGAGTGCGGTGATCGGGGGAGACGAGGTGACCTCGGGAGCGACCCTGCCGATTTCGTCCGTCCAGTCTCACGGCATCGCCGGCGGCCGGTCGGCCGCGTATGCACTCAGCTACGAGCAAGCCGTCGATCAACGTGTCGACGACGGGTACGCGCTGTGCTTCGACGGTGAGCCGCTCGCCGAACCGCTCGACATCGTCGGTACGCCGGAAGCACAGCTGACTCTCACCTCCGACCAAGAGCAGGCCATGGTCGCGGTGCGGGTCGTGGATGTCGCTCCGGACGGCACGGGGACGCTGGTGACGCGGGGCGTGCTGAACCTCGCGCATCGCAACTCACATGAGCATCCGGAGCCGGTCGAGACCGGTCGACCGCTGACGGTTCGGTTCCCGTTGCATGCCATCGGCTACCGCATTCCTCCGGGCCATCGGCTGCGGATCGCCGTCGCGCCGACGATGTGGCCGATGGTGTGGCCGTCTCCGCGGCCGGTGACGCTCGGCGTGGTCACCGAGGCATCCGTCGTCGTGCTGCCGATCCATGCAGACACCGGTGAGACGGAGTTCCCGACACAGCCGCCCGAGCAGGCAGCGTATGGTCACCGATCGCTGCACGGTGACGAGCTCGGCACCGTGACCCGCGATCTCGCGACCGGTCGGGTCGAGGTCGTCTACGACCACTCGGGCGGCCATCAACTGCCCGCGGAGTACGGCGACCTCTCGCACTGGGCTTGGGAACGCGACACGTTCAGCATCCACGACGAGGATCCGACGACCGCACGCACGGTTTCGGAGCGGCGGATCGACATCACCCGCGGTGAGTGGAAGACCCGAGTCGACGCACACGCCGAACTGACTTGTGACGCCGAGAAGTTCTACGTCAAATCACGGCTCACGACGTATGCAGGCGACGAGGAAGTGTTCGCCCGTACGTGGGAGCTGGAGTTTCCTCGCGATCACCTGTAACGAAGGCGTCAGCGCTTCACCCGGAGCTTGATGTAGCGCTTCGGCGGGATCGCATCGGTGTATGCCCCGCCGCGTGGGCGTACCTCGAAGTGCAGGTGCGGCCCGTCGGGTGCGCCGCGCTGCCCCGAGCGGGCGATGCGCTGACCCTTTCGTACGCGCGCACCGTCACGCAGCAGCGCGCGGCGTACGTGACCGATCAGGAAGTCGCGCTTACGGGTGCGCACGATGAACGCCTCCGAGCCGTACGCACTGCCGACGGTGCCCTTGACGATGCGGCCGCGGACGTTGGAGCGGATCACCGTGCCGGCCGGCATGTCCACGTCGACACCGTGGTGGACTCCCTGGCGTCCCGGACAGGACGGGTCGTGCGGGTAGTACGGCGCCTTCGTGCAGCCGAAGTAGATCATCACCCGATGCGCCTTGGCGAACCACGGACTGCGGAAGCACCGCTTGTCCTTGGTCCAGAACCGCCTCGTGCCGTCGGCGGTGTGCTTCGGGCCGACCTTGCACCGCGGCTTCGGGGCCGGCGCGGGTGTGTTGGCCGCGGTGTTCGTGGCCGTCGGCGCCTTGGAGGCGTTCGGAGCTGTCGGCGGGCCGGGTTCGGCGCCACCGGACGGCTCCGTCTCGGACGCACACCCGGCGACGACCACGCCCATGAGAATGACGGTCAGTAAGCGCCTCATGCCCCCGAACCTATGCCGTCGGCGTCGGCTTCGCAGCAACGCGGGCGAACGAGACTCAGCGAGCGACGTCGTACACGAACTTCTGGATGCCATTCGTGTACGACTCGCTCTCGACCAGGCGCAGCGGCTGCTTGTCCTTGTCAGCGTCGCTGAACAGCCGCTTGCCGGCACCGAGCAGGACCGGGAAGACCAGCAGGTGGTAGCGGTCGATCAGGCCGGCATCGGACAGGCTTCGGTTCAGGTGCGCGCTGCCATGGACGATGATCGGGTCGCCGTCGGTCTGCTTCAGCGCGGCGACGTCGTCGAGCGAGCGCAGGATCGTGGTCTCGCCCCAGTCGGCGACCAGGTCGTCGTCGGCAAGCGTCGTCGAGACGACGTACTTCGGCATGACCTTGTAGCCGGCGAACTCGTCCATCGAGGGCCACACAGGTGAGAACGCCTGGTAGCTGATGCGGCCCAACATCAGGGCGCCGGCTTCGTCCTGTTCGGTTCCTTTGATCGCGTACGCCTCGGGGACGAACTCGATGTCTTTGAAGGTCCATCCGCTGCTGCGGTGGCCGGACTCGCCGCCCGGAGCCTCGACGACGCCGTCGAGGGACATGAATGCGGTGGTGATCAGGGTGCGCAAGGCGCTCTCCTCGGATCTGGTTGGTCGATCGTCTGTCATGGGTACATCGAACGGCGGTGCCGAGGTTTCTACATCGGAGTCACGTCGTCGCCGACCGAGATCGTGCCGAGGGTCTCCGGGATCAGCCGTACGCCGAACCAGACCTTGCCGTCCCAGCGACGGTGCCGCGCGAGCGTACGCGTTGGTTCCTTCGAGGTCTCGAGCGTTTCGGTGTCGATCGTCGGTAGTACGCAGCGGTCGCAGTACTCGCCGAAGCGGAAGCTGACGCCGCCGACTCGTACGCGCTGCCAGTTGTCCTCGGCGAACGGCTCGACGTCGCCCTCGACGACCAGGTTGGACCGGAACCGGCCGATCGGGATCGGCTCGCCCCCGGACTCGGCCATCCAGTCGTTGAGGCGTTCGAGGGACGACTCGGTCGTCAGATGGACCGGCCCCGCGTCGGCCAAGCTCAGCACATCGCCTGCTTTGCCGCCGTGGTTCTCGCCGACCGAACGACGCGTCGGGTCGTCGAGCCAGACCAGCCGGGCGGGCTCGCCGACGACCTTCGACACCCACGCATCGGCGTCGGCGCTCGTCGAGGTCGCGGTACTCAGCCGAGACAGCCCGACGGGTACGTCTGGAGCGTGGTCGGGGCGGCGTACGCGGATCGGAGCGAGCGAGCCGTCGCGGTAGGTCAGGGTGAGCCCGCCGGCGCCGTCGGGCTCGGGGTGTACGTGCAGCATCGCGTGCCGCTCCCGGGCGGTGATGTTCTCTCCGGACGCGTCGACCACCATCCAGCGCCGGTCGTCGCGCAGGCCTTCGGGCCGGACCTCAGCGGTGGTCACGGCCAGCCCTGCCATCGACTTGACCGGGAAGACCTGGAGCGAGGAGATACGCACCGAACGAGCATACGCACGCGATGTCGGCGCGGCGCTATACCGTATGAGAACGATGACCGACGAGACGACGCCGACCCCCGCCACCGACGAGACCGCCGATCTCAAGCGGCGCCATCGCGAGCTCCGCGAGCAGATCGAGGACGCCCGCGAGCGCTACTACGTGCAAGACAGCCCCACGCTGTCGGATGCCGAGTACGACACGAGCATGCGAGAGCTGGAAGAGCTCGAGGAGCGGCTACCGGAGCTGCGTACGCCCGACTCGCCGACGCAGACCGTCGGCGGCTTCGCATCCGAGGCGTTCTCCGCCGTCGAGCATCGCGAGCCGATGATGAGTCTCGACAACTGCTTCAGCCATGAGGAGCTCGAAGCGTGGCTGGCCCGGGTCGAGCGCGAGGTGGGCATGGGCTCGGAGTTTCTCTGCGAGCTGAAGGTCGACGGGCTCGCGGTCAACCTCACCTACGAGCGTGGGCGTCTCGTCCGCGCAGCGACGCGTGGCGACGGCCGAGTCGGTGAGGATGTCACCGCGAATGTCGCCACGATCGAGGTCATCCCGCATCGGCTGCGCGCAAGCAAGGATCACCCCGTGCCAGACCTGGTCGAGGTACGCGGCGAGATCTACTTCCCGACAAAAGAGTTCGAGGAGTTCAACGAGGCCTGGAGCGCATCCGGTAGGCCGCCGTTCTCCAACCCGCGTAACGCCGCCGCCGGTTCGCTGCGGCAGAAGGACCCGTCGGTCACCGCACAGCGCCCGCTACGGATGGTGTGCCACGGCACCGGCGCACGCGAGGGCTTCACCCCGCAGCGCCAGTCGGAGTCGTACGACGCGTTGAAGGCGTGGGGCTTGCCGACCAGCGAGCACGCCAAGGTGCTGCCCGACCTCGACGCAGTGCAGGAGTTCATCGACTACTACGGCGAGCATCGACACGAGGTCGACCACGAGATCGACGGCATCGTGACCAAGGTCGACCAGGTGTCGCTGCAGCGCAGGCTCGGCTCGACCTCGCGTGCACCGCGGTGGGCGATCGCGTTCAAGTACCCGCCCGAGGAGGTCAACACCAAGCTGCTCGACATCGAGGTCAACGTCGGGCGTACCGGTCGGGTGACGCCGTACGGCCGGATGCAGCCGGTTCGAGTCGCGGGCTCCACCGTCGAGTTCGCTACGCTGCACAACGCGTCCGAGGTCGAGCGCAAGGGTGTGCTCATCGGTGACACCGTCGTGCTCCGCAAGGCGGGCGACGTCATTCCCGAGATCGTGGGTCCGGTGGTCGACCTGCGCGACGGCTCGGAGCGCGCGTTCGAGATGCCGACACAATGCCCCGCGTGCGGCACCACCCTCGCCCCGTCGAAGGAGGGCGACGCCGACATCCGCTGTCCCAACACGCGTACCTGCCCGGCGCAGCTGCGGGAGCGGCTGTTCCACGCGGCCGGGCGCGGCGCCTTCGACATCGAGGTGATGGGCTGGGAGGCCGCCACGGCATTGCTCGATGCGGGCGTACTCGACGACGAGAGCGGGCTCTTCGATCTCGGCGAGGGCGACCTGTTGAAGGTTCCGATGTTCACTCGGGCGGCTAAGAAGGCCGAACGCGAGGCCGGTGCGGGCGAGAAGGTCCTGAGCCAGAACGGTCGCCGGTTGCTCGACAACCTCGCGTCGGTGAAGAGCCAACCGCTGTGGCGCGTGATCGTTGCGCTGTCGATCCGCCACGTCGGTCCGACGGCTGCACGTGCGCTCGCCGGCCATTTCGGCGATCTGCAGTCGATCGAGGATGCCGACGAGGAGACGCTCGCGGCCGTCGACGGTGTCGGTCCCACGATCGCGGTCGCGGTGCGGGAGTGGTTCCAGGTCGACTGGCACCGCCGCATCGTCGATCGCTGGCGCGAGGCGGGCGTACGTATGGCCGACGAGCGCGATGAGTCGACACCGCGCACGCTGGAGGGCCTGACCATCGTGGTCACCGGTTCGTTCGAGAACTACTCCCGCGACCAGACCAAGGAGGCGATCCTCGCCCGCGGCGGCAAGGCCTCCGGATCGGTGTCGAAGAAGACCGACTTCGTCGTCGTGGGGGAGGCGCCGGGCTCGAAGGCCGATAAGGCCGAAGCGCTCGGCGTGACCATTCTCGACGAGGCCGGATTCACCGACCTGCTCGAGAACGGCCCGCCGAGCACCGACGACTGACGACTTATCGGGCCTGACTATTCGTCAGACGACGAGGGCGATCACCAGAATTATCGGTAGCGAGACCACCGAGGCCATCGACGTCACGAAGGTGAGCGCCTTCAACGTGCCGCGGGTGGACACGCCGAGCAACGTCTGGAACATCCAGAAGAAGTTGCTGTTGACGTGCAGTGCGAACAGCGCTCCGGCGCCGATGGCCAGTCCGATGACCGCGGCCGGTACGTCGAGCTGGCCGACGATCGGGCCGATGATGCCGGCTGCGGTGATCGCGGCGACCGAGATCGAACCGATGGCAAGGTGGAGAACGGCTGCGATGAGCCACGCCAACAGGATGCTGACGATCACGGGAGCGCCCGACTCTGCCGAGAACAGGTCGCCGAGCATCTGGTCGAGGTCGGTTGCGGCGATCACGGCGCCGAGCGAGCCGCCGACGCCGGTGACGAGCAGGATCTGACCGGTGGTGTCGAAGCCCTTGCTCAACGCCTGTTCGGCCCGCTCTACGCCGATGCTGAGCCGAGCGAGGATCACCGCACCGACGAGGCCGATGAACAAAGCGAACACCGGATCGCCGAGGAACGCGATCAGCTCGTTGGAGAAACCGGCCGTGTCGGCGATCGCGCCGAACGCGATCAGCAGGAGCGGCACCAGAACCGGCAGCAACGACACGAACAACGAGGGCAGCTTGCGGTCGTCGGCCGCATCGTCGGCACCTGCGCCGCCACTACCGCTGCTCGCAGTGCCGGTCGTCCGGCCCGCCGTCTCGGCGGCGAGGGCCTCCTCCTCGAGCAGCGACTCGGACGCATCCTCGTCCTTCTCGGGGTTCCAGGATCCGAGCTTGAGCAGCCTGCTGTAGAGGAAGGTCGTGAGCACGGCGGTGAGCGGGCCGACGAGCAGGCCGTAGATCAGCATGGTGCCGAGCGGTACGTCCAGCAGGCCGGCGATCGACACGGTGCCCAGCCCCGGCACGACGAAGACGTAGCCGACCAGGATGCCGGTGGTCAGCGCGCCGCCCATCAGACCGAGACCGTTGCGCCCGAGCTGCGGTGCGGCCGAGCGGGCGAGCGGTGCTGCGAGCACCAACTGCACGTCGACGTAGATCGACGGGAAGATCGTGCTCAGGGCCGCGCTGAGGGCGTACGGAAGCCGTTTGGCACCTAGCGTGTTCAGCAGCACCCGGACGAGCCGTTGCAACGCCTCCATCGAGAACAACAGCGACCCGATCAGGACTCCGAAACCGATCAGCAGTCCGACCTCGGCCATGATGCTGCCGAAGCCGTCCACGATCGTGCTCAGAGTCGTCTCGAAACCCAGCCCAGAGGCCAGACCGAGGTAGAGCGAGCCGATCACCAGCGAGATCACTGGATCGACGCGCAGAGCGATGATGAGGATGACCACCGCGAGGATTGCGATGGTCGCATGGAGGGCGATCAAGGTGTACCTGCCTTCTGCAACGGGGCCGTAGCTCCTGGGCTGCGGTGTGACGGGCACCACTGTGGCGGGCATGATGTGCAGGGTCACCCTTGTGTTCATTACGTACGCAGCAAGTCGAGGCCCCGATCGTGAAGCATCCAGGACATCCCCGTCAGTGGAGCTTGGCCACGCAGCTGATGGCGTTGCAGCTGGCTGTTGTGGTGCTGCTGTTGGCCGCGGGGCTCGCGGGCGCGTACGTCCAGGTGGTCGATACGAGTGAGGATCGAGCAGCGGAGGTGAGCGTCAGAGTCGCGTCGACGATCGCGGAGATGCCGACCGTCGTCGAGGCGCTTGACGATCCGGATCCGAGTAAGACGCTTCAGCCGCTGGCGGAGCGGATCCGGGTGCGCACCGACACCGACTTCATCGTGGTCATGAGCCCGTCCGGCACTCGCTACAGCCACCCGAACCCGCAACGGATCGGCGAGACGTTCATCGGCACGATCGCGCCCGCCGCTGCCGGAGGCACCGTCGTCGAGACCTACACCGGCACCCTCGGTCCGTCGGTACGCGCGGTGGTGCCCGTACGCTCCGACGGCGAGGTCGTCGCCCTGGTGTCGGTTGGCATCACGAAGGACCAAGTTGGTGAGGTGCTGGCGACGCGAGTGCCGTGGATGGTGGGCTTCGCGGCGCTGGTCCTGCTGGCCGGTGCCGCCGCGACCTGGCTGATCACGGGTCGGTTGCGGCGTCAGACGCACGGTCTTGGCGCATCGGAGCTGCAGGCCATGTACGACCATCACGATGCCGTGCTCCATTCGGTACGCGAGGGGCTGGTCGTGGTCGACGTCGACGGGCGGGTCCATCTGATCAACGACGAGGCCGCCCGACTGCTCGACCTCGGATCCGACGACATCGGTCGCCGGGTCGACGAAGTCGGGCTTCCCGACGACTTGGCCACTGCGCTTGCATCGGGTGAGAACCGAGCCGACGAATTGCATGTCTCCAAGTCGCGGATCCTCGTACTCAACCAGACCACGACCGAATGGGAGGGTCGGCGTCTCGGTACGGTCGCGACGTTGCGTGACCGCACCGAACTGGAAGCTCTGACCGGCGAGCTCGACCGCGCACGCAGCCTCGCCGATGCGCTTCGCAGTCAGCAGCATGAGGCCCAGAACCGAATGCACACCGTGGTCTCGCTGATCGAGCTCGGGCACGAGGAGCGGGCCAAGGCCTTCGCCGTCGACGGACTGCACGTCACGCAGCGGCTGACCGACGATCTCGTCTCCTCGATCAGAGAACCCGCCCTCGCGGCACTATTGCTCGGCAAGGCATCCGAAGCGGCCGAGCTCGGTGTCGACCTCGCTGTCGAGACCGAGGGTGAGCTCCCCGAGGGTGCGTTCGAGCCGCGCGATCTCGTCACGATCGTCGGCAACCTGGTCGACAACGCATTCGACGCGACGCTGAACCGCACCACCGGGACGGATCGGCCGGCGAGGGTCGAGATCGGTCTCCATGTTGCGGACGGTCAGCTGCACATCGTCGTGGTCGACTCCGGCGACGGTCCGCCGACGGACCCATCGGTGATGTTCACCAGGGGCTGGTCGACCAAGTCCAGCTCGGCTGGCATGGCTCGCGGGCTGGGTCTCGCTCTGGTCCAGCAGACGGTCCAGCGGCTACAGGGAACCATCGAGGTGCGAGACGAAGAAGGGGCGATGTTCTCTGTCGACCTCCCCTTCGCAGCGCCGCGTACGAACTCGCAGGAGGAGGCGACCGATGCGACGCGTACTGGTCGTTGAGGACGAGCCCACCACGGCCGCGGCGCACGGCGAGTACGTCGGGCGAGTCGACGGTTTCGAGCTCGCCGGCACGGCGTACTCGGGGCAGGAGGCGCTGCGGGTGCTGTCCGGCGGCGGTATCGACGTTGTGCTGCTGGACATGAACCTGCCCGACCGCCACGGCCTCGACATCGTCCGTGCGATGCGTGCGGCCGGCGACACCACCGACGTCATCGCGGTCACCTCGGCCCGGGAGCTGGCCGTCGTACGCCAGGCGGCGTCGCTGGGCATCTCTCAGTACCTGTTGAAGCCGTTCCTCTTCACCGCGTTGCGCGAGCGGCTCGAGTCGTGGGCGACGCACCGGCAGGCGATCGAGGGCGACGACGTCGTGACCAGCCAGCAGTCGGTCGACCGACTGCTGGCGCGGCCACGATCGACGACCGGAACTCTGCCGAAGGGCCTGAGCGCCGAGTCCCTGGATGCGGTGACCCGCCTGCTGCAGACGGATACCGCCCTCAGCGCGGCGGAGGTCGCGGACCGCATGTCGTCATCGAGGGTGACTGCCCGGCGCTACCTCGAGTACCTCCACGACATCGGCATGGTCGTACGCCGCCCGCGCTACGCCGCCACCGGACGCCCGGTCATCGAGTACGCCCTCCGGCCCGGCTGAGGTCGTTGCGTCAGTAGTCGATTCCGATGTCGCCCGCGCGGTCCCAACGCAGGTACTGCCGCCAGGTCATCGCCGGCCATTTTGTGTTTCCCGGCCGGGGGCGCACTCGGTCGAAGTACGGGGCGGGTCGGTAGTCCCGGTCGATGAAGCACCCTTCGCCGTACGTGGTGTCCTCGTCGGCACAGGCCGTGGCGACCGATGACGGCGACGGCCGCTTGCCTTCATCGACCCAATCGCGCAGCGATCCGATCGCAGCGGCGTACTCCGACGCGCTCAAGGTGCTGTGCTGGTCCTCGGTGGTGAAGGTCTGCACGAGGTGCTTCGACGTACCCGCGCCTTCGAGCGTGGAGCGGTACGCCGACTCGTGCTCGACGAACGCGGTCGGGTCGTCGATCGCATGCAGGGTGAGGATCGGGATCGACACCTGTCCGGTCAGGTCGCTGTCGAACGACAGGTCACGTCGAGCGGACCTGTCGGCCCGGTATCGGGCGACACCGCGGTTGAGGGCACGGTCGTCATCGGATCCGCTGTATCGGACACCGAGGTTGCCGAACGGGTTCTCGTCGTCGAGCCGTTCGTGCACGATGTCGCGGAACGTGAACGTCGCGAACTTCAAATGCGAGTACAGAGTCTCCTCCGGGATGCGAATCACCGACAGGATGTTCGACATGGCCTTGCGCTGTTCGGGAGTGCGCTCGCTCGCAGGTGACTGGTAACCCGTGCATTCCTGGACTCGCTGCTCCAGGTCCTCGCTCGTCATCGTCGAGTCGGCGGGAAGCCCACGCCACAGTGCGTACTGCGGCTCGTTCGGCCGGGGATGGTTGCCGCAGTAGTACTGGTAGACGGCCCGAAGGTCGAGCCGGTAGTCGTAGCCGCGACTCCCGCCGCCGAGCACTCCGCTGGTCAGCAAGGCACCGTCATAGGGCATCGACGATTCCTGCTCGGACATCTCCACGAGCTTTGCCGCGACATTGCCTCCCCAGGACTGGCCGTGGAGCAGGGTCGTCTCGGGCTCCCCGAACGCGCTGACGAACAACCGGCGCAGCTGTTCGGTATCGGCCGCGGCCATCTGCGCGCCGTATCCGCCGCGTCGATATGACGAACCTGCCCAGGCGTACCCCTCGTCGACCATGACCGACCAGCGGTCGAGATCGTCGACACTTCGTTCGGGGTCGGCCTCGCCGAGTCCGGGGCCGCCGTGTGCGTGCATGACCAGGTCTCCGGACCAGTCCGCAGGCACGGCGATCCAGTAGTAGGCGCCGGACTCCTGGCGTCCCGCGTAGCACGTCGCGTCGGCAGGCAGCGACGACGGACACGTCGCGACCGGGAGCTCGCTCTGGTCTGCTCTCGGCGCCGGGTGGTCTCCGCCGTTGTCGGCCATCGCGCCCGGTCCGGCGACTACGCAGGCGGCGGCCGCGGCGAGGGCTGCAGCGCGCCAGGATCGCCGGCGTACGAGTCCGCGTACACGCGATCGGGGTATCGGTGAAACCGTCATGAAGGTGCCTCCTGGGCTCGAACGTTGACGACTGCTACGCCCGATCGTGCGACCCAGGGTGACGCGCGTCACCGTTGCGTTCATTGTGTTCGCGGCCCGATCTCGTGTTGTGGGGCGCTGTCATTGGGATCACGTTTTTGTTCCGGGAAGATTACGGTTTAATAACGAGAGAACCGCTGAGAGGTCGTTTCAAGGCGGAGCTCGATGTGCATGACGTGTTCCTCCTCCAATAGGCGACTGTCCGAGGGAGGAGGAACACGCGGTGCTCACCCTGCAGCCAGAGCGGACGCGCGAGCCGTCCGATGCGCACCACCTGCGCAGCGGCGGCGCGAGCCGTCCTCGCCGCGCGGTGCGCGTCCTCGTCGCGGTCGCGGCGTTCCTTGCGTTCGGAGTGCTCGGACTGGTCGTGCTGGCGTGGAAGAAGCGCCGGGGCCGACGACGTCCTGCGTTCTCGTGCGACTGCTGTCGACGGCGTCGCTACCTCACGTACGGGGCGACCTTCCTGGTCGCCGGGCTGGTGCTGGCCGGGGCCGGACTGTCGGTGAACCAGTACGCGAACGGCCCGGACCTGCCGACGTGTAAGCCGGGGCCGTCCGCAGTCGTCACCGGGGAGTCCCACGATCTCCCGTCGACCGAGACAGCCGGTGGGCCAGTTTGGTCCAAGAGCCGGCAGGTCGTCACGGCGCCGGTCTCCGGTCTCGCTCGGCAGTACGTGAACGACCGCGGGGGCGACCTGTGTGCGAACCAGTCAACGACCATCGCATTCCTGCCGTCGGCGGCTGCTGACTCGGGTGTAGCGGTCGGCGGCGTCGTCCTCATCGCAGAGTCACCCGATAAGCCGGGACCTTGGGCAGCGCTGGCACGCCATGAGTCCCGCCACGTCGACCAGTGGGCGACGCTCACGCTCGCGGGTGGTCCGTTGGCGATGCCGGTGCTCTACGCAGTCGACGACGCGTTCTTCCCGGACTCCCTCAACCACTTCGAACGCGCCGCAGGTCTTGAAGACGGCGGGTACCCCCACGTCGACGGAATCGCCCCGCAACCCAACTGGGCGTCCGCCACGGTGATCGGGCTCATCCTCGTTGCGCTCTTCCGTCGCCGGCTCCGTTGGGCCTCCCGGGTCGCGATCGGCGGCCGCGCGGCAGCCGCCGACCATCAGTACCGACGTTGCCCGCTGCACAGCACCGGATGGTCACGCGTTCGTCACAGCTGATCGCGCCGCCAGGACTCGACCTTGTCGATCACCTGGGCTGGTGCCGCGGTGGCGTGGGTCATGAGGCTCTCCCTGTTGTCACGGCGCGCTGTGACCCACTGCGGTGGGCCGGGATCGCGGCCGTTGTGGCGATGACAGCGAGAAGCGCAACAGCCATGAGCACGAAGGCTGCTCGGTCGCTGCCGACGCTGGAAGCGGCGGTCGTCGCGCCTGCCAGGCCGACCGCACCGCCGAACTGCTTCGCGGTGTTCATCAGGCCAGAGGCTGCACCGGCATGCTTGGGGCGGACACCTGTGGTGACGAGCGTGGCCAGCGGCGTGTTCATCAGTCCACCGCCAATTCCGATCCCGACGGTGGGCACCAGGACGGCGACGGCGAAGGGGGCGCGGTCGACCGAGGCGAGCCAGATCAGTCCAGAAACGGCGATCACCGCGCCCGCCACGATGAGCAAACGGGGTGCGCATCTCTTCATGAGGCGCGGCGTGAACCAGAGGTTCACGACCAACATGCTGGCGGTGAGTGGGAGGAAGGCCAACCCGGCCTGGATCGGCGAATATCCAAACCCAGTCTGCATCCGGAAGGTCAGGAAGTACCACAGGCCGACTTGGAAACATGCGCCTGTCAAAGCCGTCGCAATGTTGCCGAGGACGATCAGCCGATCTCGTGTGAGGTCGCCGGGAACGAGCTTGTGGGGCGCGCGGCGCTGCTGCAGGATCAACAGGACCAACAGCGTGGCCGCCGCCGAACCCGCCACGAGTGGCAGGTCACCCGCGGCTCGTTCGCCTGCGGCAGACAGTCCGTAGGCGGCGCACGTGAATGCGGCGGTGGCCAGCACCGCCCCGATGGTGTCGATGCGTCCGGAGTCACGCTGATCGGTGGTCCGTCGGTAGAGAACGAGTGCTGCGATGGCGACGCCGACTCCGATGGGCAGATTGATCAACAAGGTGGCTCGCCACGAGATCAAGTCGGTGAGTACCCCGCTGGCGATGTTGCCCAGCCCACCCCCGGCCAGGCTCACCGCGGTCCAGACGGCGATGGCTCTGGTTCGATCCGGACCTTCAGCATGGGTGGTCGTCAGCAATGTGAACGTCGCCGGAGACGCCGCAGCAGCAGAGATGCCCTGCGCGGCGCGAGCGGCGATCAGCACCCAACCTTCCGTGGCGAGACCCCCGATGACGCTCGCCACAGTGAATGCCGCCACGCTCCAGACGAGCAGTCTCGCAGTGCCCACGACGTCGGCCAGCCTTGCGCCGACCAGGAGTAATCCGGCGAAGCCGAGGCTGTAGGCCATCGCCACCCACGACGCCGTAACCCTTCCGAGCCCGAGGTCGGCCTGGATAGAAGGCAGAGCGACGTTGACCACCGAGACGTCCAACACCACGATCAGTTGAGCGAGACACGACGTCCACAGCCCGAGCCGTTGCAGTGTCGATGACATACCCCTCCTTGATACATTCGTATCAACTGATACGAATGTATCATCGGTGGGGCTGAGGGAGGTCTTGATGATGGCGTCGGGGCGCAAGGCCGAGATCATGGAAGCGGTCGAACGCCTCCTCACGCGCGGCGGGATCAACGCCGTCACCATGAGAGCCGTGGCCGCCGAAGCCGGCGTGTCCCTCCGGCTCGTTCAGTACTACGGCAGCACCAAGGACGAGCTGCTCGGCGCCACACTCGATCGTCTCGCCGCCAAGAGCGTCGAAAGATGGCAGGCCCGCATCGGGCACCCGGAACGCGAATCACCGGTCGAGGTCATCAGGGCGTTCTTCGACGAGGCACTACCAACCGATCAGGCGAGCCGAGGTTTCCACCGCGTTGGGGTCTCCCTGGAAGCGCTGGCGATCACCCACTCCGACACGGCAGGAAATGCCTACCAAAAGCACCTGAGCGGCCTCGCTGACCATCTCGCCGGCGTCCTGCAGTCCGACAACCTCAGCGCAACAGCCGCACGCAACCTGGGACTGGAAGTGATCGGACTGGCGCACGGAGTTGGGACGCTGCTGATGGCAGGACAGCTCTCTGCGCACGATGCGAAGACACTGATCAAGAACTACCTCGAACGACTCGAACCACAACTAACCCGATGACCCCGGACCCCCCCCGCAGCCGACAGGGACCTCGAGTCCCGCAGCGGTTAGTGACCGTCGAGCTGATCCGGGGCGAACGGCCATTCCTCGAACGAGTGACAACGGCCATCCGGAGCAAACTCCATCACCCATAGGTCGCGCCACTGTCCGGCTTCTGCTGAGGCGTAGTCCACCGCGACGCGTACGACTGCGGTGCGATCGTCGACCGCCACAACCTCGCTCGACATGGCGAATTGCTCATCGGCGTTGTCTCGCTCGGATTCCCAGAACCGTTCGATCTCGCTCAGGCTGGCGACGGGTCGCGCCCACGGTGACGGACGGTAGCTGGCGTCGGCTGTGAACAACTCGGTCAGTAGATCGGTGCCGGGTGTACGCCAGAGCCGCTCGTACATCTCGACCCAGCGTTCCACTGCCTCGCGCTGCATGGGGTTCGTCCTCAATCGTCCGTGTGCGGGTGCGGTTCGGGGTGCGTCACTCGTCCGCCGATCGCGCTTCGTCGTACGCGCGTACGACTGTCTTCGGTGCACAGGTGCGCCAGGCGTCGGTGAGAATCTCAGCCAGTTCGACGCGTGAGATCTCGTCCAGCTGCGATTCACGTACGAGAACGGCGTTGTAGCCGTCGAAGTGCGAGGTGGTGAAGAACGGCCCGTCGTCCTGCACAAGAGCGAGTTTCTCCGACTCGTCCGGAACCCGGATCAGGATGACATCGGTCAGTCGTTCGCCGTCCTCGTCGAGCGCGTCCGGGCGTGGCGAGCGGAACCCGACAAACCACTTCCGGCTCACCTGGTACGCGGGTCGACCGCCCCAACCCGAGACCTTCGCAGTTCGCGGCAGTGCGAGCGCGATGGTCTCGATGTCGTCTACGCGAGCCGGACGTGACATGCCGGTCAGCGTAGTCGAGCGGAGCACTAGGATGGGCCGGTAATCCCCACGCACCGACGAAGGGAACTCCTGCCCCTATGAGCGAGCCAGACGCCGCGGGCATCACCCGCGCCGACGTCGCACACCTGGCGAGCCTCGCGCGCATCGACCTGTCCGACGAGGAGCTCGACAAGATGGCACCGGAGCTGTCGGTCATCCTCGACTCGGTTGCCGCAGTGTCCGAGGTCGCCACCGACGACATCCCGCCGATGTCGCATGCGGTTCCGCTGACCAACGTCTTTCGCCCCGACGAGGTACGCCCGGGCCTCAGCCCGGAGGAGGCGCTGGCGATGGCGCCGCAGGTCGAGCAGCAGCGGTTCTCCGTGCCGCGGATCCTTGGGGAGGAGCAGTGAGCGCACTCGACCTCGGTGCAGCGGAACTCGCCGAGAAGATCGCAGCGGGCGACATCACCTCCGAAGACGCCACCACGGCGAGCCTCGACCGCATTGCGGCCGTCGACGGCGAGATCAACGCGTTCCTGCATGTCGACCGTGAGGGTGCCCTCGCGACGGCACGCGATATCGACGCTCGGCGCGCCTCCGGTGAGAAGCTCGGACCACTCGCCGGCGTACCGATCGCCGTCAAAGACGTTCTCGCCACCAAAGGGCTGCCCACCACGTGCGGGTCGAGGATCCTCGAGGGGTGGGTGCCGCCGTACGACGCGACCGTCGTCGAGCGCATCCGCGCGGCGGGCATGCCGATCGTCGGTAAGACGAACATGGACGAGTTCGCGATGGGCTCGTCCACCGAGCACTCCGCGTACGGGCCGACCCGCAACCCATGGGACACCGATCGCATTCCGGGCGGCTCGGGAGGGGGTTCCGCGGCGGCCGTCGCTGCGTACGAGGTGCCGCTCGCGGTGGGCACCGACACGGGAGGTTCGATCCGCCAACCCGGAGCCGTCACGGGCACCGTCGGCGTCAAGCCGACCTACGGCGGCGTCTCTCGTTACGGGCTCGTCGCGCTCGCGAGCAGCTTCGACCAGGCCGGACCGGTCACCCGATCGGTACTCGACGCGGCCCTGCTGCACGAGGTGATCGGCGGCCACGACCCGATGGACTCGACCAGCATCGATCAGCCCGTACCCGATCTCGTCGCGGCCGCACGTCGCGGTGACGTCTCCGGGTTACGCATCGGCGTGGTCAAGGAGCTCGGCGGCGAGGGCTATCAGTCCGGCGTACGCGCCCGCTTCGACGACGTCGTCGAGCTGCTGACCAAGGCGGGTGCGGAGATCGTCGAGGTCTCGTGCCCGCATTTCGAGTACGCACTTGCCGCGTACTACCTGATCCAGCCGAGCGAGGCGAGCAGCAACCTCGCGAAGTTCGACGCTATGCGCTACGGCCTGCGGGTCACGCCCGACGGGGTCGACTCGCCGAGTGCCGAGCAGGTCATGGCAGCGAGCCGCGATGCCGGGTTCGGCGATGAGGTCAAGCGCCGCATCATCATCGGCACGTACGCGCTGTCGAGCGGCTACTACGACGCGTACTACGGCTCGGCGCAGAAGGTACGCACGCTGATCAGCCGCGACTTCGCTGCGGCGTTCGAGCAGGTGCACGCGCTCATCTCGCCGACGGCGCCGACGACGGCGTTCAAGCTCGGCGAGAAGCTCGACGACCCGATGGCGATGTACCTGAACGACGTCGCGACCATCCCTGCGAACCTCGCCGGCGTACCGGGCATCTCCGTGCCGAGCGGCCTCGCCGACGAGGACGGCCTGCCCGCCGGCGTGCAGGTCCTCGCACCCGCGACGGCCGACGACCGGCTCTACAACGTCGGCGCCGCGATCGAGTCGATGCTCGAAGACAAATGGGGGAGCCAACTGCTTGCAGGGGCTCCGAAGCTGGAGGTACGCGCATGACCGCGGCGACGATGGTGTCGTTCGACGACGCCATGACCCGCTTCGACCCGGTGCTCGGGCTCGAGGTGCATGTCGAGCTCGGCACGATGACCAAGATGTTCTGCGGGTGCGCGACGACGTTCGGCGCCGAGCCCAACACCCAAGTGTGCCCGGTGTGCCTCGGACTGCCCGGCGCGCTGCCGGTGGTCAACGGTACGGCGGTCGAGTCGGCCATCCGGATCGGTCTCGCGCTCAACTGCGAGATCGCCGAGTGGTGCCGCTTCGCGCGCAAGAACTACTTCTACCCGGATATGCCGAAGAACTTCCAGACCTCGCAGTACGACGAGCCGATCTGCTTCGACGGCTGGACCGAGGTCGTTGTCGACGGCCAGACGTACCGAATCGACATTGAGCGCGCCCACATGGAGGAAGACACCGGTAAGTCGCTGCACGTCGGCGGCGCCACCGGCCGCATCCACGGCGCCGACCACTCGTTGGTCGACTACAACCGCGCCGGCATCCCGCTGATCGAGATCGTGACGAGGCCGATCGAAGGTGCGGGTGACAAGGCACCGGAGGTCGCACGCGCGTACGTCGCGCACCTGCGCGAGCTGCTGCTCGGGCTCGGTGTCTCCGACGTACGGATGGAGCAGGGCTCGCTGCGCTGCGATGTCAACCTGTCATTGCGATCTGGCGCCGATGCACCGCTCGGTACGCGCACCGAGACGAAGAACGTCAACTCGCTGCGTTCGGTCGAGCGCGCCGTGCGTTACGAGGTCGGCCGGCAGGCGGGCGAACTCGACGCGGGTGACTCGGTGCTCCAAGAGACGCGGCACTGGCATGAAGACACGGGCATCACCACGTCGGGCCGCGAGAAGTCCGATGCGGAGGACTACCGCTACTTCCCGGAGCCCGACCTCGTACCCGTCGCGCCGTCGCGCGAATGGGTCGAGGAGCTGCGAGCGGAGCTGCCCGAGCCGCCGGCGGAGCGTCGTGCGCGTCTGCAGCAGGACTGGGACTTCTCCGATCTCGAGATGCGTGACGTCGTCGGCGCAGGTGCGCTCGACGCGGTCGCCGAGACGATCGCCGCCGGAGCCGCGCCGCAGGCAGCGCGTAAGTGGTGGCTCTCGGAGCTCGCTCGCCGAGCGAACGAGCAGGAGGTCGACCTTGCTGAGCTGGCGATCACGCCTACACAGGTCGCGGAGATCCAGGGGCTCGTCGACGCCGGGCGGATCAACGACAAGCTCGCGCGCCAGGTCTTCGACGGGGTACTCGCGGGGGAGGGCTCACCCGAGCAGGTGGTCAGTGCCCGCGGCCTCGAGGTGGTCTCCGACGAGGGTGCGCTCGGCGAGGCGGTCGACCGCGCGATCAAGGCCAACGCCGACGTCGCCGACAAGATCCGCGGCGGTAAGCATGCGGCCGCGGGGGCGCTCATCGGTGCGGTGATGAAGGAGATGCGCGGGCAGGCCGACGCCGGTCGCGTACGCGAGCTGATCCTCGAGAAGCTCACCTGACGGGGTCGGCGCCGGCCTTCTTCGCGACTGCCTCGCGTACGGCCGGCGCGACTTCGGTCGCCCAACGGCGCAAGGTGAGCTCCGACGCGGTGCCACCGCGGAGGTCGGAGAACAGCGTGAACCCCGATGCGCCATGGCGCAGCACTGCCTCGGTGAGCTCTTCGACCCATTGGCGTGTCGAACCGCCGATCCAGCGACCGTCGCGTTCTCGCGTAGAGGGCAGCGGGCGGTCGGTGATCTGTCCCGGGAGGTTGAAGACCGTCCGGATCTCGCGCGGGTCACGGCCGACCGCCATCGCCGCGTCGTCGATGTACGGACGCGACTCCCGGTAGCGCTCGCTGAGCCAGTCCGCCGCGTGGCCGGGGATCCACCCGTCCGCGACCCTTCCCGTTGCGGCCAGCGACCTCGGGCCCACCGAACCTGTCCAGACCGTTGGCGCGGGCGTCGGCGAGGGATCGATCCGGCTCACACCGTAGTGGTCGCCGTCGTAGTCGACCGGCGGGCCACCGCCGGACAGTTGTCGGATGAGCACGACCGCCTCCTCGAAGGCGGTCACGGCGTCTCTCGGCGACAGCCGGCGCACCCCGAGGTCCGAGATCCGGCCCCAATCGCCGCCCGCACCCATACCGAGCACGAAACGGCCGCCGGACAACGCGGAAAGGGAAGCCGCGGTCCGCGCAAGGATCGGCGCCGGGCGGGTCGGCAGGTTCGTGACGTTCGCGTACGCTGCGATCCGGCTCGTGCGGCCGAGCACGAACCCGATCGCGGCGTACGCGTCCAGGCGCGAGCCGAGGTAGGGATGATCGGGAATCGAGAACAGGTCGAGTCCGTCACGATCGGCTTGTTCGGTCGCGTTCAGCAGCGCTGCCGGATCGTCGAAACCGTTCGGCGCACCGAAGCCGAAGACGACACCGTCGGAAACCATGGTGATCTCCTTTCAGACCAGGGCGCGCAAGCCCGCGACGAGCGGGGTCGACGGTCGGCCGATGAGCCGGCGCAGCTGGTCGGTCGCCTCCGCCGAGACTCCCGACGCGGTGTCGGCATCCAGCTGTACGAGGAACGACGCAAAGTCATCGTCGACGCCTTGGGCTTGTAGCGCGGCGGCATGCTCCTGCGACGACACGTCGCGGTAGGACACCGGCACACCGACGGCATCGGAAACGGCCGCCGCGAGCTCCGGGTACGACCAGGCGACGTCGCCGGTCAGTTCGTACGTCGCGTTGTCGTGGCCGTCGGTCGTCAGTACGACAGCGGCCGCCTCGGCGTAGTCGGTCTTGGCGGCGCTGGCCACCCTCCCTTCATGCACGCTGCCGAGGATCTCGCCCGTGTCGGGAGCGCTGGACAGCAGACCCTGGTAGTTCTCATGCCAGGAGTTGATCCGCAGCATCGTGTAGGTGAGCCCGGATTCACGGATCAGCTTCTCGGTTGCCCGGTGCTCTGCGGTGATGAACTGGGTGCTGGTGTCGGCGTGCGGCGCGCTGGTGTAGACGAGCCGAGACACACCTGCTCGTTGCGCAGCCCGGATGACGTTCTCGTGCTGGGTCATCCGCTTGACGAACTCGTTGCCGGAGACCAGCAGCAGTACGTCTACGCCCTCGAGCGCCGCTTCGACGGCCGCATGGTCCTCGTGGTCTGCGATGCGTACGGGGACGGACCTCTCCTGGAGGGTGGTCGTCTTGTCCGGGTTGCGGGCGATGGCGACGATTCGATCGGCCGGTACACGCGTGAGTAGGTGGTCGATGACGAGGCCACCGAGCGCTCCGGTGGCTCCGGTGACGGCAATACGGTCAGACATGATGGGCCCTTCATAGGTGCTGCTAGTTCGCAGCACGAACGATAGTAGTTCGTAGCACGAACTACAAGGGATATTTGGGCAACTAGGACTCCGGCTCGTCGAGGTTGGCGAACACCGGGGGTACGTCGTTGGCGGCAACCACGCGGCCGAGCAGCCGGGCGAGGGTGTCGCACTCGGTGTTGTTCAGGCCCGTCGTGAGGGTCTCGATCCGCCGACACGTCTCGGGGTAGAACCGATCCGCAAGTGTGCGGCCCTGTGGGGTGAGGGCGACGCGCACTGCCCGGGTGTCACGTGGGTCCGGCTCACGTCGGACCAGTCCGTTGCGCACGGTGCGGTCCACCAGGCCGGTCAGGCTGGACTTGGCCAGGCCGAGCATGGTGCCGAGCTCGCGCATGCCGTACGGCTGTGGCATCAGCACGCAGAGCAGCTGACCCTGCTGTTGGGTGAGGCCGTGCTCTCGGGCAGATTCCGAATAGACGGCGTCGACCAGAAAGGTGGCACGTACCAACCCGGTCACGATGTTCAACTGATTCTCTGCAGGTTCTCCCACCTCTCCAGAATAGCATTTGAAAGATCATCTAGTTCGTGAGGCGAACTTGAACCGCAGGTCCGACGGCCTTGATATGAAGCAATGTTTAGGTTCTAGGCTCGTCGCATGACTACGACAGAGACCTCTCCGATCACCGAGGACGACGAGCGGGCGATCCGTGCCGTCGTCCAGCAGGCTCACGACGCACAGAACGATGCCGGCGTGTTGCCGGCGCTACACGTCGAGGACGCCGTCATCGTCAACATCGCGGGACGCAGGCTGTTCGGCCGCGACGAGTTCGAGTCCGCGATGGCGAAGGCGGTCGCATCGCCGCTCCGCGACGTCACCACGACCGTCGAGGTCATCGACGTACGCCCGGTCACTGGCGACGTTGCCATCGTCAGCAGCATCAAGTCTGTGCATGACGGGCGGCAGGACGAGGCCGCCGAGGTTCCCGAGCGGGGCGCGTTCACGTACGTCGTCAAGCGTGATGGTGCGCAGTGGAGGATCGCACTGGCACAGACCACACCGATCGTCTGAGCGGCGAAATCCGGTCGCTCTGTCGAGGTCGGTCATCTACCTTCTCGCTATGAGCACTACCCAGTCGGTCACCACGAGCCCAGACCGTAACGGCCTCACCTGGCGCGCCTTGTCTGTGGCCGACCTCGACCGATGGATCGCGCTGGTCGAGAAGATGGAGGTCCACGATCGCGCCGAGGAGCGTACGCGACGCTCCGATCTGGAAGTCCTGACCCGCCAGTCGTGGGTGGACCTGGAGGCCGACTCAAGGGTGGCTGTGGATGTCGACGGCGAGTTTCGCGCGGTCGGCCGGAACATGTTCCGGCTCGGCGCGATCGATACCGTCGCGGTTGCGCTGACGGGCGGCGTCGACCCGGACTGGCGCGGGCGCGGAATCGGTCGAGAGCTGCTGGCGTGGCAGCGTAAGCGCGCGGTTGCGAACATCGCCGACCTGCGCGCGGTCGATGCGCACGCCGCGCGACTGCCTGCGCGGATCGGAGGTTTCGTCGAGGAGCAGGTCACCAATCGAGCGCGGCTGTTCGAGGCGGCTGGTTTCGAGGTCACGCGGTGGTTCCTCCAACTGCGCCGTCGACTCACAGACGTACCGCACGTCGGCGATCTGCCGATCGACGGCCTACGCGTCGAACGGTTCGACGACAGGTACGCGGAACGGTTACGGCTCGCGCACAACGACGCATTCCGAGATCACTGGGGATCCGCTACGTACGACGAGGAGGCCTGGCGCACCGGACTTCTCGAGGAGGAGGCGTTCCGCCCGGCTCAGAGCTTCGTGATCGTCGACGCGAATGACCCGGACGAGCCGATCGTCGCGTACGTCGTCAACTGCGAGTACGAGCACGACTGGGCGCCGCAGGGTTTCACCGACGGCTACACAGACGTGATCGGCGTCCGCCGCGCCTGGCGCGGATGCGGTCTCGCTCGATACCTGCTCGCGCTCTCGGCTGAGGCGTTCGCCGAGGCCGGTCACTCGTACGCGACGCTGGATGCCGATGCAGAGAACCCGAGTGGTGCCGTCGCGCTGTACGAGTCGGTCGGCTACCGGCCGACTCATCGCACGAAGTACTACTCGATCGACGTCGACTGAGCGTTGATCCGAGACAGCAGGTTCAGCAACTCGGTATGGATTTCGTCCGGGTACTCCATCGGCAGGAAGTGCGATCCGCGCAGCTCGACGAGGTGCGCATCGGCCATTCGCTCGGCCGCCGTGTCCATCGCCCGAGCCCCGGCGAGTACGTCCCAGTGCCCTGAGACGAACGTCGTCGGAACGTCGATGGCTGACAGCGACACCCGTGGGTGACGTGCCGCGTGCACGGCCAGTCGCATGTACCAGTCGATGTCGGTGGTCAGAAACTCGCGTACCGCCTCGCGTACGACGGCATCGGACGCCGACGGCAGCATGAAACCGCTGTGCCGCAACAGTTTCGTGGTGACGGGGTTCCACGGCACCCGCTTGGTGACCATCGACAGCGCCTTGCCGGTTGCGAGCATCGCCCATGCCGACCCGACCGTTAGCCGACGCGCCACCGGAGCGGGCAGATGCAGTGGCCCGAGCATGGTGCTGAACGTGTCGCCGGGTACGCCGGCGACCGCGAGCAGGCCCGTCACTCGCTCGGGATGCAGGGTGGCCAGCTCGAAGGCGACGTTGACGCCGAACGACCAGCCCACGACGACGCAGGAGTCGACGCCTGCGTCGTCGAGGACGGCGACGGCGTCCTCGACGAAGTCCTCGATCGAGACGTGATCGGGGTCGTCCGGCCGATCGGAGCCGCCGACTCCTCGGTGGTTCCACGAGATGACGTTGACGCCGCAGTCGGGGGAGAGCAACGCCGGCCAGACGTACGGATTGGTGCCGAGGCCGTTGCAGAGCAGTACGGTCGGCCCCTCGGCGTCGTTGCTCCACGCCCGCAGCCGGGTGCCGTCGGCGCTGTGCACATCGTAGAAGCGCACGCGCGGAACGGCCGTCGAAGCGGCTACGGTTTGTGCGGTCATGTAACTAATTGTCTCAGGGAGCGCCGACGGCGGGCACTAGGTCCCGATTCGACGATGAGGAGAGCGATGTCGCTGGTCTGGCTGCCGTTCCCGCATGGCGACCTGGGCGAGGCACCCGAAGGTCTTTCGTACGATGTCTATGTCGGGGGTGAACCGCCGTCCGACATCGAGCGGGTCGAATTGTACGTACCGGCGTACGACACGAACGTCGACCTCCCGTCGGTGCTGCGTCAGATGACGTCCCTTCGGGTGGTGCAGACGCTCACCGCGGGCACGGAGCACGTCGCTCGGCATGTTGTCGACGAGGTCACTCTCTGCAACGCGCGAGGAGTGCACGATGCGGCGACCGCCGAGATGGCGATGGCGTTGATGCTCGCTTCCATTCGGGGCATCCCGGAGTACGTGCGCGCTCAGCCTGCGCATGACTGGCGACACGACACGAGCGGACCGGCGCTCGCGGACAGCCGGGTCCTGATCGTCGGCTACGGCAGTATCGGCGAGGCGCTCGGTCGCCGGCTCGAACCGTTCGAGTGCGAGGTGGTGAAGGTCGCCCGCCGCGCCCGCGACGGCGTACGCACCATCGAGGAGCTGCCGGAGTTGCTGCCGACGGCCGATGTGGTCGTACTCCTCGTGCCGCTCACCGACGAGACCCGCCACCTGGTCGACGCGAACTTCCTCGCCGCGATGAAGGACGGCGCGACGCTGGTCAACGTCGCACGCGGTGGTGTGGTCGACAACGAGGCGCTGCTGGCCGAGACGTCGAAGGGCAGGTTGTACGCGGCGCTCGACGTGACGTCTCCGGAGCCGCTGCCCGCGGGAGACCCGCTCTGGGATGCGCCCGGCGTACTCATCACCCCTCATGTCGCGGGCGGAACGACGGCGATGGTCCCGCGGATGCATGCCTTGCTGCGTGATCAGCTGCGGAGGTTCGCCGCGGGTGAGTCGCTGCTCAATGTCGTGCGTTGATCGGCGACATCGCCCAGCGCACACCTTTGGTGACGGCGACGCCACCTGCCCGTACGACGGTCGCCTCGGTCAGCGGCAGGTACGGCAGCCGCAGTGGGAGCCGCGCCCACCACGGCAGCAGCCCGACGGCCGCGGCCGACAGCATCGTGTACGGCGCGCGCAGGGCAATCGGTACGGGCGGGTGGACGAGTAGGAAGCGTGCGGTGCGTCTGGCGGCCGGTGTGCTCGCCAACTCCGGACGGAAGTCGGCGAGCGCACTGCGTAGCTCGGCAACGGTCTCGGGCACGTCGTCGGCTCCCAATGCGCGGGCGACGACGGCGGTCTGCGCGACGTAGGTGTCGCGCTCCGCATCGCTCAACCGGCGCAATCCGTATCGGTCATGCGCAGTCAGGAAGCTGTCGGCCTCCGCGATGTGCACCCAGCGCAGTAGCTCCGGATCGCTTGCTTCGTACGGGCGGCCGTCGGGTGTCTCTCCGCGTATGCGGCGGTGCACGCCGCGTACTCTCGCGACCGCTCGACGCGCCTCGGCGGCGCTCCCGAAGGTCGTGATGCCGAGGAACGCCGAGGTTCGTTGCAGCCGGCCCCACGGGTCGCCGCGGAAACCCGAATGGTCGGCGACTCCGGCCATCGCGAGCGGATGCAGCGACTGCAGAAGCAGCGCCCGCAGGCCGCCGACGAACATCGACGAATCGGCATGTACGACGGTGATCGGGCTGCCGGGAGCGAACCAGCGGTCGTCGTCCGAGCTCCCGATGCGCGCACGCCGCTCGAGTGCGTCGGGCCCGGCAACGCGGGAGAGCAGTGACCTGCCGAGTCGTAGGCGGCAGTCGGTGGGCGTCGGCAGCATGACTCCATGGTCCCACTGCGTCGATCAATGCCTGTGGGTTGATAGTGGGCAGTCAATGCGAGAGCGTTGCGGCGAACGGCATCACAATCAATCAATGTTTGAATATTGATTTCGAATGATCAATCAATGATGATTGACTCCATGTACGTGATCACCGCGGATCAACGCGGCAGCCGCAGCAGCGCGGATGCCGTGCCCGACGTACTCGACGCCCTCAACTCGGCGTACGGCGACACGCTCACGCTCGCCTTCGACCGCACGGCAGGCGACGAGGTCCAGGGTCTTGCATCCGATGCGACCACCGTTGTCTCGGTCACCGTCGATCTCGTACGACGCGGCGACTGGTGGATCGGGGTCGGCGTCGGCGGCGCTGAATCGCCGCTTCCGGACAACGTACGCGCGGGCCGCGGCGTCGCGTTCGTCAATGCGCGCTCAGCCGTCGAGCGAGCGAAACAGGAGCCGGCGGGGGTCGCCGTCGTCGGCAACGACGAGGCCGGCGCCGAGCGGGCCGAGACCGCGCTGGTGCTGCTCGCCGGGCTGCTCATGCGTCGCAGCGACGCGGGCTGGGAGGCGGTCGACGCGATGGCCGCTGCCGAACGCCAGCTCGACGCCGCCGAGCGTATCGGCATAACGCCGCAGGCGATGAGTCGTCGGTTGCGAGTGGCAGGGTGGTCCGAGGAGGCCAGGGCTCGACGGCTCGCGGCCTGGGTGCTCGAACACGGAGTGGATGAATGACGGCCTACGTACTCACTGTCGCCGCGGGTGTCTGCGCCGTCGTTGCGTGGTCGTTCGTACGCACATCGGGTCTGCGTACGTTGGCGGCGCTCGCCGTTGCCGCGTTGGCAGGTGTCGCCGCGGTTGCCACCTTGTTCGAGGATCCGCTCACCGGCGACCAGCGGCCGGTCTTCGTCCTCTTCGGTGCGATTCTCGCCGTTGCCGGAGGCGCCGTGGTCGTGGCCGCCGTGTTCGCGCAGATCGACGGGACTTCGAAACCAGGCGAGGAGTCATCGTCGATGCGGGCGGCCGGCGAGCTGTTGCGCGGAGGTGCCTGGATCGGCGCGCTCGAACGCTTCTCGGTCTTCCTCACCCTCGCCGCACGCTGGCCCGAAGGCATCGCGGTCGTGCTCGCGGTCAAGGGTCTCGGACGCTATCCCGAGCTACGCAGCCACGCCGGCACGGGCGCCGCCGAGCGGTTCATCATCGGCAGCCTGGTCAGCCTCGCGTGGGCAGCGCTGGTCTCGTACGTCGTGTTCGAGCCGTACGTGATCTCGCGCTGAGGCGCCACCTCCGCCCACTCCTCGCCGCGGGCGAACCTACGAGCTACTCATCGGCGATCGCGCGACGAGTACGTTCGGTGATCTCGCGTTCGGACTCGTAGTGCGCCAGGCCCCAGTCGGCGACGAGTGCGGGGTAGCGGACGTCATCGCGATCGGCCAGCATCCGGCGCACCGCCTCGAGCTCCGCCTGACGGTCGGCGAGCGCCTTCTCGTACGCGTCGAGCATTCGTACGAGGGCGTCGCGACCCATCAGCTGGCCCATCAGCAGTCGCAGTGCGACCGGATGTTTCAGGACCGGGAACTCCGGTTCGCTGGTGGCGAGCCATCCCGTGAGCGCCTCGGTGCCGGCGTCGGTGATGCGGTAGCGGCGGGTCGTACGCCTGCCTTGTCGCGCGGACATCGCCTCGACGAGCCCGGAGCGGGCCAGTCGGGAGAGCTCGGAGTAGATCTGGCTCATCGCGGGCGAGGTCCAGTAGAAGCGCAGCGTGAAGTCGGCGCGCTGCTTCAGCTCGTAGCCGGTCAGTCCGTGCTCGGAGGTCCGGGCGTCGAAGGCGAGTAGACCGAGCAGCGCGTACGAGGTCGTCGACAGGTCTTGACTCACGGGCCGTAGCGTACTATTCCTATTAGGAATAAGCGCGCCGAGAACTCGAGGAGAGCACGCAGGTGATCACCGCAGTCGACTTCGTGACGGTCAACGTGGCCGATCAGGAGCGCGCAAAGCGCTTCTACACCGAGGTGCTCGGCTTCGAGCTGCTCAGCGACCAGCCGATGGGTGGTCCCGACGACGAGGACGGCCCGCGCTGGATCGAGGTACGCCCGCCCGGGGCGTTCACCCGCGTCGTCCTGTTTCACAACGTCGACGGCACAGGCGCGTTCGGCCCGTGTGTCTTCAACACCGACGACATCGTCCAAACCGCCAGCGACATCAAGGCTGCGGGCGGCACTGTCATCGAGGAGCCCGCCGAGGCGGCGTGGGGCGGCTGGTGGGCACGGTTCGCCGACTCCGAGGGAAATGAGTTCGGAATGAATCAACGATCATTGGTAGGACAGTGATGGCCGCCGACGGCGCGATCATGCTCGTCGGCACCCGCAAGGGGCTGTGGCTCGGACGTTCCGACGCCGCGCGTACGAACTGGACGTGGGACGACCCGCACTTCCTGATGTCCGAGGTCGCGTCCTGTGCGATCGACACGCGTACGGATCCTCCGCGGCTGCTCGTCGGCTCGATGAGCTGGCACTGGGGGCCGCAAGTGCTCTACTCCGACGACCTCGGCAAGACATGGCAGGGTCAGGAGGCGAGCGCGGTCGCCTTCCCCGAAGACACCGGCTCGGCGCTCGAGCGTGTCTGGCAGCTCACGCCCGGGCCGGCCGACCAGCCCGGCACGACGTACGCCGGCACGGAGCCCTCGGCGCTCTTCCGCTCGGTCGACGGAGGCAAGAGCTTCGAGCTCGTACGCGGCCTGTGGGACCACCCGCATCGGCCGACGTGGCATCCGGGCGGTGGAGGCCAGGCGATCCACACGGTGCTTCCGCATCCGACCGACCCTGCGCAGGTGACCGTCGCGATGTCGACCGGCGGCGTCTATCGCACAGCCGACGGCGGCGGATCCTGGGCGCCGGCCAACAAGGGCATCGTCGCGGACTTCTATCCCGAGGACCAGCAGCCCGAGTATGGCCAGTGCGTGCACAAGGTGGCACGGCACTCTTCGGTGCCGGATCGTCTGTACGCCCAGAACCACGGTGGCGTCTACCGATCCGACGACGGCGGCGAGCAATGGAACTCGATCGCCGACGGGCTCTCCAGCGACTTCGGGTTCCCGGTCGTGGTGCATCCCCGCGAACCCGACACGATCTACGTCTTCCCGGTCGTCAGCCCCGAAGAGCGGTTCCCGCCGCACGGGCACGCCCGGGTGTGGCGCTCGCACGACGCGGGCGACACGTGGGAGGAGCTCGGCCGCGGATTACCCGATGAGTTCTATTCGGCCGTGATGCGCGACGCGATGTGTGTCGACACCGGAAGTCCCGCGGGGGTGTACTTCGGGAGTCGCGACGGTTCGGTGTACGCGAGCAACGACGACGGTGACACCTGGTTCGCTGCGGCCGAGCACCTGCCCGACGTTCTGTCCGTACGCGCCGCGGTCTATTGACCCGTTCCGACGCGGTCTGACACGAGGTCGCGATAGCGTGCGGAGGCAGTCTCCGTGAGGATGAGGAACGTACGTGAGTGAACAGCAACCGCCGTGGCCCGACGGCCAAGGCGGCCCGCGGTATCCGGGGCCACCACCTCAGCAAGGTCAGCCTCCCTATCCCGGTGCACCGGGACAGCCACCGCAGGGTCACAACCCGCCGCCGGGATATGCGCACCCTCAGCCCGGGTATGGCCAGCAGCCACCCGGTTACGGTCAGCAGCCCGCGTACGGCGGGCAGTCCGCCTACGGCCAGCAGCCCGGCCCGGCCCAGCCGTACCCCGGCTATCAGCAACGGCCGCCGGCACCGGCGCCCGACTCCAACGCTCGGCTCATCGGCTGGCTCATCGCGGCGACCGGTGTCATTGTCGGCATCGCGGCGTTCCTGACTTGGGGCACGGTGGAGTTCGGCGGTCGCAGTATCGACATCAATGGTGTGACCGGCACCGACATGGCCGGCGACGACGAGACTCGCGATGGCGTCATCACGGTTGTGCTCGCTCTTGCGGCGATCGCCTTCGGTGTTGTACGAGGGGTCGGTCGGTTGGCGCTGACGGCCGCCATCATCGGGCTCGTCATCGCTGCGCTGGTCGTGATTGTGGCGATCGTCGACATGGCCGATATCTCCGACTCGGTCGCGGGCGCTCCGTCGGGTGTCGAAGCCTCGATCGGCATCGGACTCTGGCTGACATTGGCCGGCGGTATCGCCATGGCCGCGGTGTCGGTGGCGGGTCTGGTCAAGCGTCGCTGAGGCGCGAGCGAGACTCCGCGCGTCTCGAATCGTGCGACCGCGACTGCACAGCACGTACGCTCCGGTCGTACGCTCTGCTCCATGGCCCCCGACATCAAACCCCGCAGCCGTGACGTCACCGATGGACTCGAGAAGGCGGCCGCTCGCGGCATGCTCCGTGCCGTCGGCATGGACGACGACGACTTCGCCAAGCCGCAGATCGGCGTAGCGTCCAGCTGGAACGAGATCACGCCGTGCAACCTGTCGCTCGACCGGTTGGCCGACGCAGTGAAGGCCGGCGTACACGAGGCGCGCGGCTACCCGCTCGAGTTCGGCACCATCTCCGTCTCCGACGGAATCTCCATGGGACACGAGGGGATGCACTTCTCGCTGGTGTCGCGTGAGGTGATCGCGGACTCGGTCGAGACCGTGATGATGGCCGAGCGACTCGACGGGTCGGTGCTGCTCGCCGGATGCGACAAAAGCCTGCCGGGCATGCTGATGGCTGCCGCGCGTCTCGACCTCGCGAGCGTCTTCCTGTACGCCGGCTCGATCATGCCCGGTCAGGTGGACGGCCAGGACGTCACGATCATCGATGCGTTCGAGGCCGTCGGCGCTTGTATGCGCGGACTCATCAGCCGCGAGAAGGTCGACGAGATCGAGCGTGCGATCTGCCCGGGCGAGGGTGCGTGCGGCGGCATGTACACCGCCAACACGATGGCGTCGGTTGCCGAGGCCCTGGGCATGTCGCTACCCGGGTCGGCCGCGCCGCCGGCGGTCGACCGGCGCCGCGACGGCTTCGCGCACAGCTCCGGTCGAGCCGTCGTAGGGATGCTCGAGAAGGGCATCACTGCCCGTCAGATCATGACGAAGGAGGCGTTCGAGAACGCGATCGCGGTCGTCATGGCACTCGGCGGCTCCACGAACGCCGTGCTCCATCTGCTGGCCATCGCGCGCGAGGCCGATGTCGACCTGACTCTCGACGACTTCAGCCGCGTCGGCGACACCGTGCCGCACCTCGGCGACCTCAAACCGTTCGGCAAGTACGTGATGAACGATGTCGACAAGGTCGGCGGCATCCCGGTCGTGATGAAGACCCTTCTCGACGCCGGACTCATGCACGGCGACTGCCTGACCGTCACCGGCAAGACGATGGCCGAGAACCTCGCGGACGTACCGTCCAACGTCGACGGAGACATCATCCGCGAGCTCTCCAACCCGATCCACAAGACCGGCGGACTCACCATCCTGCACGGGTCGCTCGCACCCGAGGGCGCGGTCGTGAAGAGCGCAGGCTTCGACAACGATGTGTTCGAGGGCACGGCCAGGGTGTTCGAGCGTGAGCAGCATGCGATGGAGGCGCTCGCGGACGGAACAGTACAGGCCGGAGACGCCGTCGTCATCCGGTACGAAGGTCCGAAGGGCGGGCCGGGCATGCGCGAGATGCTCGCGATCACCGGTGCGATCAAGGGCGCCGGGCTCGGCAAGGACGTACTCCTGCTCACCGACGGACGCTTCTCCGGAGGCACCACCGGTCTCTGCGTCGGCCACGTCGCGCCCGAGGCGGTCGACGGCGGCCCGATCGCGTTCGTCCGTGACGGCGACCGGATCCGCCTCGACGTAGCGAACAAGACACTCGACGTCGTCGTCGACAAGGACGAGCTGGATGCCAGGCGAGAGGGATGGCAGCCGCTACCCGCCCAGTACGACCGCGGCGTACTCGCGAAGTACGCGAAGCTGGTCAAGTCGGCTGCGCACGGCGCGATCTGCGGTTGATTTCGGTCGTCGGCGTTTTGTATCCCTGCGACACAGCTCCAATAGGTTCGTATCTCTCACGCAGGGATACAAAACCGGCCGGCGACCTCCAGCCCGTACGCTGACCCGCATGGATCCGGTCGATGCGCTGCGGGAGATCGCGTTCTGGATGGAGCGCTCACGCGCCGAGACGAGGCGGGTGCAGGCGTACCGGAAGGCGGCCGACATCGTCGAGGGGCTGACCGCGGCCGAGCGTGAACAGCATGCGAAGGCGCGGTCGTGGACCAGGCTCTCGGGTATCGGCCCGTCCACGGCGAAGGCGATCTCGCAGGCGGTCGCCGGTGAGGAGCCGACGAAGCTGGTCGACCTGAAGGCCGAGGCAAAACCCATCGGCGGCGGCGCCGAGATCCGGCAGGCGTTGCGCGGAGACCTGCACCTGCATTCGGACTGGTCCGACGGCGGCAGCCCGATCGAGGAGATGATGCGCCGCGCGGCGTCACTCGGACACGAGTACGCGGCGCTCACCGATCACTCGCCGCGGCTCACGGTTGCGAACGGGCTCTCTGCCGAGCGGCTCGAGCGCCAGCTCGACGTACTCGCCGAGCTCAATGAGCGGTTGGCGCCGTTTCGGATCCTCACCGGGATCGAGGTCGACATCCTCGACGACGGTTCGCTCGACCAGCGCGACGATCTGCTGGGTCGCCTCGACGTCGTGGTGGCGAGTGTGCATTCCAAGCTCCGCGCCGACCCAGGTGTCATGACCAAACGCATGACCACTGCGGTCGCCAACCCGCACGTCGACATCCTCGGGCATTGCACCGGTCGCCTGGTCGAGGGCGCCCGCGGCACCCGGCCGGAGTCGACGTTCGACGCGGAGGCGGTTTTCGCCGCCTGCCGCGATAACGGAACAGCGGTCGAGATCAACAGCCGGCCCGAGCGGCGCGATCCGCCGATGCGGCTACTTCGCCTCGCCGTCGAGATGGGCTGCGAGTTCTCCATCGACACCGACTCCCATGCGCCGGGTCAGCTCGACTGGCAGGGGTACGGATGCGAGCGCGCCGAGCGCGCCGGCGTGACGATCGACCGGATCATCAATACGCGTCCGGTCGATGACCTGCTCGCCTGGACTGCCGAGTGACTCACTGGCTGAATGCCGAGACAGCCATCTCGAAAGATGAGACGAACCATCTCGCGGCTTGACCGAAGCCTTGCGCTGGGTGGAATCTTGTCTCGTGCGTTTCATTCTTCTCGTACGCGATTGACGCGATGACCTGACTGCAGGTCCCGCGTCCCCCTCGAATGCCTCCCGGCCGAGGGGATTTTTTATTGGGACACTGCGGTCGGGATCTGCTTCGCAGAGGCGCCTCGTACCCGCGGGGCGGCAGTCGAGTCACTCGCCGAGACGAACAGACGCCGGGATGACCAGCACACCAGGAAGGACGCCATGGGCGAGCAGATGACCGGGGCACAGAGCCTCATCCGTGCGTTGGAGCATGCGGGCGTCGACACCGTATTCGGTATCCCGGGCGGCGCGATCCTGCCCGCGTACGACCCGATGCTCGACTCGTCGCAGATCCGCCACATCCTCGTACGCCACGAGCAGGGCGCCGGTCACGCGGCACAGGGCTATGCGGTGGCGACCGGCAAGGTTGGCGTCTGCATGGCGACCTCGGGTCCGGGAGCCACCAACCTCGTGACGCCGCTTGCCGACGCCAACATGGACTCCGTTCCACTGGTCGCCGTCACTGGTCAGGTGGCCAGCGGTGCGATCGGCACGGATGCGTTCCAGGAGGCCGACATCCGCGGCATCTCGATGCCGATCACCAAGCACAGCTACCTCGTCACCGATCCGGCGGAGATCCCGAAGGTCATCGCCGAGGCGTTCCACATCGCCTCGACCGGCCGTCCCGGCCCGGTGCTCGTCGACATCGCCAAAGACGCGATGCAGCAACAGACGACGTTCGAGTGGCCGGGCGAGATCTCCATGCCGGGATACCGGCCGAACCCACGGCCGCACGGCAAGCAGATCCGCGAGGCCGCGCGGCTGATCAACGAGGCCAGGCGCCCGGTGCTCTACGTCGGCGGCGGTGTTGTCAGGGCGCGCGCGAGTAAGGAGCTCCGCGTACTCGCGGAGATGACCGGCATCCCCGTCGTCACGACGCTGATGGCTCGCGGCGCGTTCCCGGACTCACACGAACTACACCTCGGCATGCCCGGTATGCATGGTGGGGTCGCCGCGGTCGCGGCCCTGCAGCGTAGCGACCTGATCGTCTCGCTCGGCGCGCGGTTCGACGACCGGGTGACCGGCCGGCTCGACTCGTTCGCCCCTGACGCGAAGGTGATCCACGCCGACATCGATCCGGCGGAGATCTCCAAGAACCGCGTTGCCGACGTACCCATCGTCGGCGACTGCCGCGAGGCGATCGCCGACCTCGTCGTCGCGCTGCAGTCCGAGCACGACGCGGGCAACCAGGGCGACTACACAGCCTGGATGACGATGATGCGCGGGATCGCCGAGCGGTACCCACTCGGGTACGACGAACCCGAAGGCGACTCTCTTGCTCCGCAACAGGTCATCAAGCGCATCGGCGAGATCGCCGGACCCGACGCGACGTACGTCGCGGGCGTCGGCCAGCACCAGATGTGGGCGGCGCAGTTCGTCTCGTACGAACGCCCGACCGCGTGGATCAACTCCGGCGGACTCGGCACGATGGGCTTCTGCGTGCCGGCGGCGATGGGCGCGCAGGTCGCCCGGCCCGACGACGTCGTCTGGGCGATCGACGGCGACGGCTGTTTCCAGATGACCAACCAGGAGCTCGCGACCTGCGCGATCGAGGGCATCCCGGTCAAGGTCGCGGTGATCAACAACTCCTCGCTCGGCATGGTGCGACAGTGGCAGACGCTGTTCTACGACGAGCGCTACTCCAACACCGACCTGCACACGTCCGCAGGTCCGCGGCGGATCCCCGATTTCGTGACGCTCGCCGAGGCGTACGGCTGCGTCGGTCTGCGCTGCGAGCGCCCCGAGGACCTCGACGCCACGATCGAGAAGGCGATGTCGATCAAGGATCTCCCGGTCGTGATCGACTTCGTCGTGCATCGCGATGCGATGGTCTGGCCGATGGTGCCCGCTGGCACCAGCAACGACGAGATACAGATCGCGCGCGATATGGCGCCGACGTTCGAGGAGGACGAGCTGTGAGGACTGTGAGGACGACTCGAACCATTCAGCGCTGCGAGGAGGACGAGCAGTGAGTAAGCACACGCTTTCGGTTTTGGTCGAGGACACGCCGGGTGCGCTGGCGCGGGTCTCGAGCCTGTTCATGCGCCGCGGCTTCAACATCGACTCGCTCGCGGTCGGACCGACCGAGATCAAGGGTGTCTCGCGGATGACGATCGTCGTCAACGTCGAGCAGCTGCCCCTCGAGCAGGTCACCAAACAGCTGAACAAGCTGGTCAACGTACTCAAGATCGTCGAGCTCGACACCGGATCGTCGGTCGAGCGCGAGCTGGTCCTGGTGAAGGTCAAGGCAGACCCGACGACGCGCAGCCAGGTGCTCGAGACGGTGCAGCTGTTCCGGGCGAAGGTCGTCGACGTCGCACCGGACAGCGTGACGATCGAGGCGACCGGTGACCGCGGCAAGCTGGACGCCATGATGCGCGTCCTGGAGCCGTTCGGAATCCGCGAGCTCGTGCAGTCCGGTCTCGTCGGCATCGGGCGCGGCAGCCGCTCGATCAGCGACCGCGCACTTCGCCCCGTACCCGGTCCGCCGCCGAGCAGCCAGGTCGGCTGACGTATCAACACAACCCGCACAAACTAAGGAGAAACACGTGCCCGAGATGTTCTATGACGACGACGCCGACCTGTCGGTGATCCAGCAGCGCAATGTCGCCGTGCTGGGATACGGCAGCCAGGGGCACGCGCACGCTCTGTCGCTGCGCGACTCCGGTGTCGACGTACGCGTCGGCCTGGCCGAGGGCTCGAAGAGCCGGCAGAAGGCCGAGGACGAAGGCCTGCGGGTCGTCACGCCGTACGAGGCGTGCGAGGAGGCCGACCTGATCGTGGTCGCCGTGCCCGACCACGTGCAGCGGCACGTCTACAAGGAGGCCATCGAGCCCAACCTGGTCGACGGAGACGCGCTGTTCTTCAGCCACGGCTTCAACATCCGCTACGACTACATCAAGCCGCCGGCAGGCGTCGACGTGTGCATGGTCGCCCCGAAGGGCCCAGGCCACCTCGTCCGCCGCGAGTACGTCGAGGGACGCGGCGTGCCTGTGCTCGTCGCGGTGGAGCAGGACGCCACCGGCAATGCGTGGCCGCTGACGATGGCGTACGCGAAGGGCATCGGCGGTACGCGCGCCGGCGCCATCAAGACGACGTTCACCGAGGAGACCGAGACGGATCTGTTCGGTGAGCAGTCGGTGCTGTGCGGCGGTGTTTCGTCGCTGATCCAGGCAGGCTTCGAGACGTTGACCGAGGCGGGTTACCAGCCCGAGGTCGCGTACTTCGAGTGCCTCCATGAGCTGAAGCTGATCGTCGATCTGATGTACGAGGGTGGCATCGCCAAGCAGCGCTGGTCGTGCTCCGACACTGCCGAGTACGGCGACTACGTATCGGGTCCGCGCATCATCGACGCGTCGGTGAAGGCGCGGATGAAGGACGTACTCAACGAGATCCAGGACGGTACGTTCGCGCAGCGCTTCATCGACGACCAGGACGCCGGCGCGCCGGAGTTCAAGAAGTTCCGCGAGGAGGGTGCCAAGCACCCGATCGAGGCGGTCGGCAAGGACCTGCGCGGCCTGATGGCGTGGATCAAGACCGACGACGACTACGTACAGGGCAGCGCGGCACGCTGACCCGTCGTCCGGAGTTCGCGGACTTTTCGGTGCTGTCGAGCGCATGCGACACCGAAAAGTCCGCGAACTCTTTTTGTACGTTCAGGCTGCCGCGGCGTTGTAGCGGCGCAGCAGCTCGGCTCCGTCGCGAGGCCGGTCGGTCGGTTCCGTCGCGAGGCATTGCTCGGCCAGCGCGAACACTCCCGGCCCTAGTTCGTTGAGCCTCGCCAGCGCCGCCGGATCGTAGTCGTGGTTGAGGATCCGGTGCCAGAGGGCGATCGGGTCGTCACTGCGGTAGAGGTTCTCACCGGACGCCGCGAAGGCGAGGCAAGCCGCCCAGTTCCACACGTCCGACGCCGCGGTCGCGGTCGTACCCCGCAGCCGCTCCGGTGATACGTAGCTGGGGCTGCCGATCACCAGCCCGGTGCTCGTGACGCGGGTCTGGTCTCCCAGGTGGGCGAGGCCGAAGTCGACGAGACACGGGCCGTCGTTCGACCAGATGATGTTGGACGGCTTGACGTCTCTGTGCACCAACCCATGTACGTGTACGGCCGCGAGCCCCTCGGCCAGACCCTGCGCGAGGCTGGACAGCCCGTCGGTCTCGAGCGGCTTCGTATCGCGCACGTGCGATCCGAGGTCGGGGCCTTCGATGGCCGTCATCGCGATGTACGGTGTGTCGCCCGCGACTCCGCTGTCGACGACGCCGACGACGCGCGGACTGTCGATGTGACGTAGCGCGTGCATCTCTCGGAAGAACCGTCGCCTGCTGTCGTCGTCGCCGGCGAGTGCGGGCGCGAGCACCTTCAGGGCGACCTGCCCCGCCCGCTCGGAGGTCGCGAGGAACACGGTGCCCATCGCACCCGAGCCGAGTCGGCCATGCACGCGGTACGCCCCGATGGTCGCCGGATCGCCCGGGTGGGGTGGTTCACATCGCAGCATCGGCGTCGAGGCGGTGACGACTGCCCGGCCGGGGCTGTCGAGCGCATGATCGGTCGGCATCGCCCGCGTACCACCGGCGGGTACGGGTGCGGCGACGGGCTCCGGGGGAGGCCCGTGCGGGGGTTGGCCGCCCGTAGGGGCCGGCGGCGGTGCCGGTTGGTAGTACGGCGGATTCGGTGACGGCTGGGTGTAGCCGGTGTGCGGACCCTCGGGTGCACCGGAGTGCGCCGCCTCCCGCTCCGAGGTGTCGAGCAGTCCGGCGACGAACACCTTGGGCGCCTTGCCGACGGCGACGACAAGAGCGACAACGACCACCCAGCCGAGGTACGCGGCGGCATACGCGAGGAGGAGCGGGCTCGTCGCGGTGAGCGAAGCGAGCAGCCCCAGCGCACAGACGATCGCGTAGCCCGTCGGAGCGTACGAAAGCCGCGGCCGGGCCAGCCGCCAGGACGTGGTGATGCGAGCGGCGAGGTATGCAAGGAGTACGGCGGCGATGCCGAGCCCGCCGAAGACCACGATGAACCCGGTATCGGTGTGGGAGCGGTCGGCGAAGAGTACGAGGTCGGAGAACGCCTTCTCGGTGCCCTCGTCCGCCCACGAATCGACGTACGAGTCGTTGCTGCCCGAGGCGAACGCGAACCCGACCACGACCGGTACGGCGTACGCGATGACCCGCATCAGTGGGCTCAAGCCGTGGATTCCATGGGTGCGGTTGATCAGTGTCCACTCGGCACGATGTGGCTTGCGGCCCGTCCAGCGCCGTGCCTGTTGCCGCACCATGATGCGGTCTCGCGTGTGGGTCATCACCGTGGCCGTAGCCGGCGCCACGACACCTGCGATGACACCCGCGAGCAGGAACAACCCCACGCCGACGGCGACGCGCGGCGGTGCGCCGAGCGCTTCACACAGCGAGGTCAGCGCCGACCAGATCCAGAACACGAAGGTCTGCATGGGTGAAGCGCTACCCCCTGTCCGGTGCGGTCGTAGTCATCGTCTATTGCGCCGGTAGTGGTCCGGCAACCTATCCAGAGTAGTTGACGGGCCGCACGTGGGAGGGGTTCCCGCCCGTCTGGGGCCGATGTGCCGCGATCTCAGGGTGTTGCGCGGGATCTGCCTGATGGCGGGGTAACTCGACGCACATCAGGATCGATGGTGTCGCCGAACCGAAGGGAGCGCACCACAGATGCGCCGACCAACCAGACTCACTGCGATTGCGGCCGGACTCATGGTCGGCCTGCTCGCAGCGCCGGCTGCGCTCGCGTCCGACGGACCGGCCAAACCTGCCGACCCGCCGCCTCTCGATCCAGACCCGATCGTGCGCAAGCTCGCCAAGCTGCCGGCCGATGACATGACGGGCGCGATGGTCAAGGTCACCGGTAGCGCCGGCCGATGGTCGACCACCGCGGGGGTCTCCGACCTTCGAAGCGAACGTCCCGTACGAGCCGACGGGCGGTTTCGGATCGGCAGCGTCACCAAGGTCTTCACCGCTGTCGTCGCGTTGCAGCTCGCCGACGAGGGCAAGCTGCAGCTCGGCCAGTCGGTCCAGCACTATCTGCCCGCCCTACTGCCGAGGCGGTACCCGAGGATCACGGTGCGCCAGCTGCTCAACCACACCAGCGGGTTGCCGTACTCCGATGAAGACGAACGTGCCGAGGACCCGGCCTGGTTCGTACGGCATCGGTTCGAGGGGATGTCGCCGCGCCGAGTGATCGCGAACGCGACGGACGAACCGATGCAGCACGCACCGGGTGCCGCGCAGCGCTACAACGGGGTCAACTACTTCATCGCCGGACTCGTCATCGAGAAAGCGAGCGGGCATTCGTACGCCCATGAGGTGCGAACTCGGATCATCTCGCCCCTCGGGCTTCGGGATACGTACCTGCCGACGTACAACAACCCCTTGATCCGTGGTCCGCACGCGCACGGGTACGTACAGGTGGGCGATCGTCTCGTCGACGTGACCGAGCAGAGTCCGTACGCCTGGGCCGAGGGCGCGATGATCTCATCGACCGGCGATCTGACCCGGTTGCTGCGCGCGCTGTTCGAGGGCGAGCTGTTGTCGCCCGCCCAACGTCGGGAGTTGTTCGACGTGCCCGACGTGCCGTACGCGGGGGAGGACTCCAACTGCAGGATCGGACCCGATGCCGGACGGGCGTGCTACAGCGTCGGCCTGACTCGTACGCGGTTGCCGAACGGCGTCACGCTCTGGGGCAAGAGCGGAGCGACGCAGGGATACACCACCGCGGCGTTCGCAACCCGTGATCTGGCACGAGTGATGGTTTACAACCTCAATCCCACCGGCAACCACGATGGTTCGGAGGCGCCGTACGTGCAGACGATCGTCGCCGCGTTGTTCGACCCGGACTTGCTGCCGGCGAGGCACTAGCCCAGTCGGGTGAGTACCTCGGGGCCGTCCTCGGTGATCGCGAGCGTGTGCTCGGAGTGCGCGGTGCGTGAGCCGTCGGCCGAGCGGATCGTCCACCCGTCCTCGTCGTAGGTGATCTCGTTGGTGGTGGCCGCGAACCACGGCTCGATCGTGAACACCAGGCCGGGTCTGATTCGCAGTCCACGCCCGGACCGTCCGTCATTGGGCACCGAGGGCGCCTCGTGCATGGTGTGGCCGACACCGTGGCCGCCGAACTCGGTGTTGACGGTGTAGCCGTACGATGCGGCGACCTCGCCGACGGCAGCCGATACATCGCCGATCCGGTTGCCGACTCGCGATCTCGCGATACCTGCGTCGAGCCCCTCCTCGCTCGCCCGGATCAGTCGGAGATCCTCATCGCGGGGCGTACCTGCGATCACGCTGATGGCCGCGTCACCGACCCATCCGTCGACCGACACTGCGAGGTCCATGCTGAGCAGGTCGCCGTCGCGGAGCCGGTACGGTTTGGGAAGCCCGTGCAGGACGGCGTCGTTGACCGATAGGCAGATCACATTGCGAAACGGACCGTTGCCGAACGGCGGTGCGTAGTCCCAGTAGCACGACGTCGCTCCGCGCTCGCGGATGAGCTTGCGGGTGTGATGCTCGAGGTCCATCACGTCCACACCGGGCTCGACGAGGTCACGAAGCTCGGCGAGCGTCTCGCCGACGAACCTGCCGGCCGCTCGCATCTGCTCGATCTGCCGCGGCGACTTGAGTTGGATCAATCCGGTGCCCCTCTTTCCGATATCGGTATAGTAATACCACGAGCGAGGATCGAGGAGAGGTATGGTTCGCAATCCGCTGACGCCCGAGCAGATCGAGGCGGGTCGAAGGCTCGGCCGGTTCCTGCGCGCGGCGCGCGGCGAGCGTGAGCCCGCGGCCATCGCCGCTGCGGCCGGCATCTCGCCCGAAACGCTACGCAAGATCGAGACCGGCCGGCTGCCGTCGCCGGCCTTCGGCACGGTCGTACGAATCGCCGACGCGGTCGACATCGACCTCGAGCGCCTCGCATCCGTATGGAAGGGTCTCGATGCCTCGATAGGGGCGCGGTGACGGCGCTGTGTCCGCCGGGTGGCCGATCAGCCCAGCTGCTTCGGTCGGGCGAAGCACAGTGCCGCAATCAAGCCGACGACGATCACGCCGGCAGGTAGCAGGAGTGAGTCGGCCATCGCCTGGCTGAACCCGTCGTGCAGGAAAGCCGGCAGCTCTCGTACGCCCGCCTCCGGCGCCCCTGCGCCGCCGCCACCGCTGCCGGGCAGATGGGCGGTCAGCCGGGCCTGCATCAGTGCGGCGATGCTCGCGCTGCCGAGTACGGCGCCGATTTGGCGGGTGGCGTTGTAGACGCCCGCACCGGCGCCCGCCTGGTGCATGGGCAGGTTGCGGGTCGCGGTCGATCCAAGGGGCGCCCACATGAACCCGTTCGCAACACCGAGTAGGGCGATCGGAAGCAGCAGCCGCCAGACCGCGACATCCGGACTCATCTCAATGCTCAGCCACACAAGGGAAACGGGGAAGCTGGCGAGACCGATGCCCGCGACGTACCGGGGGTGCGCGCGGTCGGTGAGCTTGCCGACGAACGGCGCGAGTACGCCGCTGATGACGGCCATCGGGACGAGCAGGAGGGCCGACTCGGTCGGCGAGAGCCCGCGTACGGCCTGCGCGTAGAGCATGAACGGGAACGCGAACGAGGTGATCGCGAAGCCGACGGTCGTGATCGCGACATTGGCTAGCGAGAAGTTCCGATCGGTGAACAGCTTGAGCGGAAGGAGGGGCTCGTGCTTGTTGACCGCCTGCCAACCGATGAAGATCGCGATCACGATGAGGCCGGCGATGATCAGCGACCACACCGAGATGGGCCCGGTGATCGTGCCCCAGTCGTAGTCCTCGCCTTCCTGGATGCCGAACACCAGCAGGAACATGCCGATCGCGCTCAGCACGACGCCGAGTACGTCGAACCTGTGTACATGCGTCGGCAGGTTGGGTACGAGGCGCATCGCCAGGACGAACGCGACGACGCCGACCGGGACGTTGATCAGGAAGATCCACTCCCACCCGAGCCCGTCGACGAGCACGCCGCCGAGGATCGGCCCGACGAGGGTCGCGACTCCTGCGGTCGCTCCCCACAGGCTGAGTGCTTGGCCCCGCTTGTTCGCCGGGAAGAGCCGCGTGATGACGGCCATGGTCTGCGGAGTCATCATCGATGCGCCAAGGCCCTGCACGACACGCGCGATGATGAGCTGATCGATCGTGGTGGTCAGACCGCACCACAGCGATGCGAGCGTGAACACCGTGAGACCGGTGAGGTAGACCTTCTTCGGGCCGATCCGGTCGCCGAGGCGGCCGGTGATGAGTACGGGCACGGCGAATGCGAGGAGGTACGCGCTGGTGACCCAGACGACCTCGTTCACGTCGGCGTCGAGACCGTCCATGATCGCCGGCGTCGCCACCGAGACGATGGTCTGGTCGACCAGGATCATGAAGAAGCCGATCACCAGCGCCCACAATGCCGGCCATGGGCGTACGGCGGCGTCTCCGGTGTTCAGCTCCTCGCGTGTGGCCACGGCAGATCCCCCTGCTTGATACATGTGACGGTCGCCGCGAGCCAGACCCGCTCGGCCGTCTTCAGCGTACTCCCACCCGCCGAGGTACGTCGTCGTGCCATTAAAGGGGTGCCGGATTGGCAGGACGGCGTACTTCGGCGGGTTTGACCCTAGGATCAGCTGCCGGACCAGTTCGGCTTGCGCTTGTCGGTGAAAGCGGCGACTCCTTCGGCGAAGTCGGCGGAGCCGTACACGGTGGCGATGACGTCGGAGGCGTCGACCGCCACGGCGTCCGCGTGCAGACGGCGCAGGGTTTCCTTGACCGACCACAGCGTGAGCGGCGCGTTGGCGACCAGCCGGTCGATGAGGGCATCCGTCGCGGCTCCGACGTCGTCGGCGACCTCGCGTACGAACCCGCAGGCCTTGGCTTCCGCCGCGTCGACGAAGCGCGCGCTCATCAGCAGGTCGACCGTACGTGCGTGGCCGAGCTGACGTTCGAGCAAGGCCAACGTCGCGGGCGACAGCGTGTTGCCGAGCGTACGAGCGATCGGTACGCCGAACCTCGCACCCGGCCCGGCGATACGGAGGTCGGCTGCCGCCGCCAGTGCCAGTCCACCGCCGACGCAAGGGCCGTCGATCGCGGCGACGACCGGGACCTCGACCCGCAGCAGCCGACCGACGGTCGCGTCGATCGACCTCTCGTACGCGACTCCCTGTGCGCCGTCGAAGCCGGCGAACTGTGCGATGTCCGTGCCCGCGACGAACGCCTCGCCACCCGCACCACGCAGCACCATCACCCGGAGCGAGTCGTCCGCGTCCGCCTGCTCGCACGCGGCGACGAGACCTTCGTACATCGCATGCGTCATGGCGTTGCGCGCCTGTGGCCGGTTGAACGTCACGCGGAGAATCGGTCCGTCGGCGGTGACGAGGAGCTCGTCGGTCATCTCTACTCCTTGTTCTGAGCCTCATCGAGCTCGGCGAGCAACCGGTCGGTCGCGGCACCGAGCGGAGGCCCGGCATTGCCACGTCGTACGGGTGTACGCGAAAACCGCATCGGCGATCCGACCTGACGTACGTCGCCGACCACCGGATGGGGAGCATCCCAGTAGAAGTCACGCGCTTCGAGCGCGGGGTCGGTGAACACCTGGTCGTACGTCTGGATCGGAGCGCAAGGTACGCCGGCCGCCGCCAGCGCATCGATGATCGAGTCGGTCGGCATCGTCGAGGTCACCCGCTCGATCTCCGTGATCAGTGCGTCACGGTTCGCCATCCGTTGCGAGTTGTCTGCGAATCTGGGGTCGTCCGCGAGGTGGTCGAGGGCCAACGCGGTGCAGAACGCGGCCCACAGCCCGGGGGTGTTCGCGCCGATCGTGACGTACCCGTCGGCTGAGGCCACCGCCTGATACGGCGCCTGCGACTGGTGGGCGGAGCCCTGCGGCCCGGGCACACCGCCGTCGCCGAAGTACCGCCCGGCTTCCCACACAGCAAGGGCGACCCCCGACTCGTACAGCGACACGTCGACTCGTTGGCCGAGCCCGGAACGATCGCGCTCGCGCATCGCTGCCGTCACCGCGAGTGAGACGTACAAAGCACAGGTGAGGTCGCAGATCGGTACGCCGACCTTCGCCGGGGCCGCATCCGGGAATCCCGTCACGCTCATCAGCCCCGACCGTGCTTGCGCCATGATGTCGAGGCCTGGTCGGTCGGCGAGCGGACCGTCCTGGCCCCACCCCGATGCCGATGCGTAGATGAGGCCTGGGTTGTCGGCACAGAGATCTTCGTACCCGAATCCCATGCGCCGCATCGCATCCGGACGGAGGTTCTCGATCAGTACGTCTGCCCCGGTGACGAGCTGGCGGAACCTCGCCGCCCCTTCGGGAGACTTCAGATCGAGTTCGACCGACTCCTTGTTGCGGTTGAGGCGAAGGAACGACGAGCTCTCACCTGCGACGAACGGCGCGTTCTCGCGGACGAAGTCGCCACGGCCGGGCGGCTCGACCTTGATCACCCGCGCTCCGAGGTCGGCCAGCTGCATCGCGGCGAACGGTGCCGCGATGAACGAACCGACCTCGACGACGGTGATATCGGAGAGGGGCACTGTTGCCTTATGCCTCGTGCGCCACGACCGCGCGGTACGCCGGCAGCGTGAGGAAGTCGGCGTAGTCGTCCGCAAGCGCGATCTCGGTGAAGATCCGCCGGGCCAGTGCGTAGTGGCCGGACTCGAACGCCTCGGCGCCGACTGCATCGCGGATCTTCGCGTACTCGTCGTCGACGATCGACTCGACGAGTTCCTTGGTCACGACCGTGCCATCGTCGAGCTTCGTGCCGTGGCGAACCCATTGCCAGATCTGCGAACGCGCGATCTCCGCCGTCGCGGCGTCCTCCATCAGGTTGTTGATCGCGACCGCACCACCGCCGCCGAGCCACGACGCGAGATAGAGCAGCGAGACCTGCACGTTGTTGTGGATGCCGGCCAGCGTGACATCGCCCGGGGTTGTCGTGACGTCGAGCAGGGCGGCGGCATCGGGTGAGACGTCGTCTCGCTGTCTGCTCACTTGGTTCGGGTTCTCGCCGAGCACGCCGTCGAACACCTCGCGGCACAGCGGGACGAGGTCGGGGTGCGCGACCCACGAGCCGTCGAATCCCTGGCCCGCTTCGCGTTCCTTGTCCTCGCGTACCTTCGCGAACGCAACCTTGTTGACCTCCTCGTCGCGTCTGCTCGGGATGAACGCCGACATGCCGCCGATCGCCATCGCACCGCGCCGATGGCACGTCTTGACGAGCAGCTCTGCGTACGCGCGCATGAACGGCGACGCCATGCCGACGACGTTTCGGTCGGGGAGTACGAACTCGGGGCGCTCGCGGAAGGTCTTGATGATCGAGAACAGGTAGTCCCAGCGACCGGCGTTCAGCCCCGATGCATGGTCGCGTAGTTCGTAGAGGATCTCGTCCATCTCGAACGCTGCCGGGAACGTCTCGATCAGGACCGTCGCACGCACCGTGCCGTACGGGATTCCGCAGTACTCCTCCGCGAAGGTGAACACGTCGTTCCACAGCCGCGCCTCGAGGTGGCTCTCCATCTTGGGCAGGTAGAAGTACGGCCCGCTGCCGCGTGCGATCAGCTCGGCCGCGTTGTGGAAGAAGTAGAGCCCGAAGTCGACGAGCGCGCCGACCACGGGTGCGTCGTCGACGGTGATGTTGGACTCGTCGAAGTGCCAGCCGCGCGGACGCATTACTATCGTAGCGAGGTGCTGGTCCTTGAGGGCGTACTCCTTGCCTTCCGGTGAGGTGTACGAAAGCGTGCGGCGGATGCCGTCGTACAGGCTGAGCTGGCTCTCGACGACGTTGCTCCAATGCGGCGTCGACGCGTCCTCCATATCGGCGAGCCATACCTGTGCGCCGGAGTTGAGCGCATTGATCGACATCTTGCGATCGGTCGGCCCGGTCATCTCGACTCGGCGGTCCTGCAGATCTCCCGGTTGCGCGGCGACCGTCCAGTCTCCGGAGCGGATGCCTTCGGTCTCCGGAAGGAAGTCGAGCTTGCCCGTACGTGCGGCCTCGTCGCGCCGCTGCCGACGGCGGACGAGAAGCTCATCGCGGCGCGCGCCGAACCTCGTCTGCAGCTCAGCGAGGAACGCGAGGGCCTCCTCGCTGAGGATCGACCTTGCGTCCTCGGGAACGTCAGCGATCACGTTGACCTTGGCCATGGCTCGCCTGCCTTTCTAGTGCGGGATGCTCACTGTTGAGGGGATGCAGCGTTGATGACGGCATGGTGGACGAGCTCGACCGGATGCCACGCCGAGCGTTCGGTGCCGTGGAAGATCTGCTCGCGACAGGACGTGCCGGTCGCGGCGATCACGGTGTCGGGTCCCTCGGCGCGAACGGCAGGAAAGAGCCGGTCGCCGCCGACCTTCATCGAGACCTCGTAGTGCTCGGACTCGTAGCCGAACGAGCCGGCCATGCCACAGCAGCCCGCGTCGAGTTCGACGACCTCGGCACCGGGGATGCGACGCAACAGAGCCATGGTCGCCGCCGTGCCGACCTCTGCCTTCTGATGGCAATGCCCGTGGAAGAGTATGCGCCGCCCGGAGAGCCACGAGGTGTCTGCGAGCACGAGATGACCGGCGTCGATCGCCTCGACGAGTAGCTCCTCGAGCTGGCGTACACGACCCGAGACCGCCTCGACATGACGGTCGCCCGGCGCCATCGCCAGGTGCTCATCACGCAAGGTGTAAAGGCAAGACGGCTCGCAACCCACGATCGGAGAGTCAGCCGCCGTGTCTTGGTCGAGTCGTCTTGCCATATCGCGGGCGCTCGCCGCGGCCTGGTCGACAAGACCCTTCGACAGGGCCGACCGCCCGCAGCAACCCGCCGACGGGAGGTCGACTGCCCAGCCCGCTTGTCGGAGCAGAGCGATCGCCGCTTGGCCGATATGCGGCTCGGTGTACGTGGTGAACGAGTCCGCGAGGAAGTTGACGGTGCCGAGCGGCGCACTCTGCGGCTTCGGCTCTCGCGCGTACCAACGCCGCAGGTTGCGGAAGTGGAAGCGTGGGAGCGGTCGCTGCCTCGCGATTCCGAGTACGCGCTCCATCAGCCTTCGTACGAAGGGAATGCGGCCGGGCACGTTGGCGATGGGCGCCAGCGTCGAGCCGATGCGGTTCAGTGTCCGGATCGCACCGAACACGCGAGAGCGGAGCGGCACGCCGTGAACGTCGTGGTGATGCGAGAGCGCCTCGCTCTTGAGCTTTGCCATGTCGACGCCCAAGGGGCATTCGGCCTTGCACGCTTTACACATGAGGCACAGGTCGAGAATGTCGTGCAGTCTCTCGTCACCGAGCGCAGCCTTCGGATCGGGCTCGGACAACGCCTTCACCAACGCATTCGCGCGCCCACGGGTCGCGTGCTCCTCATCGCGAGTCGCGATGTACGAAGGACACATGGCGCCTGTCGTGCTCTTGCGACAAACCCCGATGTTCATGCAGCGGTCGGCCGCGCCGCGCATGCCGCCGACGACCTCGAAGTCGAGCCGGGTACGAAGCGACGGCGCAGGAGGCAGCATCGCGTCACGGAGGTTGTCGGTCATCGAGGGGGCATCGACGATCTTGCCGGGATTGAGGATGTTCTGCGGATCGAAGACTCGCTTGACCTCTCGCATCGCCTCGTACAGGTCTTCGCCGAAGATCTCGCGGTTGAACTCCGAGCGGGCCAGGCCGTCGCCGTGCTCGGAGGAGTTGACTCCGCCGAACTCACGGACGAGGTCCTTGATCTTCGCGGCGACGGCGCGCATCCGGACGATCTCGTCGGGGTCCGCGAGGTCGACGAACGGACGGATGTGCAGGCATCCAACGGAGCAGTGCCCGTAGAAGCCTGCCTTCATCTGGTGCTCATCGAGGATCGCGGCGAAGCGTGCGGTGTAGTCGGCCAGCCGCTCCGGCGGGACCGCGGTGTCCTCGACGAACGCCAGCGGGCGGTTGGTGCCCTCGCTGGCGGCCATCAGCAGCCCGAGGCTGGACTTTCGTACCTTGAGCAAGGCTTGTTGCTCAGCGGGCGTTACCAGGGCGAGTGTGTGGTAGCCGTGGCCCGCATCTGCCCAGACCTGCACCAGATGGTCGAGACGCGCGCGTACGTCATCGGGGTCGTCACCGTTGAACGAGACGAACAGCAGGGCGGCTGGGTCTCCGACCAGGTGGTCGCCCAGATCGGCGTACTCGATCTTCTGCCGGGACAGATCGAGAATCGTCTTGTCCATCAGCTCGACCTGGGCAGGCTCGCACGACAACGCGTCAGCGGTCGCCTCGATCGCCTGTTGGGTGGTCTCGAAGTGCCCGACGGCATACATGGTGTGTTTCGGTTTGGGGACGAGATCGACCTCGACCTCAGTTGCGATCGCCAGCGTGCCTTCGCAGCCGACGATGAACTTCGCGAGGTCGAACGGCGTCGTGTCGTCTGCGAGCCGATCGAGGCGGTAGCCGCACGCTCGTCGCCAGAACGGCGGAAAACCTGCTGCGATCGCATCGGCATTGACATCGACGATGCGAGGCAGCTCTCGATACAGGCTGCCTTCGAGGGTCGAGACACTGGCGCGGCGGGCGACTTCGTCAGCGTCGACCGGGCCGAGGGCGGCCGTGCTGCCGTCGGCGAGCACGGCGTCGAGCGCGCGGATGTGGTCGATCGTCATGCCGTAGCGCAACGAACCGCTGCCGGCCGAGTTGTTGCCGAGCATTCCGCCGATGGTGGCGCGGTTGCTGGTGGAGGTGTCGGGCCCGAACATCAGACCGTACGGGGCCGCGGCCCGGTTCAGGTCGTCCTGTACGACGCCGACCTGTACGCGCGCCGTACGCGCGTCGGGGTCGACGCTGACGATCTCGTTCAGGTACTTCGAGAAGTCGAGGACCACACCGCGGCCGACGGTCTGGCCGGCCAGGCTCGTACCCGCGCCGCGTGGGGTGACCTCGATGCCGTGCGCCGCGGCGGTCCGGACGGCCGCGGCGACGTCGTCGTGATCGCGCGGACACACCACGGCGACCGGCACCATCGTGTACATGCTGGCGTCGCGCGAGAACAGATGACGCGAGTAGTCGTCGAGCAGTACGTCGCCGCGGATCTCACGGCGCAGCTCGTCGGTGAACGCCGTTGGTGCCTCGACGGGGGTTTCGAGCGCCGTCATTGCTCGAGGACCTCCATGGCCGCGTCGACGCCGTCCTTCTTGATGGGCACACCGGCAAGTGACAGACCGATCTGTACGCCGCCGAGGGTGCCGATCAGGCTGAGGTCCTCGAACCACCCGAGGTGGCCGATCCGGAAGACCTTGCCGGCGACCTTGCTGAGGCCGGCGCCGAGGGACATGTCGAAGCGCTCCAGGATGAGCTTGCGTATCGCGTCCGCGTCGTGCCCGTCGGGTACGCGGATTGCAGTGAGCGCGCCGGAGTGCTCGCGGTCGTCGAGGCATTGCACCTCGAGGCCGCCGCCCCATGCGGCTACGGCTGCCCGGGTGGCAGCCGAGTATCGCTGATGGCGGGCGAACACGTTCTCGATGCCCTCCTCGTCGAACAACCGCAACGCCACCTCGAGGCCGTACAGCAGGTTCGTCGCCGGAGTCGACGGCCAGAACCCGTTGGCGTTGGCGTCGAGGATCGGCTTCCAGTCCCAGTACGACTTGCGTAGCTCGGCCGTTTCGTACGCGGCGAGCGCCTTGTCACTGACGGCGTTGAAGCCCAACCCTGGCGGGAGCATCAGCCCCTTCTGTGAGCCGGCGATCGTCACATCGACGCCCCACTCGTCGTGTCGGTAGTCGATCGAGCCGAGGCCGGAGATCGTGTCGACGAGCAACAGCGCTGAATGGCCGGTGTCGTCGATGGCGGTACGTACGTCGCCGATGCGGCTGGTGACACCGGTCGACGTCTCGTTGTGCACGCAGCACACGGCCTTGATCTCATGGTTGGTGTCTGCGGCGAGGCGCTCGGCGAGCACCTCGGTGTCGACGCCGTGGCGCCAGTCGCCGGGTACGAGGTCGACGACGAGTCCGAGCTCGGCGGCCATCTGCTGCCACAGCGTTGCGAAGTGTCCGGTCTCGAAGTAGAGCACTCGGTCGCCGGGACTGAGGGTGTTGACCAGTGCGGCCTCCCACGCGCCCGTACCGGAGGCGGGGTAGATGATCACCGGCCTCGTCGTCTTGAACACCGCCTTGACGTTCGCCAGGATCCGTTTGCCCATCGCCTGGAACTCCGGTCCGCGATGGTCGATGGTCGGTCTGGCGGTTGCCCGTAGGACCTCCTCGGGAACGTTGCTCGGTCCCGGGATCTGCAGGTAGTGCCGACCCATCTGGCGTCCTCCTACGTGTTGAGCTGTGTAGACAGATATCCGCTTTGCGGAATCTACCTATCGCATTATGGATTAGGTGCGAGCTGGCAGCAAGGTTCGGCCGAGCTCGAGCGAGCACCTCTTGACGAGATCTGGATCACACGGCACTGTATCGCGTGGAATATTCCTTCCGCTTAGTGGAAGGCCGCGGGGGCCGCTGAGACCTGTCTGTGTGGAGGCCAATGTGTCCGACCAACTGATATCGATTCTCGTACTCGTCGCGGTCTTCCTGATCGCGACCGTCCTGCCAGTCCATATGGGCGCCCTTGCGCTCGTCGCCGCCTTCATCGTCGGCTCTTTCGTACTTTCCGGGCCGATGGATGACAAGATCGACACGATCCTCGGCGGTTTCCCCGGCGACCTGTTCGTGATCCTCGTCGGCGTGACGTACCTGTTCGCCTTGGCGAAGGAGAACGGCACGGTCGACTGGCTCGTGCACAAGTCCGTACGCGCGGTCGGCGGCAGGGTCGCGCTGATCCCGTGGGTGATGTTCGCGGTCACCGCGGTGATCACGGCGTTCGGCGCGGTCGTACCCGCTGCTGTCGCGATCATCGCGCCGATCGGGATGGGCTTCGCGAAGCGCTACAACATCAACCCGCTGCTGATGGGCCTGATGGTCATCAACGGCGCGAGCGCGGGCGGCTTCTCGCCGCTGAGCATCTTCGGCAGCATCACCAACGGTGTCGTCGAGAAGGCCGACCTCCCGGGCAACCCGACGGTTCTGTTCCTCTCGTCGCTGGTGTTCAACATCGTGCTCGGCCTCGTGACCTTCGTCCTCTTCGGCGGCCGGGCGCTGCTCGGCAAGATCGACAAGGGCGACGGCGACATGATCGACACCCACGACGGCGGCTCGGCGAACTCGGGCACCCCGTCCTCCTCGCAGCGTCGCGCCACGACCACCTCGGTCCAGACGACGTCGATCCCGAGCGCCGGGTTGTCCGAACCCGTCACCACCCTCGACCGCAACCGCGCGCTGACGGTGATCGGCATGCTCGCCCTTGCCGTCGGAGCGCTCGGCTTCGAGCTCGATGTCGGCTTCTCGGCCGTGACGCTCGCGGTGATCTTGTCGGTGTTCTCGCCCGGGGCGAACAAGGGCGCCGTGAGCGCCATCGCATGGCCGACCGTGCTGTTGATCTGCGGCATCGTCACGTACGTGTCGCTGATGGAGCTGATCGGCACCATCGACTGGCTCGGCGACAACGTCGCCGATATCGGCACGCCGCTGGTCGCAGCGATTCTGATCTGCTTCATCGGAGCGTTCGTATCGGCGTTCGCGTCGACCACGGGCATTCTCGGTGCGCTCATCCCGCTCGCGGTTCCGTTCCTGCTCGACGGTGAGGTCGGCGCGATCGGGATGATCTGCGCGCTGGCGATCTCGTCCTCGGTCGTCGACTCGAGCCCGTTCTCCACGAGCGGAGCGTTGGTGGTCGCGAACGCCGGTGACGAGGACCGCGACCGGGTCTACAAACAGCTGATGGCATGGGGCTTCTCGATGTGCCTGATCGCGCCGATCGTCACGTGGGCGGTGTTCGTGGTTCCCGGCTGGGGCTGAACCGGCGCCCCTTGACCGCCGTGCGCTGCGGCGCCGCTGTCCTGGCGTAGGGCACCGGCGTCGCACCGCACGGCATACCCTCATGGCACGGACGACCGAGAAGGGAACCACGCAGATGGCCGACCAGCGACGCTCTGGAGGCGTTCAGTCGATCGCGCGGGCATTCACGTTGCTCGAGCTCGTCGCCGCCAACGGCGGCGTCATGGGGCTGTCTCAGCTCGCTCAGGCATCGGGGTTCCCCCTTCCGACGATCCACCGCCTCGTACGCACGCTGGTCGATCTCGGTTACCTGCGGCAGGAGCCGTCCCGGCGGTACGCCCTCGGCCCGCGGCTGCTGCTCCTCGCCGACAGCTCCGAGTCGATGCTCAACCACGTAGCCGTCCCGCACCTGCGCCGCGTCGTCGAGTCCGTCGGCGAGACGACGAACCTCGCGATGCTCGACGGCGACCAGGTGGCGTACGTCGCGCAGGCGCCTGGCAGCCATTCGATGCGGATGTTCACCGAGGTCGGACGACGAGTGTCCCCGCACTGCACCGCCGTCGGCAAGGCGCTGTTGAGCGACGCCTCCGATGAGGAGATCCGCGAGCTGCTGGATCGAAGCGGGATGGAGAAACACACTCCGCACACGATCACCGATCCCGCCGAGTTCGTCGCCCAGGTACACACCTGTCGCGAGCGCGGGTACGCACTCGACGAAGGGGAGCAGGAAGTAGGTGTCCGCTGTGTCGCCGTCGTCGTTCCGTCGACGTCGACCCGGCTAGCAGTATCGGTGTCCGGGCCGGGGCCGCGGATGTCCGATGAGCTCGTCGATCGTGCGGTGCCCGTGCTCACCAAGGCGGCAGCAGCGCTCGCCGCAGACCTTGGCTAGTGCTCTCACTTCGTCGGCTGCTGCTCCAGCGCTCAGCAGGCTGTTAGAGTCGGGGTCGCCGTTCCGGGGTGCCGCAAGGCTGAGATCACACCCGCCGAACCTGATCCGGGTCATACCGGCGTAAGGGAGCTGACGATGAGCCACATCACGCCCGCAGTCATCGCCGTGCACGCGGCCGTACGCGAGCAGGCGCCGCTGGTGCAGTGCATCACCAACTACGTGTCCATGGACCTCGCCGCGAATGTGTTGAACGCTGCCGGTGCGTCGCCGGCGATGGTGCACGACCCACGCGAGGCCGGGGAGTTCGCGCGTATCGCGGGTGCCGTCGTCGCCAACATCGGCACGCCGTCGCCACGGTGGGTCGACGGCATGCTCGAGGCGGCCGAGGCTGCCCGCGATACCGGCAAGCCATGGGTGCTGGATCCGGTCGCGGTCGGTGCGACCTCCTACCGACGCGAGACGGTCGACCGCCTTCTCGAGTTCGAGCCGACCGTCATCCGCGGCAATGCAAGTGAGGTCCTCACCATCGCCACGAGTACGTCGGGCGGCAGGGGAGTCGACAGCGACGCCTCGCTCGACGACGTACGCGGGCACGCTGACGCGCTCGCGAAGCGTACTGGCGCAGTCGTTGCGGTGACCGGTCCGGAAGACTACGTCACCGACGGCGTACGTGAGCCGCTCGTACTCCGCGGTGGCGACCCGCGGATGCCGATGATCACCGCACTCGGCTGCTCATTGAGTGCGCTCGTCGGGGCATGTCTTGCCGCGCACGACGACACGTTCGAGGCGACGACCGGAGCACTCGCAGTGATGTCGGCCGCGGGAGAGATCGCCGGTGCTTCCGCGGAAGGCCCAGGATCCTTGCGGTGGAGGCTTCTCGACGAGCTAGCACGGCTCGACGCGGGCGGTCTCGCGCAGCATGTCGATGGTTGAGATCGACCCGCGCCTGTACCTCGTCACGGGCGACACCGCCGGCCGTCCACTGGTTGACGTGGTACGTGCCGCTGTCGCCGGAGGCGTCACGTTGGTCCAGTTGCGCGACAAACATGCTTCGCACGAGTCGCTCGCCGAGCAGTACGACGACCTTCGTACGGCCTTGAAGGGCACGGGTGTACCCGTTCTCGTCAACGACGACGCCGAAGCCGCGTTGGAAGCCGACGCCGCCGGCGTCCATGTCGGACCCGATGACGAACCACCTGTGTCCGTGCGCGCCCGCCTGGGCGCCGATCGTGTGATCGGCTGGTCGATACACGACTTCGACCAACTGGGTGACACCGCGAACGTCTCAGCGAGCGACTACCTCGCCGCCAGCCCGGTCTGGGCAACCGCGACGAAGACAGACACGACGACTCCGCTCGGACTCGCAGGCGTTGCGGCGCTGCGGCAGTCGATGCCGCCAGGCCTGCCGCTCGTGGCGATCGGCGGCATCGATGTACGTAACGCCGCCGACGTGGTCGCCGCCGGAGCCGACGGTATCGCCGTGGTGTCTGCGATCTGCTCGGCGCCGGACCCGGGGCTCGCCGCGAGCGAGCTACGCGCGATCGTCGACGACGCGCGCGATCACCAGAGAGGACGATGATGGCGAAGCGACCCGCAATGCTGAGCGTCGCCGGCTCTGACCCGTCGGGCGGTGCTGGAATCCAAGCAGACCTCAAGACAGCAACGGCCCTGAAGGTCTATAGCGGCGCAGTCATCACCTCGCTGACTGTGCAGAACACGCTCGGGGTGAGCGACATTCACACGATCCCGGCGGACTTCGTGGTCGCCCAGTACGAACAGGTGGTGACCGATCTCGACGTCGCCTCCGTCAAGATCGGCATGCTCGGCACCGCAGACGTCGTCATCGGACTGGCCGACGCGATCAGGCGGCACCGCCCGTACGACGTCGTGCTGGATCCGGTCATGGTCGCGACATCAGGTGACCGCCTCGTGCCCGAGGACACCGTCGACGCTATTCGCGAGCACCTGTTGCCGTTGGCGACTGTCGTGACACCGAACCTCCCGGAGGCGGGCGTACTCGCAGGCGTTGCCGAGCCGGATGACCGCGACTCGATGATCGCGGCGGCATCGGCCCTGCGCGACCTCGGTTCCCGAGCCGTCCTCGTCAAGGGCGGGCACCGCGAGGGCGACTACGCAACCGACATCCTGGTCGACGAAGAAGGCCCGGCGGTGTTCGCCGCGCACTGGGTAGACACTGCGAACACGCATGGCACCGGCTGCACGCTCTCGAGTGCAATCGCCAGCTACCTGATGTACCCGATGCCGCTGCGCGATGCGATCCAGGGAGCAAAACGCTATGTGAGCGGAGCCTTGGAGAGTGCAGCATCCTGGCAGATCGGGGAGGGCCGGAGTCCGGTGAACCATCTGTGGGAACTCGAAGGCGGCCTCCTGCCCAGGGAGCACAGATGACTGTCGGCTGGTCCGAACAGGCGTGGCGGTCCGTCTCGGCGTGGTACGACGCGATCACGACCCATCCGTTCCTGGTGGCCTTGGCCGACGGTTCACTGCCCGAAGCGGTTTTTGCGCGCTATCTCGTCGACGATTCGCATTACCTGACCGGGTACGCCCGCGCGCTCGCCACCCTTGCCGCGCGTACAGCCGACCCGGCTGCCTCGGCAATGCTCGCCGGCTCCGCTGCGCAGGGGATCACCGCCGAGCGCGAGCTGCACGCGGCGTACCTGACTCCCCGCGGCATCGACCCGCAGGCGGCCGATGCGCCGGAGCAGAGCCCGACCTGCGCCGCCTATATCGGCACGTTGCAGACTCTCGCGGCGTACGCGCCGATCGAAGTCGGTCTCGCCGGCGTGCTGCCCTGCTTCCGGGTCTATGAAGAGGTGGGCCAGGCCGTTGTCGCGCAGACGGCCGAACCCGATCACCCTTATCGGGCGTGGATCGACGCGTACGCCGATGCCGCTTTCGAGCAGGCCGTTCGAGACATCGAGCGGCATGTCGATGAAGTCGCGGCGGCGGCAACCGAGCGCAGGCGCGATGAGATGCTCGGTGCGTACGCACGCGCCGCGAGGTTCGAGTGGATGTTCTGGGACGCTGCCTGGCGCGGTGAGACGTGGCCGACCCCGGCGTGATTGCGGCGGCCTCTACGCGATGAACGAGCCGGCGCGCTCACGTACGAGCGTCGGCTCTGCGATCGCGTCAGCGTAGGCGCGCGCGAGGCGATCGACTCCCTCACGGAGTACGTCGGCAGGTGCGGCGAACGGCAGCCGTATGTAGTGCCGAAGGTCCTGGTCGACGCCGAACTGGCCGCCCGACGCGAGCAGCAATCCGTGCCTCTCGGCCGCGAGGACGACGGCGCTCGCCACCGGCTCGGGCATCCGGGCCCACAGTGTCATGCCACCGCGAGGTGTGGTGAACTCCCAATCGGACAGGCGATCGCGCAGCTCGGACACGAGCACATCACGGGACTCACGGAGCGCTTCTCGACGTTCACCGAGCAACGTGTCGCGATGGGTGAACATCTCGTACGCGATGAGCTGGTCGGCGAGACTGCAGCCGAGATCGAGCGACGTACGAGCCTGCACCACGCGGTCATGCAGCGAGGTGGGTACGCGGAGCCAGCCGATCCGGAAGCCGCCCCAGAACGCCTTGCTGATACTGCCGATCGTGATCACGTCGGGGTTCGAAGCGGCGAACGGAGGTGGCATCGTGAGCGGGTCGATCGGAAGGTCGGCCATCGTCTCGTCGGCGACGCCGATGGTGCGTGTGCGAGCCAACACGGTCCCGAACCGGTCGCGGGTCTCGGCGTCCATGAGAGCGCCGGTCGGGTTCTGGAAGTCGGGGATGAGCAACGCGAACCGCGGTGCCGTCTGCCGGATGGTCGCTTCGAAGGCCTCGGCGTCCCACCCGGCTGCGGAGACCGGGAGGCCGACGACACGAGCACCACCGGCGCGAAGCGTCTCTACGGAGTTCGGGTAGCTCGGGGTCTCCATGATCGCGCGGTCGCCGCGGCCGATGAGCATCCGCACCACGACCGCGGTAGCGGCGAGCGCGCCAGGAGTCACGATGATCTGCTCGGGATCGGTGGGGAGGCCGCGATCGTCATAGTGCGCTGCGATCTGCTCGCGCAACAACGGGTCACCGGACATGCGATACCCGTGCCCGGTCAGACGCGCGGGCAGCAGCGCGACCGCGCGTTCGACGGCATCCATCGTGCCGGGCGGTGCAGGTGGCGCAGCGATCATCAGGTTGATGACGCCGTCCTCGGCGTCGGGAGGGATCAACGACTCACCACCGGTGTGGTCTCGGCCGCGCAGGACGAGCGTCGTACCGGAGCCTCGGCGAGCAGTCGCCCAACCCGAATCGACGAGCTCGCCGTACGCGCGAGTGACCGTTGTGCGGCTCACGCCGAGCGCGACACTGAGCTCCCGCTCGCTCGGCAGCCGAGTCTGATGGGTGACGCGGCCGTCGACGAGGACGCCGCGTACCGCGTTGGCGAGAGCGCGGTACGCCGGCCTGGTCGACGGATAGTCCGACAACAGGTCGACGAGCCGACGAGCAGAGAGTTGGGCAGCTGGCATGTAGTCCACTCTCTCGCAATTGGCTATCGATTTCCAGGCCACCTACGTACAGAATCGAATCATGCCCACGCTCCTGCGCACTCGCCGCGCGCCGTATCGGCCGCCGGTCATGAATCCGATCGAACAGCTTCGCGCCGGCAAGCTGACCCGCCGGCTTCCGCAGCTGGTGTTCGGGCTCGCGCTCTACGGCTGGTCGATGGCGATGATGGTCGAGTCCGTGCTCGGACTCGACCCGTGGGACGTCTTCCACGACGGAGTGACCCGACACCTCCCGATGACCTTCGGGCAGGTCGTGATCGCCGTCGGTGCGGTCCTGCTGCTGTTGTGGATCCCGCTGCGGCAGTGGCCCGGGCTCGGCACGGTGCTGAACGTGATCCTGATCGGACTGGCCGCCGATCTCGGGCTCGCCGTGATGTCCGAACCCGACTCGTTGGTGGCCCGTTTCGCCTTGCTCATCGGCGGTGTCGTGCTGAACGGCCTCGCTGGCGCGCTCTACATCGGTACGCATCTGGGACCGGGGCCGCGCGACGGTCTCTGGCTCGCGCTGGTGAGCAGGACCGGACTGAGCGTCCGGCTGATTCGTACCTCGGTCGAGGTGACGGTCGTGGTGCTCGGCTTCCTGCTCGGCGGCACGGTCGGGCTCGGCACCATCGTGTACGCGCTCGCGATCGGTCCGATCGTGCAGTTCTTCCTACCGCTGGTGTCGGTGCGGCTCCACGAGGAGTGAACAGCCGTCGGGTGGCGAGGCCGCAGCCCCGCCACCCGATCGACTCCTCCGTCAGTTGCCTCCGGTCGGCACCAGTGCGATCTCCGCGTCACCGGTGAGCGAGCCGACACCGTCACCGTCCGGACCCTGGTCGCTGTACGACGCGTGGAACACGCCGCGCAGGTTGTCCTCGCCCTCGTGGCCGCCGGCGAGCGGGGCTTCCAGCTGCCCCTTACACCCGGTGGTCTCGGTCTGCGGATGACCGTGGTTGTCGTGGCCGAGGATGTAGGCCACCTTCACCTGGCTGCAGTCCACCTCCTGGTCGTCGGTGACCTTCACCTCGTACTGCACCGTGTCGCCGAACTCGAAGGGATCACCGTCCTTCGGGGTGATGAACTCCAGTACCGGCCGGTCGTTTCCGATCACGATCTCCACCGAACTCGACGCGGAGCGCCCGGTCCGGTCGGTGACCTTCAACGTTGCCTGGTAGACGCCGTTGTCCGGGTACGTGTGCGTCGGGTTCTTCTCCTGCGAGTCGAACGTTCCGTCGGCGTCGAAGTCCCACTGGTAGGTCAACCGATCGCCGTCCGGGTCACTTGTGCCCGCACTGGAGAAGGTCACCTCCAGTGGTGCATCGCCGTTCGTCGGGGTCGCCTCGACCTTCGGGATCGGCGTACGACCGCCGCGTACGTAGTCGATCCGAGACAGCTGCGCAGTGGGGTTCTCCGCGAAGTAGCCGTCGCCGTACTCGAGAACGTAGAGCGCACCGTCAGTGCCGAACTCGATGTCCATCGGGTTGTCGAACGTGAATGACTTCAGTATCTGGTTGATGTCGAAGAGATCACCGCGATCGTCAAGACGCATCTCGCTGATCCAGTCACGTGTCCACTCGTATGCCAGCGGAGCGCCGTCGTAGTACTCCGGCCACTTCACCCGCGAGTTCGAGCCCTTGTCGAAGTCGTACGCCGGACCGGCCATGGGGCCGATGCCGCCGGTGCCGAGCTCGGGGAACTCCTCGGACTCGTCGTAGGTGTAGTAGACGTCCGGTTGCTCCACCGCCGGGAGCTCGCGCAGCCCAGTGTTGTGCGGTGAGTCGTTCACCGGGTTTGCGCAGTCGAACGACTCGCCGGACTCCTTGGTCTCGAAGTCGTAGTCGACGTACGGGAGCTCCGCCGTCGCGCAGTACGGCCACCCGTAGTTGCCGGAGTCACGGGCGATGAACCACTTGCCGTGGCCCGCGGGTCCGCGATCCGGGTCGGCGTCGTTCGCATCCGGTGAGTAGTCGGCGACGTACAGGTCGCCGTTCTCCCTGTTGACTGCGATGCGGAACGGGTTGCGCAGACCCATCAGGTAGATCTCCGGACGCGTCTGTGGTGCTCCCTTCGGGAAGAGGTTCCCGTCCGGGACGGTGTAACCGCCGCCGCGCTTCGGATGGATGCGGAGCACCTTGCCGCGCAGGTCGTTCGTGTTCGCCGCCGATCGCTGCGCATCGAAGACCGGGTTGCGGTTCTCCCGTTCATCGATCGGGGTGTAGCCGTCGGACTCGAACGGGTTCGAGTCATCACCGGTCGACAGGTAGAGGTTGCCCTGCCCGTCGAAGTCGATGTGCCCGCCTACGTGGCAGCACTGACCTCGGTCCACCGGAATGTCGATGATCGTCTGCGCGGAGTCCAGGTTGAGCGTCCCCTTGGCGGTGAACTTGTACCGCGACAGTCGCATGTCGCCCTTGAACTTCGCCCAGTCCTCGGGAGTGCCGGTGTTCGGAGCATCGCCCTCGTTGACGTCCGGTGTCGACGGGTCATCGACCGGAGTGTCGCCGGTGGGCAACGAGTGATAGAGGTACACCCAACGGTTGCGCTTGAAGTTCGGATCGATCGCGACGCTCTGCACGCCCTCCTCGTCGTGGCTGTAGATGACCTTCGTGAGGTTCGCGGCCAGCGTGTTCAGGCCGGTTTCCGGGTCGTGCAGACGTACCTCGCCGGTGCGGTCCGTGTGCAGCACCCGACCGTCCGGCAGCACTGCGAGGCCCATCGGTTCGCCGGGGGTGTCATTCAGCGTGACCTTCTGGAATCCCTGCTCCGTCGTCCCGCCGCAGTCGCCGGCGACATCGCCGGCCGCCCAGCGGATGCCGCCGAGCAGGTGCTTCGCGAAGGCCGGCTCGTTGAACGACTTGGCGGTGTGGCCTCCGCCGGTGTACCAGGAGCGGGCGCCGTCGAAGCGCTGGCACCAGGCGATCGGGTGGTCGCTGCCCATCGTGCCGCCGTCGTAGCTGGACTCGTCCAGGCTGGCCAGCACGTGCACGTCACCGCGCGGATTGGCCTTGTAGTCGTACCACTCGTCGGTGCGTACCCATCGGTCCGGCAGATGCTTCGTCGACGGGTGCACCCGGTCGGCGACCTTGACGGTGGCCTCCTGGACGGCGGGGTGGCTCTTGAAGTACGTGCCGACGAGGTTGCCGTAGAACGGCCAGTCGTACTCGGTGTCTGCGGCCGCATGGACGCCGACGTAGCCGCCGCCTTGGCGGATCCATTGCTCGAAGGCGCGCTGCTGCTTGTTGTTCAGTACGTCGCCGGTCGTGCTGAGGAACACCACGGCCTCGTACTTACGCAGCCGGTTTGCCCGGAACGTCGTCGCGTCCTCGGTCGCGTCGACCCGGAATCCGTTCGCCGCGCCCAACTGCTTGATGCGGCGGATCCCGGCCGGTATCGAGTCGTGTCTGAAGCCGGCGGTCTTGGAGAAGACGAGTACGTCGAACTTGCCCTGTTTGGCAGGTTGCGCCGCCGGGGGCTCGGCGGGTTGCTGCGTCGGTGCGGGCGGCGAAGCGACCGCGATCGGCGCGAGGAGTGCGGCGAGCAGTCCCATCAGGAAGGTGAGGGCGGCGGCACTTCGCACGGCGGATCTGGACGGACGTCGGTTCGCGGGACGGGGGATGCCCGCCCCGCGATGCGGATCCATGAGGGGCATTTGCAACTCCTGCTCGTGATATGTGACCCGGATCACGTGACTAAGTCGCCACCGAGCGTAATGAGGGGAGCGCAGTTCCGTCAATGGTCATGCAACTTTTGAATGTAGTACGTCAGAAGTAGCGGTGCGAATCCGACGCGAACCGCCGACCGGCGAACCGCCGACTCGGCGCGTGCATACTGATCCCACTTCGATCGCCTGGAAAGGGGCAGCGTGAGCGAGAACCGACGATCCGCGGTGACCCTGGAAGCGGTCGCCGCGCGAGCCGGCGTATCGCGAGCGACCGCGAGCCGCGTGCTCAACGGTTCGACCCGGGTCAGCGCGCGTGCTCGCGACTCCGTACGTGCGGCGGCCGACGACCTCGGGTACGTGCCCAACAGCGCCGCGCGCTCGCTGGTCACCAGGCAGAGTGATGCCCTGGCGTTCGTCGTAGCGGAATCCGAGGACGTCTTCTTCTCCGACCCGTTCTTCGCGCCGGTGCTTCGGGGCGCCCACGCCGCCGCGGCCGAGCGCGGTCGACCCTTGTTGTTCGTGATCGTGGCGACCGACGACGACCGGGCGCGGGTCGAGCAGTACGCCGCGGGCGGACACGTCGACGGCGTCATGTTCGTCTCCGTGCATTCGCACGACACCCTGCCCCGTCGGGTCCATCAGCTCGGGGTACCCGTCGTACTTGCCGGTCGTCCACCGCGTGGTCGGCCGGCGCTGCCGTACGTCTCGTCCGACAACCTGGGCGGCGGAGCGGCCGCCGCTCGAGTGCTACTCGAGCGCGGATGTACGCGCATCGCGACGATCACCGGTCCGGAGGACATGACCGTCACACCCGATCGGTTGGAGGGGTTTCGACAAGGTCTGGCGTCCGCGGGCGTCGAGCTGTCCGCTGAGCGGATCGTCGCCGGCGACTTCAGCATGGCCGGTGGGCGTGCGGCGATGGTCGAGCTCCTCGACAACGTTCCCGATGTCGACGGACTGTTCGCCGCCAACGACCTGATGGCGGTCGCTGCGATCCAGGTCGCCGCCGAGCGTGGCCGCGTCGTACCCGACGATCTTGCCGTTGTGGGCTTCGACGATGTGCCCGTCGCGGCGTCATCGAGTCCGCAGCTGACGACCATCCGGCAGCCGCTCGATGCGATGGGGCGCCAGATGGCTCGGCTGCTGATCGACGCCGCCGAGGGGCTCGAGGTGACGTCCCTGGTGCTGGAGACCGAGGTCGTCGGGCGTGAGTCGGCGTGAGCCGGCGGCCGCCTCTTGACAGACCCTGGTGACCTGGGTCACTCTATGCCGTACATCGTGAGAGCGCTCTCACAGCGTTCATTCAAGGCCGTGATCTCGGCCGGGAGGATCTATGCTCAGCGCACGCAAGAAGCGGACAGCCGCGATCGCCGTCGTACTCGCGGGAACCATGGTCGTCGCCGCCTGCGGCGGCAGCAGTGAATCGGACGAGAACGGTAAGACGACCGTGTCGATCAGCCTGTTCGGCACGTTCGGCTACGACGAGGTCGGACTCTTCGACGCGTACATGAAGCAGAACCCCGATATCGAGATCGACTACCAGTCGACGCAAGGTGAGGACAAGTACTGGCCGGCGTTGCAGACAAAGCTCAACTCCGGCAGCGGGCTCGCCGACGTGCAGGGCATCGAGGTCGCCCGTATCGCGGAGGCGACGCAGAACCAGTCGGACAAGTGGTCGGATCTGAGCGACACGGCCGCGGCGAAGAACCTCGACTTGTATCCCGCATGGAAGAGCGATGCCGCGACCACCGATGACGGGAAGGTCATCGGCATGGGTACCGACATCGGCCCGATGGCTCTCTGCTATCGCTCGGACCTGTACGAGCAGGCGGGCCTGCCGAGCGCTCCCGCAGAGCTGTCCAAGCGCGTCGGGTCGTGGGACGACCTGCTCGCGCTCGGCGAGGAGTACCAGCAGAACGCGCCGTCTGACTCGGCGTTCCTCGACTCCGCGGGCGGCCTTTACAACGCGATCATCTCGACGGAGTCCACCATCTACTACGACGATGAAGGCGAGCTCGTCTACGACTCCAACGACGCCGTGCGAAACGCGTTCGACCTGGCCGCGTCGGCAGGGGAGTCCGGTCTGACGGCCGGGCTCGAGCAGTTCCTCGATGCCAGCTGGGACAAGGGTTTCGCCACCGGCTCGTTCGCGACCATTGCCTGCCCGTCGTGGATGGTCGGTTACATCAAGGGCAAGGCGGGCGACGACGGTAAGGGCAAGTGGAACGTGATGTCGCTTCCGGGCGGTGCAGGAGGCAACTGGGGCGGCTCGTACCTCGCGATCCCCGAAGCATCCGACAACAAGGAGGAAGCCGCTGACCTGATCGCCTGGCTCACCGACGCCAAGCAGCAGGCGAAGGTGTTCTCCGAGGTCGGCAACTTTCCGTCGAACACCGACGCGATGGCGCAGGTGGTCGATGTCAAGGACGAGTACTTCAACAATGCGCCGATCGGCAAGATCTTTTCGAAGTCCGCGCAGAGTGCTCCGACGCAGATTCTCGGCCCCCTCGACGGGGCGATCAAGAACGCGATGGTGCAAGCGCTGCTGTCGGTCGAGACCGGTGACGTGAGCGCGGACGACGCCTGGGAGCAGGCCTCCTCGACCGTCGACAACCAGGTGGGCTGAGCGGGTTGGTGCGGCCGGTTCGACGCAAGCCGGCCGCACCGATCCGTTCTTGGCGACCAACTGCGACCGGAGAGCCGATGACGACACCGACAACTGCGCCAGCGCCGAGACGTACGCGAGTCCAGGCGGAAGGTACGCGTCCGAACCGGCGACGACAGCGTCGCTCCCGGCGTGAGCGGCGAGGCGCCCCGTACGCCTTCATCGCGCCGTTCTTCTTGATCTTCGCGGCGTTCGGGCTTTTCCCGTTGATCTACACAGCTTGGATCAGCCTGTACGACGCGCGCCTCGGGTCTGACATGCAGTGGGTCGGGTTCGAGAACTTCCGCTGGCTCTTCTCCAACCCCGACTTCTACAACGCAGCGTGGAAGACCGTCACGATCGGCGCGCTGTCGACGATCCCGCAGTTGTTGCTCGCCTTGGGCCTGGCGCATCTGCTCAACTACCGGATGCGGGTGCGGATGTTCTTCCGCATCTCGATGATCCTTCCGTATGCCACGTCGGTCGCCGCCGCGACCTTGATCTTCGGGCAGATCTTCGCCACTGACGGAGGCTTCGCGAACTGGGCGATGTCGGTGTTCGGGATGGACGCGATCGACTGGCGCAACGGCGACTGGACCGCCCAGATCGCGATCGCCGTCATCGTGATCTGGCGTTGGACCGGCTACAACGCGTTGATCTATCTCGCCGGGATGCAGACCATCTCGTACGACCTCTACGAGTCCGCCGCGCTGGACGGCGCAAGCAAGTGGCAGCAGTTCCGGTACATCACGCTGCCCGGGCTACGGCCGACGATCCTGTTCACGATCGTCGTGTCGACGATCGGCGCGACCCAGCTCTTCGGCGAGCCGTTGCTCTTCGGCGGCGGCATACCGCAGGGCGGTAGCCAGCACCAGTATCAGACGCTCGGATTGCTCATGTACCAACAGGGCTGGCAGTTCGGAGCACTCGGCCGGGCCGCGGCGATCGCGTGGGTTTCGTTCCTGCTGATCGTGCTGCTCGTACTGCTGAACACCGCAATCGCCCGATGGCGCATGCGTGGCACGACGTTGCTCGGGGAGGAAGCATGATCGCCGGCCGCAACAGATCGGGCACCGGGCTCGGGCCCGTCGGGTACGCACTACTCGCGCTGACCGCGATCGCGTTCGCGTTCCCCTTCTACTACATGATCGTCGCGGGTAGCAGGCCGATGTCGGACATGGCGAAGTCGCCGCCTCCGCTGACGCCCGGCCCGGATCTCTGGTCGAACGTCACCACTGCGTTGGAGCAGCAGCAGATCGGACTCGCGATCACAAACTCGGTGGTCGTGTCGACCGCGATCACCGTCGGCACCGTGTTGTTCTGTACGTCCGCCGGCTATGCGTTCGCGAAGCTGCGGTTCCGCGGTCGCAACGCGTTGTTCGCATTCACCGTCGCGACGATGATGATCCCACCGACGCTCGGCGTCGTTCCGCTGTTCATGGTGATGTCCGACTACGGCCTGATCGGCACGCTGGCCTCGGTGATCCTGCCGACGCTGGTCACGGCGTTCGGGGTCTTCTTCATGCGGCAGTACATCGCGCAGTCGCTGCCCGATGAGCTGATCGAGGCGGCGCGTGTCGACGGGGCGTCCGCGTTGCGGATGTTCTGGAGTGTCGTACTGCCCTCCGCCCGGCCGGGCATGGCGGTGCTCGGGATGCTCACGTTCATGACCGCCTGGAACGACTTCTTCTGGCCGATCATCACGCTGAACTCCGAGAACCCCACCGTGCAGGTCGCGCTCAACAATCTGGGCAGCGGCTACGTGCCGGACACCGCGGTGATCATGGCGGGAACTCTCGTCGGCACCGCTCCGGTGCTGATCGCGTTCGTGATCCTTGGCCGCCAGATCGTCGGCGGCATCATGGCCGGAGCCGTCAAGGGATGACCGCGTACCCGTTCCAGCAGAAGACCATCCACCGATCTACCGAGGGAGGGGGCGCCGCGGCGTCCGCACGCTCATGACGACACGACAAACAGCCGAGACCGCCGCCACCGCCGGAGTCGAGTCGGCATTCCCAACGGGCTTTGTGTGGGGTGCCGCGACCGCGTCCTATCAGATCGAGGGTGCAGTACGCACCGACGGTCGCTCCCCGTCGATCTGGGACACGTTCAGCCACACGCCCGGACAAGTGCTTCGCGACCACAACGGTGATATCGCCTGCGACCACTACAACCGCTACCTCGAGGACGTACGGCTGATGCGCGAGCTCGGCCTCGACGCGTACCGCTTCTCCATCTCCTGGCCGCGGGTCACGCCGGACGTCGACGAGACCCGCCTCGGCCCGGTGAACCCGAAGGGTCTCGACTTCTACGCGAGGCTCACCGACGCGTTACTCGACGCGGGAATCGATCCCGTGGTGACCCTCTACCACTGGGATCTGCCGCAGCGGCTCGAGGACGCGGGCGGTTGGCCCCGGCGCGAGACGGCTGAGCGTTTCGGCGAGTACGCGGCCGTCGTCGCGGAGCGGCTCGGTGACCGCGTCGGCACGTTCATCACCGTCAACGAGCCATGGTGTTCGGCGTATCTCGGATATGCCAGTGGAGTACATGCGCCCGGGCGCACCGACCCCGCGGACGCACTCGCAGCCGTGCATCACCTCAACCTCGCGCACGGCCTCGCCGTCGAGTCGATCCGGGCGTACGCACCGAACGCGAAGGTCGGCGTCACCCTCAACCTGGCGTCCGTTCGTCCGGAGACGCTGGCCGATAGCGACACGGCGGCGGCGAGACGGGTCGACGGTCTACAGAACCGCGTCTTCCTCGACCCGATGCTCGACGGTCGTTATCCGGCCGACGTCGTGGATGAGACGCAAAGCGTCACCGACTGGTCGTTCGTCCGCGACGGCGATCTCGACATGATCTGTCGACCGCTCGACGTCGTCGGCGTGAACTACTACAGTCCGACCGTCGTACGCGCGTACGACGGTGCCGCACCTCGCGAAGAGGCCGACGGACACGGTGACGGCGAGTCATCCGCCTGGCCGGCCTCCGATGACATCGAGTTCCCCCGCCAGCCCGGGCCGTACACCGTGATGGGGTGGAGCATCGACCCGCGTGGGCTCACCGACCTGCTGCTGCGCGTACACCGCCAGGCGCCGGCCGTCGAGCTCTTGGTGACCGAGAACGGCGCCGCGTACGACGACCGGGTCGACGGAGACGGCCGGGTCCATGATCCGATGCGAGTGGAGTACCTCGCGCGCCACATCGCCGCCGTCGGCGACGCCATCGAGGCGGGTGCCCCCGTCGGGGGCTACTTCGTCTGGTCGCTGCTGGACAACTTCGAGTGGGCGTACGGCTACACGAAGCGGTTCGGGATCGTCTACGTCGACTACGACGACCAACGCCGGCTGCCGAAGTCGAGCGCTCGGTGGTACGCCGACCTCATCTCGCGGCACGCGCGGGTCGGCGAGGCCCCGCGACCCGAGGCGAGCTGACGTCGAGCGTCTGCCGAGATGAGGTGTCTTGGCTCAGCGACGGGTCGCGAGCAACACCGATGAGTCGGGGGAGACCATCACCTCGACGGCCGTGAAGCGCTCGTCGCTGAGCCATTGCTCGCGCATCACGTCGACCCGCCCTTCGAAGATCGGCGGCCACGACTCGCACGGGGTGAAGTCATCGAGCACGACGACACCGCCGGGCTCCATCAGATCGCACACCGCCTCGACACTGCCCTTGACGTCGCGTACGTCGACGAACAGCAGCGAGAACGGCGCGTACTGCTCGAGCGTCGTCCAGTCGCCGGCGATCACCTCGACCTCGGGGACCTCGGCGAAGATCTCCTGCACCTTCTCCGCCAGCGACGGATCGACCTCGGCCGTCACGACGTGAGCGTCGCCACGCGTACCGCTGCTGATCCATGCCGACCCGACACCGCAACCGGTGCCCAGTTCCGCGAGGGTGCCTGCCCGCGAGGCGGAGAGCGTGGCGAGCAGTCTGCCGGTCTCGTGGCGGGTCGCGGTGATGAATCCCTCTTGCCTGGACAGCTCCAAGGCGCGGGTGACCAATGGAGGTACGTCGGGGGGCGCGCTCACCCGGGCAGTCTCGCACAGTCCAGCAACTGAGTTTTGCGTCTCGGAATCTGAGAAGTCGGCCGAATCCGCTGGCTCGTGACTGAACGGTGACCTAACGTAATCCGCATCATGCGGAAGTTCGTAGTAATTCTCAGCTGCCGCGGCGAGGCCACATAGGCCACCCTCGCCGCGGAGTTCGGCGTTTGGCCTGGAGCTCCCGCCGCGAGGATGAACCCGCAAACAGCGTTACCTTTCTCGGCAGCAGACCTCTTCGATGTGATCCATCGGACGGTACGTCGCACGGCCTGGCTGGAACTCCAAGCCAACCGCCGAGCGTTTTCCCTATTCCGCCCGATTCACAACGATCACAGGAGAGACCGATGTATGACATGTACCCCGAGTGGGGCCCGAGCCACCTGCGCGACAAGTACGACGGCCAGAGTGCCGTGCAGAACGCGATGGATCTGCGCGACAACGGCGGCGAACGCCCCGACGACAACTGAGACGCGAAGTTCGGCTTCCCCAGTCATGACTAGAGTCCTCACATGACCTCACTCGCAGTCGTCCCGGGCGACGGAATCGGCCCCGAAGTGACCCACGAGGCGCTCCGGGTGCTCGACACCATCGCACCCGCGTACGACCTTTCGTTCACGACCACCGAGTACGACCTCGGCGCCCGGCGTTACCACGCCAGCGGCGAAACCCTTCCGGACTCGGTACTCGAGGAGATCCGCGGCCACGACGCTATTCTGCTCGGCGCTGTCGGTGACCCAGGCGTCCCGTCCGGCGTACTCGAGCGGGGGTTGCTGCTGCGGCTGCGGTTCGAGCTCGACCACTACGTCAACCTCCGCCCGTCGAAGCTGTTCACCGGAGTTCCGTCGCCGTTGAGCGATCCGGGCGAGATCGACTTCGTCGTCGTCCGCGAGGGCACCGAAGGTCCGTACGTCGGCAATGGCGGCGCACTGCGCGTCGGCACGCCGCACGAGATCGCGACCGAGGTCAGTGTCAACACCGCGCACGGCGTCGAGCGAGTCGTACGCGACGCGTTCGCGCGGGCGGCCGCACGGCCGGCCAAGAAGCTCACGCTCGTACACAAGAACAACGTGCTGGTGCACGCCGGCCACCTCTGGAAACGCACCGTCGACCGGGTCGCGGCAGAGTTCCCGGACATCGCCGTCGACTACCTGCATGTCGACGCCGCCACGATCTTCCTCGCGACCGATCCGGCCCGCTTCGACGTCATCGTCACCGACAACCTGTTCGGCGACATCATCACCGACCTCGCCGCCGCCATCACCGGAGGCATCGGCCTGGCCGCAAGCGGAAACGTGAACCCCGACCGCACGGCCCCGAGCATGTTCGAGCCGGTACACGGATCGGCTCCCGACATCGCCGGCCAGTCGAAGGCCGACCCGACCGCGGCGATCCTGTCGACGGCGCTGCTGCTCGACCACCTCGGCCATTCGGCCGCCGCGCACGATGTCGAGCGCGCGGTCGAGGCCGATATCGCCGAGCGGGGATCCGCACCGCGACGCACCGAGGAGGTGGGCGAGGCCATCGCTGCGCGCGTGGCCGAGGGCGTACGGGTCGGCTGACCCGAGAGGCCGTACGGCCTCAACCCCTCACCACTCAGCCAGGAGGCGAGTCCACGTGACCGCGACGGCCACCCACCCGATCAGCACCACCTCCAACCCAGCTCCGGCGACGCCGGAGCGTCGCGCGGAGATTCTGGAAGAACCGCGCTTCGGTACTCATTTCACCGACCACATGTTCGTCGCCGAGTGGACCATCGGCGACGGCTGGCAGGATCCGCGCGTCGTACCGTACGGTCCGCTGTCGATCGACCCTGCTTCCGCGGTGCTGCACTACGCGCAGGAGATCTTCGAAGGACTCAAGGCGTACGCACACCCCGACGGCGGCATACGTACGTTCCGGCCGTACGCCAACGCGGCCCGGCTGCGGCGCTCGGCCGCGCGGCTGGCATTGCCCGCCGTACCCGATGAGCTGTTCGTCGGCGCGATCGACCGGCTGGTCCGAGCGGACTCCGAATGGGTACCGAAAGGCGACGAGGCCAGCCTGTACATCCGGCCGTTCCTGTTCGCAACGGAGGCGTTCGTCGGCGTCCGTGCGGCGCGTAGCGCGACCTTCGCGGTGATCGCCTCGCCGGCTGGCCCGTACTTCGACGGCGGACTCAAGCCCGTCGACGTCTGGCTCTCGGCGGAGCACGCGCGTGCGGGCTCGGGTGGCACCGGAGCGGCAAAGTCCGGCAGTAACTACGCCGCGAGTCTGTTGCCGCAGGCGCAGGCTCTGGCGCACGGATGCGACCAGGTCGTGTTCGTCGACGACGCCGAGCAACGGTGGGTCGAGGAGATCGGCGCGATGAACGTCGGCTTCGTGCTCGCCGACGGCACGATCGTCACCCCGGAGCTGTCCGGGTCGATCCTCGCCGGCATCACCCGCGACTCGCTCAAGACCATCGCGGCCGACCTCGGCCACCGGGTGGTCGAGCGACGGATCAGCATCGACGAATGGCGCGACGGCGTACGTGACGGGGCGATCACCGAGGTCTTCGGCTGCGGCACGGCCACGGTGGTGACGCCGATCGGCCGGCTCTGCTGGGCCGACGGAGACTCCGTGTGTACCGCGAGCGTGCCCGACCCTGCGAGAGCAGAGGTGACGCGCGCATTGCGGGACGCGCTGGTCGGCATCCAGCACGGCCGTGTCCCCGACCTGTACGGCTGGATGCACGACGTCGTCGGCGGACGGCGACCCGCCTCCGATGCCGATCGACCGATCCGTACCGGCTCGCCAGTGAATGATTGGTAACGTGCAGAACATGACAACGCCGTCCATCCGCCTCGATGCAAACCCCGCGCCCACGTCACCCGAGCGCCGCGCGGAGATCCTCGCCGACCCAGGCTTCGGCTCGTACTTCACCGACCACATGTTCCTGGCGGAGTGGACTCCCGAGGGCGGCTGGCAGGACCCACGGGTCGTTGCGTACGGTCCACTGTCGATCGACCCGGCGACGGCGGTGCTGCACTACGCGCAGGAGATCTTCGAAGGACTCAAGGCGTACGCGCATCCCGACGGTTCGATCCGCACGTTCCGGCCGCATTCGAACGCCGCTCGGATGCAGCGCTCGTCTGAGCGCCTGGCGTTGCCGAAGCTGCCCGAAGAGCTTTTCGTCTCTGCCATCGACGCCCTGATCCGCGCCGACGCGGCGTGGGTTCCGTCGGGCGGTGAGACGAGCCTGTACGTACGCCCGTTCATGTTCGCGTCCGAGGTGTTCCTCGGCGTGCGGCCGTCGAAGCATGTGACCTTCTCGGTCATCGCCTCGCCGGCTGGCGCGTACTTCGCCGGGGGTGTCAAGCCGGTGTCGATCTGGCTGTCGACCGATTACGCCCGCGCGGGCACGGGCGGCACCGGTGCGGCCAAATGCGGAGGCAACTATGCGGCGAGCCTGCTGCCGCAGAGCCAAGCCTCCGAGCACGGGTGCGACCAGGTGGTGTTCCTCGATGACGTCGAGCACCAGTGGGTCGAAGAGCTCGGCGGTATGAACCTCTACTTCGTCTACGACGACGGGTCGATCGTCACTCCAGAGCTGTCCGGATCGATTCTCGAGGGCATCACCCGCGACTCGGTGATGACCCTCGCCTCCGACCTCGGTCATACGGTCATCGAGCGGCGCGTCGGCATCGACGAGTGGCGCGACGGCGTACGTGACGGGCGGATCACCGAGGTGTTCGCATGCGGCACCGCAGCAGTCGTCACCCCGGTCGGCACGCTCAAATGGGCCGACGGCGACGACGTCGCAGAGGCGCGCAGCGGAGACGGCGAAGCGGGCAAGGTGACAATGGCGATCCGCGAGGCCCTGGTGGACATCCAGTACGGCCGCGCCGACGATCGGCGCGGCTGGATGCACACCGTGGCGTAGGCCGCGTCTAGCCGAACAGCGCGGTGGCCGGGTCGTCGTGGAGTACGACCTCCAGCAGTTGGCGGCCCTTGTCGTAACGCAGGCTGACGTTCACGCTGCGGGTCAGCGTCGGATCGTCTCCCTCGGTGAACGCGTCGCCGTACCCACGTGCGATATCGCGCAACGTGATCGTGGCGGGTCCGATCGGGTCGTTGGCCGGCCACTCCTCGATCAGCCGCTGTGCGACTCCAACGAGTACTGCGTCGTACATCGGCAGGAGCTCGGAGCTCGCCTGGTCGTTGCCGAGCTCGGGCAGGCCGAACCGCGCCAGCCCGTGCGTACGGATCGAGGTATCCGTATGGGAGAACGCGAACCATTCGTGTGCGTCGGGAGTGTGCGACGCGTCGCCGTGCAGGATCCGCGGTACGGCGGTGTCGATCACGAGGCCGTCGTGCTCGGCGGCGACCCGCAGAGCACGTGAGCGTGCGGCGCATTCGATCCCGTGTGCGTCCTCGACGCCGCTCGCCTTGGTGACGGCGAGGACATGGGTGCGGTCGGCGAGGAGCTCGAGGTCGTCGAGCGTGCTGCCGCGCGCGACCAGCAGATCGGGAGGAGGCAAGGCTCGGGAGTCGTCGGCGAACGGGCGTACGTCGACCTCTCCGCTCTCGTTCAGGTCGACGGCCCGGGGCGTGAGCACGAGGTAGATCGCGCGCACATCGGCGGTGCGGGGAAGCTCGTGGGTCACGGCCACGAGCGTACCGACGGCGTTTCGGATACTGAGAACGCGGGTCGGGGTGCGCCCGTGATGCTGTGTGCGTGGCACACTGGGACCGTGCACACCAGCGCCACGATCATTCCCAGGCGCGTCTAGCTCGCAATCCGAGCCAGACGCGCAGCCTCTCGTACCCACGGGGGGCTTTTTTATTTGGTCAAACCCCTCAGCAGCAAAGGACGCACCGTGAGTGCCACCGACAGCTTCCACGTCTACGACACGACCCTGCGCGACGGCGCACAGCAGGAAGGTCTCAACCTCTCTGTCGCCGACAAACTCGGTATTGCGCGGCATCTCGACGAGCTGGGGGTCGGCTACATCGAGGGCGGTTGGCCGGGGTCGAACCCCAAGGACACCGAGTTCTTCGCCCGTGCACGAACTGAGCTGGCGCTGCAGACCGCAACGCTCGCGGCGTTCGGCGCGACCCGTCGACCGGGTACGCGCGCCGCCGACGACCCCCAGGTCGCCGCCCTGCGCGACTCCGAGGCATCGGTGGTGACCTTGGTGGCGAAGAGCCATGACCGCCATGTAGAGCTCGCGCTGCGTACGACGCTCGACGAGAACCTCGCGATGGTCGCCGACACGGTCGAGCATCTGCGGGCCGAGGGGCGCCGCGTCTTCCTCGACTGTGAGCACTTCTTCGACGGATACCGGTCGAACCGCGACTATGCGCTCGAGGTCGTACGTACGGCCGCCGGTGCGGGCGCCGAAGTAGTCGTACTCTGCGATACGAACGGCGGCATGCTTCCGACGTGGGTGAGTGACATCGTCGGCTCCGTCGCCGATGAGACCGGTGCACGCCTGGGCATCCACTGCCACAACGACACCGGCTGCGCGGTCGCCAACTCGGTGGCAGCGGTCGATGCGGGCGCGAGCCATATGCAAGGGTGCGTCAACGGCTACGGCGAGCGTACGGGCAATGCTGACCTCATCACTGTCGTCGCCAACCTGCAGCTGAAACTCGGTCACGATTTGCTGCCCGTAACGTCTCTGCGCGAGGCGAGCCGCATCGCGCATGCGATCGCCGAGGTCACGAACATCCCGCCGTCGTCGCGCCAGCCGTACGTCGGGGTCTCGTCGTTCGCGCACAAGGCCGGCCTGCACGCGAGCGCGATCCGGGTCGACCCCGATCTCTATCAGCACATCGATCCCGAGCTGGTCGGCAACGATATGCGGCTGCTCGTCTCGGAGATGGCCGGACGCGCGAGCATCGAGCTGAAGGGAAAGGAACTCGGCTACGATCTGACGTCCGACGCCGACCAGCTCGCCCGGATCACCGACCGGGTCAAGAGGCTCGAGCAGACCGGCTACACCTTCGAGGCGGCAGATGCGTCGTTCGACCTACTGCTCGCCGAAGAGGTCGAAGGCAACCGGCCGGCGTACTTCGCCGTCGAGTCGTGGCGCGTCATCACCGAGTCGAACACTCCGGCCGATGCCGAGGCCCTGTCGGAGGCGACCGTGAAGCTGCGTGCCGCCGGACAACGCATCGTCGTGACTGGTGAAGGCAACGGCCCGGTCAATGCGCTGGATCACGCGCTGCGCCAGGCCATCGAGCAGGCGTACCCGCAGGTCGGGCAGTTCCGACTCACCGACTACCGGGTACGAATCCTCGACCAGGGGCACGGCACCGATGCCGTGATCCGAGTGCTGATCGAGACCGCGGACGGCACCGACACCTGGGTGACGGTCGGTGTGGGGCACAACATCGTCGAAGCCTCGTGGGAGGCGCTGCTCGACGCGGTCACGTACGGGTTGCGTCGTCATCAGGTCGCGGCGCCGGCGGCGAGGGCGTGACCGAGAGCGCGTACGACGTGCCGGTCGGCCTACGTACGAATGTCGAAGCTGCGTGGGGTATTGCCGGTGCACGTTGGCTGGAGGAACTGCCGGACGTCATCGCCTCCGTAGCCCGAACGTGGCGCCTGGAGGTCGGCGAGCCGTACGCGCTGAGCTTCAACTGGGTCGCGCCAGTACGCCGTGCCGATGGATCCGCGGCGGTCCTGAAGCTGGGGGTGCCCACCTCGGAGCACCTGTACGAGGAAGCGGCCGCGTTGCGGTGCTTCGCCGGCGACGGTGCCGTCCGGCTGCTCGACCGCGACCTCGAGTACGGCGCGTTGCTCCTCGAGCGAGCCTCGCCGGGTGTACTGCTGCGCGAGCTGGTTCCCGAACGCGACGACGCAGCGACCGACGTCATCAGCGACCTGCTGCGGAGGCTGCATGTCGCCCCACCTGTCGGTGTTGCGCTGCCCGACGTGTCAGTTCACCGCGCGTCATTCTGCGACCATCTGCGCTACGTACCGTGTGATGCGCCGCCGATCGCGATGGTGGAACGTGCGCTGTCGCTGTTCGACGACCTTTGCGCGTCGGCAACCCAGCAGGTGGTGCTCCACGGCGACCTCCACCACGACAACGTGCTGCGGGCAGAACGCGAAGCCTGGTTGGCGATCGACCCGCACGGCATGGTCGGCGACCCGGGCTACGAGATCGCACCACTTCTCTACAACCCCGATCCGTGGCGCCACGACGACGCTCTGCTGGCTCTCGTGCCCGGCAGGCTGGAGCGCATCGCCGACGGCCTCGGCATTCCGCTCGACCGCGCAACCGCGTGGGCGTACGCCGGCTGCATCCTCTCCGCGGTCTGGGACGCCGAAGGCGGCGACAGCGACGGCGGTCGTGCCCTGGACATCGCACGGCTGCTGGAGGACCGGCTGAGCGACTGACCGATCTCAACGTTCGGACGTCTCGTTATCTGCCTTCGGGCGTGCGTACGCTGGTCATGAGGTCGACGAAGGGGGAAGTTCGATGGTGACCTGGGCCGCGGTTGCGGGTGTCGCGATCATCGCATTCGGCATGGTCATCACGCCCGGACCGAACATGATGTACCTCGTATCGCGGTCCATCAGTCAGGGTCGCACCGCCGGGATGACCTCGCTCGCGGGCGTGATCACCGGATTCACGATGTACGTACTCGCCACGACGGCCGGACTCTCCGTACTCTTCACGACCGTTCCCGCGCTGTTCATCATCGTCAAGATCGCCGGAGCGCTATACCTGCTGTATCTCGCGGTCGGCATCGTCCGCGGCGGGCGAACCGTCTTTCGTGCCGGGGAGGTCGCTGCTCATACCTCGCGGCGCCTTTACCTCATGGGCCTCACGACCTGCTTGCTGAACCCGAAGATCGCGTTGATGTACGCGGCGTTGCTGCCGCAGTTCGTCGACCCCGACCGAGGCAGTGTTGCGTTGCAGATTGCACAGCTCGGCGCAGTGCAGATCGTCGTCGCCGCAACCGTCAACGCCGCCTGGGTTCTGGCCGCCGCGGGTGTTTCTGGGTTACTGCAGCGCAGTCAGACCGCAGAGCGCGTCTCGCGGTGGGTTGTCGGGTCGCTGCTCAGTGTGTTCGCGGTTCAGCTGGGGTTGAGTCAGCCGGCGCGGTAGGTGCGCTTCTCGGCTGGCTCCTTCATCGTTCCGCCTACTTCGGTTCCGGCCTTCATAGTTTCCGCTCGCTGCGGTTCTCTTCTTTGGCGGCGACGACGCGGGGTACGCGTCGGTGGCCGCCTTCCCGCGACCCTCCCGCCCCATTTGCTCGGACCTTCACCGCTTGCCGATTCGCCGATTCCTCTTTAAAACAAGGCGATTCGGCTCCTCCTCACTTGTTTATCGAACACGCTTACGATACAATAGGTTCATGTTCGAACCGCAGACCTACACCCGCCTCCGCGACCTCGCGGGTCAGGCTGCGAACGCTTCCGAACTCATTGGTCTCGCGACTGATGAGCAGCTGTGCCAGTCGTTGCGGGACCTGCAAGCCGCGTTGGATCTGCTCGACGGGGTACGCGCCTCTCTGTTCGCCCAGCTCAAAGAGTCCGAGGCCCATAAGTCCGACGGTGCGTCCACGGTCGCCGGTTGGGCTCGTCAGGAGTTGCGGATGGGGTTGGGTGAGTCGCGGCGGCACACCAAAGCCGGCCAGACGTTGAAAACCCTCCCGAAAGTTGCGGCCGCTCTGGATGCCGGGCAGATTCGTGCGGCGCATGTCGACGAGTTCACCGTCGGTGTCACCAAGGTCGGCGCCGACATCATGACCGACCTCCAAGACATCCTCGTCCCGCTCGCACGTAAGTGTGAGCCCCGTGATCTGCGGGTCGCGATCAACGAGCTCAACGACATCGTGAACTGTGAAGAACGCGATAAGGCGTACCAGCGGGGGATGAACAAGCGAGACATCCGGGTCGACAAATGTGGTGACGGGTTTTATGTGTCCGGGATGCTCGACCCCGTCACCGGAGCAAAGTTCTCCCAATGGCTGAAAACCGTGTCAATGCCTGAGTACGACGGTGACGACCGTGCACCGTCGGACCGACGAGTCGACGGACTCGGACGCATGGTCGACGACCAAAACACCCCACGACCCGACGAGGGTCAGCAGGCGCAGCCATCAGAGCAGCCGGACGCGTCGGAACAGGCCGAGCAGGAGCCGCCGAAGCCGCGTCGTCGTGCCGATGTTTCGCTGCTCGTCCTTGCCGACCTCGAAACCCTCCTGCGTCTGCCTGGTGCCCGCCCGGCCACGTTGGTCGGGTTCGGACCCATCGGCTCCCAACTCCTCGGCTACCTCACCTGCGGCGCCGACACAGCGGGTGTCCTCACTCACGGCGTCACTGGTGGCCCCGTCCCGCAGGCCAACATCCTCAACGTCGGCCGTACCAGCCGCCTCGCCACCGCCACGCAACGTAAAGCGATCACCGCCAGACAAGACGGCATCTGCGCCAACCCCGGCTGCGGATCCAGCTTCCTCGAGTTCCACCACGTCAACTGGTGGAACCGCGACGGCGGCAAAACCGATCTCGACAATCTGATCGGGGTCTGCGGCGGCTGCCACCACCTCGTGCATCCGAACAAGCTGATCATCAAGCCTGACGGGCACGGCGGCTTCACGTTCCACCGCTCCACCGGCGCCGTCATCGACGACCATGCGCGGGTCACGAAACAGCGCGTCCGCGACCTCATCGCAAGGATCCGCCACGCGGCCGCCGAAACGGGGTCCGAACCAGAACCAGCTGTCCCGAAACCGCCACCTGCGCGGCCGCCCGATCGACAGCACCGACGGCACGGCAGACTCCACGACCTCCCCGGCCGCACTTACACGGTTACCCGCCTCAACCTCTGCGACCTCACCCCACCACGCACCTGACAGCGCCGAAGCCCGTGACCAGCGGGCCCATCGGCATGCCCGCCTGCAATGGTGGGACTGTGGATTCAACGGTGTTCCCGACCCTCGCAGATCGAGAGGAAGCGCCAGCGGAGACCGAAACCGAGAGCATCATTCGCGAGCGTCAGTGGCTCGCCCGTTGAGCGTTCCGAACTCGGGTTACATGAAAGCCGCGGTTATGCGGTGGGTTCGGGCCGGGCGCGGATGCGAAGGTCGAGACCGTCGAGGAAGTAGGCGAGGCCCCGGGTGAAGTCGCCGAGCCAGTCGTCGTCGTCGAGGTAGCGGTGGCTGGCCAGAGTCGGATAGCGGTCCGTGTGCGCCTGCAGAAGGGCCTGCCCGGCCTTGCGATCGTGGTCGCTGATGCTCAACGTCGCCTCCGTCGAGGCGGAACCGAAGATCAGGTTGTGCAGCGTCCACATCGCGGCCGACAGCTCAGCGCCGGCCAGGCCAGCGCGGTGCAGGGTCGACATGACAAGCTCTAACTGGTCGAGATAGCTCGGTCCGAAGCTGGGGCGAGAAGCGGCCACCGGTGCGACCCACGGGTGCTCGACGAGGGTCGCGCGCCACGCGAGGGCGATCTTCTCGATGCATGCACGCCAGTCGTCCTGCTGCGATTCTGTAGGTGCGTCGGTCTCGGCGAAGACGTGGTCGACGGCGAGGTCGATGATGTCGTCCTTAGTCTTCACATGCCAGTACAGCGACGGGGCGACGACGCCGAGCTGCTCGGCTACGCGCCGCATCGTCAGCGCCTCGAGGCCGCCGCCGTCGAGGATCTCAACCGCGACCTCGACGATTCGCTCGCTGGTGACCGGGGGCTCGCCGCGCCGAGCGCGCTGCGGGCGCAGCCACACGTTCGACGGCTCTGCGCGCCCTTCACGGGATTCTGGCATCCGATCGCCCTCCTTGGTTCGTCACCGGGTCCCGGTGTCCTGCTAGTCTACCCTAACGTCGTTAGGGAAACATGACCACTGTTAGGGAGACGAGAGCTGGACATGGATAGACGCCAAGAATCGACGGCGCGCTGGTGGACGCTGACACTGGTGGCGCTGGCGCAGCTGCTGGTGGTCCTCGATGGCACCATCGTCAATATCGCGCTGCCCTCGGCCGACGCCGAGCTGGGCCTCGGCGAGGCGAATAGGCACTGGGTGATCACCGCCTATCTGCTGACGTTCGGGGGCCTGCTGCTGATCGGCGGTCGCATCAGCAGCGCGATTGGGCACCGACGCGCCTTCGTGATCGGCCTGCTCGGCTTCGCGATCCCGTCGCTGATCGGAGGGCTGGCCTGGAGCGCCGGGGTGCTGATTGCTGCCCGCGCCCTCCAAGGGGCGTTCGCGGCGCTGCTGGCACCTGCCGCGCTGTCGCTGCTGGCGATGACGTTCACCGAGGCCCGGGATCGGGGCCGGGCCTTCGGCGTCTTCGCAGCCGTCGGCGCCGCGGGGTCGGCGATCGGCCTGCTGTTGGGTGGGGCGCTGACCGACTTCGCCAGCTGGCGCTGGTGCCTGTACATCAACGTCCCGATCGCCGCGCTCGTCGCCATCGGTGCCGCCCTCATCCCACGCACGCCAGCCGCGAAGCAGTCCGGTCGAATCGACGTCTTCGGCGCGCTGCTCAGCGCGGGCGGCATTGCCGCCATCGTCATCGGCATCAGCCAGCTTGACGGCCAGGAGGTCTCGGTGCTCGTCGTGTCCGCCTTGATCGGCGGCGCCCTCCTGCTGCTCACCGCCTTCGTGCTCGTTGAGCGGTCAGCGCCCGATCCGATCTTCCCCCTCACGATCCTCAAGAACCGCGCCCGCGCGGGCTCGTTCGTCTCGATCGCGTTGATGTTCCTGGCGATGTTCGGCTTCTACCTGTTCATGAGCTACTACATGCAGGCCCAGTTGGGCTACTCGCCCCTGAATGCCGGGCTCGTTCTGCTCATCCATGCCGTCGCCGCGCTGGTCGGATCCATGGTCATCGCCGGGTTGCTTCTCGGCCGCGTCTCCGCAGCCACCCTCGTGGTGTCCGGGCTCCTCGCTGCCGCGGCGGGGCTGGGCGTCCTCACCCTCCTCGACGCACATTCGACGAACGTGCTGCCGCTCTACCTGGTGCCCGCTATGGTGCTGACCGGCCTCGGGATGGGCCTGGTGATCACCGCCACCGCGAGCACAGCCACCGAAGGCGTCGCCACCCACGAGATCGGCGCCGCCTCGGCCGCCTACAACGCCTCCCAGCAGCTCGGTGCCGCGATCGGCGTCGCCCTGCTCAACACCGTCGCGGTCATCTCCAGCACCGACTACCAGGCGTCCGGCGACGCGGCCGTTGTCCACGGATACACCACCGCGCTGGCCGTCAGCGCGGCGATCCTGGTCTTCGCCGCCCTCGTCTCCGGCCTCCTGCTGCGTCGCAGTAGTGGCAGCTCTGGCCACCAGCCACTTCCCGAGCACCAGACCGAGCCCGCCCACGGCTCCTGATAGTGGCGAACACAGAAATGAACACCACCGCCACGGCAAACCCGACCGACAACCCGTCGGCATGCCCGCATGCAATGCTCGGCTCATGTCCGGAGTCATCGAAGTGGCCGAGATCCCATCCGGAACAGTGACTCTGTCCGATCGGCGCACTCAACGCCGATGGTCAGTTCGGCTCCCGCGATTCGAGCTCGCGACCGTTCCGGTCACCAGAAGTCAGTACTCGATGGTTGCCGGTTCGGCAACGGGACCTCAGGTACACGGACCGCTGCCCGTTGTCGACATCTCTTGGCACGATGCGATCGACTTCTGCAATGCGCTGTCGCACCACGAGGGGCTGACACCCGCGTACGAAACCGGCCCGGGCGAAGCGGAGCCGAATTGGAACCGCGCGGCGGACGGGTATCGGTTGCCGACCGAGGCGGAGTGGGAGTACGCGTGCCGGGCCGGTTCCTCGGGTCCCCGTTACGGCGACCTCGAAGACATCGCCTGGTACCGACGGAACTCCCACGAGCGCGTCCACGAGGTCGGACGCAAGGAGCCCAACGCCTGGGGCCTGTACGACCTGCTCGGGAACGTCTGGGAATGGTGCTGGGACCTCTACGACCCCGACGTCTACGGGTCGTACCGCGTGCTGCGCGGCGGCGGATGGTTCGATGAGCACTGGAGCTGCCGGGCATCGGTCCGCCGGCGAAGCCACCCGACCTTCATCACGGACGATCTCGGGTTTCGCGTCGCACGTTCGGTACCAGCCGATTAACCCACGGCCTCGAGCAGTCCGGTGAGCTCATCGAGCAGGTATCCGCGAAGGACGCCTGCACGAGCTGCGAACCGGCGCTGGCCGGCGACATACTCTGCCTTGCCGGAGGCCTCTTCGATGCGGACAGGTGAGTAGCCGAGCGAGCTCAGATCGTACGGCGACGCGCGCATGTCGAGCTCGCGGATATCGCGGGCCAGCTCGAAACAGTCGGCCACCAGCTCGGAGCGTACGAACGGCGAGAACTTGTACGCGGCGCGGTAGAGATCCATATTCGCGTGCAGGCATCCCGGCTGTTCGGAGTCCTGCTGGTCTCGCCGCGTGAGGAGGTCGGCGTTGCGCGGTCTGGCGTCGTCGGTGAAGAACCGGAACGCATCGAAATGCGTGCACCGCAGCTGATGCGACTCGACCACGTCGTCCGTGCCGCGGTGTCCGAGTCGCAGCGGGTACGACTCGTGGCGTACCTCGGCCTGGCGGGTTCGGTACACCATCGCCCACTCATGAAGGCCGAAGCAGTTCGTACGAGCGTCGCGACCTTGGGTCAGCGCAAGTAGGTCGCGCGTCCACTCGAGCCCTTCGCGACGTCGGCGCAGCCGATCCGGATCCGGGCCGACACCCGAGTCGTACGTTCGGTAGTCGGCCAGGTCCGCGTACTCATCGATGCCCGGACCGCAGAGCACGTTGCCGAAACCCGGATGCCAACGCTCCAACTTCGTAGGGGAGTGGGAGTAGTACTCGAACAGGAAGTCCTCGACCGGATGCCGCTGACCCTTGGTCCGGCGGGCGAGATGCGGCTTCGTCCAGGCGCGCACCCGAGCACGATGCCGCGCCGCGACCGGAGCCCAGTCGTCGGCAGCCCAAACCGCGACAGCCACTGCGCTAGGCGTTCGCCCGACAGTCGCTGCACGTGCCGAAGATCTCCAGCGTGTGCTGCACGTCGGCGAACCCGTTCTCGGCCGCCTTCTGGTTGGTCCAGCGCTCGACGGCCGGGCCCTCGATCTCGACGGTGCGGCCGCACTCGCGGCAGACCAGATGGTGGTGGTGCCCGTCGCTGCACTGGCGATACAACGCTTCGCCGTCGTCGTTGCGGAGTACGTCGACCTCTTCCGCCTCGGCGAGTGCGGTCAGGTTTCGGTAGACCGTGCTCAACCCGATCGACTCGCCCTGAGCGCGCAGCAGATCGTGGATCTGTTGCGCGCTGGAGAATCCGTCCAGTTCATCGAGGACGGCCGCGACTGCCCGGCGCTGCCGGGTGGTGCGGATCTGCGGCTTGGACATTGCGGTGATGCTCCGTTGCTTGCTCTACTCAGTGCTCGTCATAGTGGCCCTGATGGGCTGCATGTCGGTGACCACCATGAATGTAGTCGACATGGTCCCCGTGAGGCACGGCCGTGTGACCGCAGTCATCACCGTGCTCATGCGGATGCTCACCCGCTGGCAGGTGCCCAGGTGGCGCCGCTGCCTCGAACGGCGAACGCCTTCGGCGGGCGGCGCGGATCGCGGTGCCGATCGGTGCCGTCACGATGAAGAACGCAAGCGCGATGATGACGATCGTCGGTCCTGGCGACGTGTCGTACTCGAAGCTCGCGCCCACCCCGGAGATCGAGGCGATCACCCCGAGCACCATCGCCACAGCGAACGTCGCCCGGAAGCTGCGCGTCACCTGTTGTGCGGTCGCCACCGGGACCACCATCAGCGCGGAGACGAGCAGCAGACCGACCGTACGCATCGACACCGTGACGGTGACCGCCGCGAGGATCGCGATGAGCAAGCCGTACGCACGTACGGGCACTCCGGTGACCCGGGCGTACTCCTCGTCCTGGCACACCGCGAACAGCTGCGGGGCAAGGCCGACGGCAACGATGAGCACGACCGCCGCGAGGATCCAGACCAGCCGAAGGTCGGAGTCGGAGACGGTTGTGATCGCACCGAACAAGTAGCTGTTCAGTGTCGCCGCCGAGTCTCCGGCGAGGTTGGTCAGCAAAACGCCGCCCGCGATGCCGCCGTAGAACAGCAACGCAAGGGCAACATCGCCGCTCGTGCGCCCGTACGCGCGCAACAGTTCGATCGCGAGGGCACCGAGTGCCGACACGATGACCGCGGTGACGAGGGGCGCCTGGTTGGTCAGCAGTCCGACGGCGACACCCGTAAGCGCGATGTGGCCGATACCGTCGCCGAGTAGCGCGAGACGCCGCTGAACGAGGTAGGTGCCGATCGCCGGAGCCGCGAGCCCGGTCAGCAGCGCAGCCGTCAGCGCCCTGCGCATGAAGTCGTAGTCGAGGAGGTCGATCATCACTGCCACACGCCTTCGGGTGGTACGGCGCCGCGATCGACCGGATCGCTGGAATGAATGTGGTGTTGCTCGCCGTGACTGTCGTGCTCCGGCGGAACGTCGCCGTCGTACGCGATGCGACCGTCACGCAGCACGATCGCCCGGTCGACCATCGCCCGGAACGGCCCGAGCTCATGCGCCACCATGACGACGGTCGTCTGCTCGGCGAGCATTCGCGACAACACATCGGCGAGAATCTGCTGACTGTGCTGGTCGACACCCGCCGTCGGCTCGTCCATCACCAGCAGCTCTGGCTCCCCGGCCAGAGCCCGCGCGATCATCACCCGCTGCTGCTGCCCGCCGGAGAGCTGTGCGACCGGGTCGCTCTCCCGAGACGCGAGGTCGACGAGCTCGAGAGCCGTTCGTACGGCGCGGCGGTCTCGAGCGGTTGCCCAGCCCGCGTACCTGCGGCGCGACAGCCGGCCGGTCGAGACGACCTCGCCGACCGTCGAGGGGACGCCGGAGGTCGCGGTCGAGCGCTGCGGTACGTACCCGACGCGACGCCAGTCGCGGAAGCGCTCGATCGAGGCGCCGAACACCTCGATCGAGCCGGTCGTGAGCGGTAGCAGGCCGACACACGCGCGGACGAGCGTCGACTTGCCCGAGCCGTTGCTGCCGAGCAGAGTCACGAACTCGCCGGCGTCGACTGTCAGATCGACCTGGCGGACGATGGGTCGACCACCGAGGACGATGCCGACGTCGTGCAATGCGAGTGGTGCGTCGCCTGCTTCACCGCTCATCTGCAGCCGTTCGCCTCCTTCAGGGCGTCGAGGTTCTGCTCCATCAGGGAAACGTACGTCTCGTTCGCAGTGTCGTCGCTGAGACCTTCGATCGGGTCGAGTGTCGCGACGTCGGCACCCGTCTCGTCGGCGACGGTCTCGGCGACGGCAGGGCTGACCAGCTCCTCGGTGAAGATCGTGGTGATCCCATCCTTGCGTACGAGGTCGGTGATGTCGGCGAGCTGCTCGGGCGATGGTTCGCTGCCCGGGTCGAGCCCGGCGATGCCGACCTGCTCCAGGTCGTAACGCGCGGCGAGGTAGCCGAACGCCTCGTGGCTCGTCACGATCGTACTGCGCTTGCAGTTCGCGAGGCCCGTCTCGTACTGCTTGTCCAGCGCGCGAAGTCGCTTGCCGAAGTCGCGCGCATTCTTCTTGAACGTGTCGGCGTTGTCGGGATCGATCTCCACGAGCCGCTCGGCGGTCGCGTCGGCGATAGCGATCATGTTCGTCGGATCGAGCCACACATGCGGATCGAGCCCGCCGTGGTCGTGGTCGTCGCCTTCGTGCTCGCTCTCATCTTCGTGTTCGTGGTCGTGGCCCTCCTCCTCGTGCTCGTGGTCATGGCCTTCCTCGGCCTCGCGCAACGTCACGACGTCGGCCACGTCGAGGCTCGCGTCGTCGGAAAGGTCGGCTTCTTCGACCGCGTCGTCGACGGCCGCCTGGAACCCGGTCTCGAAGACCGCGAGGTCGGCGTCCTGGACCGCCGCGACCTGCTTCGGGGCGAGCTCGAGGTCGTGCGGCTCGACGCCTGGGGACGTGAGGTTCTCGACGTCGACGGCATCGCCACCCACCTGTTCGGCCACGTACGCGAACGGGTACGACGCCGCGACGATGCGCGTACCGGACGCGGAGTCGGCCTCGCTGCTGCAGGCGGTGAGCGCCAGCAGGGAACCGGCGGCGGCAATGAGCACAGGGGAGTGGATTCGCATGGGATGATTCTCTGCCTAGATGAGAATGATTGTCAAACTCATTTCCTTGAGGTGCGACGTCAGGTCAATGCCTGTGCGACCCGACTGACGAGCAGTCCGACGAGGGCGCCGATGGCGAGCACTCGGATGAGCCGAGCCGGCCGGTCGAGCACGGGCCACGAAAGCGAGGCGAGCCAGCCCACGAACGCGATCAGCAGTACGAGCGCCGGTGCGGCGAAACCGAGGGGGGCGAACGCACCGACCAGGAAGAGCACCAGCGTCACGGCCGGCATGGTGAGGCGAGGCATTGCCTGCATTCGGGCGAGCAGCTCGGCGCTTCGCGAAGGTGGTGTGCTCATCGGACAATCCTGCCACGGTGCGAGGTGGTCATCGGCCCCAGTGGCCGCGCGCAATAGCCTCGTGCACATGATCGTCGTCACCAGGTATCGCGTGTCGCCGAGCGACACCTCGTCGTTCGCCACTCGCGCGCATGCCGCACTCGATGCACTGTCGCAGCAACGCGGCTTCCGTACGGGCGGCGTCGGCCGAAACGTCGACGACGAGGAGCTCTGGACGCTCACGACACTGTGGGACGACACCGGGTCGTACCGTCGCGCCCTGTCGGCGACGGACGTCAAGCTCGCGGCGGTCCCATTGCTGTCCGAGGCGATCGCCGAGCCGACGGCCTACGAGCAGCTCTGAACCGACCCGTGTTTACGTGTGCGTGTGGCGTAGCGCACAATGGGTCGCGCAAACCCTCCACAACGGATCGTCCGGCACGTACCTGCCGGTGAAGGGAAACAAATCAACATGTCCTCAGTGACCTTCGAGAAGGCGACTCGCGTCTTCCCCGGCCAGGAACGCCCGGCCGTCGACCACCTTGACCTCGAGATCGAAGACGGCGAGTTCCTCGTCCTCGTCGGTCCCTCCGGATGCGGTAAGTCCACATCCCTGCGGATGCTGGCCGGCTTGGAGGAAGTCGATGACGGTCGGGTCCTCATCGGCGACCGCGACGTCACCAACCTTCCGCCGAAGTCCCGCGATATCGCGATGGTCTTCCAGAACTACGCGCTCTATCCCCATATGACCGTCGCCCAGAACATGGGTTTCGCGCTCAAGATCGCCGGCACCGACAAGGCCGAGATCAAGCAGCGGGTCGAGGAGGCGGCGAAGATCCTCGACATCAGCGACTACCTCGAGCGCAAGCCGAAGGCGCTGTCCGGCGGCCAGCGCCAGCGCGTCGCGATGGGCCGGGCGATCGTCCGCTCGCCCGAGGTGTTCTTGATGGACGAGCCGTTGTCCAACCTAGACGCGAAGCTGCGGGTGGAGACCCGCAACCAGATTGCGCAGCTGCAGCGGCGACTCGCGACGACCACCGTGTACGTCACCCACGACCAGGTCGAGGCGATGACCATGGGTGATCGGGTCGCAGTGCTCAAGGACGGCGTACTCCAGCAGTGCGCCAGCCCGCGAGAGATGTACGACCACCCCGCCAATGTGTTCGTCGCCGGGTTCATCGGCTCGCCGAGCATGAACCTTCTCACCCTGCCGCTGACCGACAACGGCGTGCGGTTCGGTGATCACGTCGTCAACGTCGCCCGTGACACGCTCCAGCAGGTCTCCGACTCGAGCGCGGTCCTCGGCGTACGCCCGGAAGACCTCGTCGTCGGCGACAGCGGCGTACCTCTCGAGGTCGATGTCGTCGAGGAGCTCGGCTCCGATGCGTTCGTCTACGGTCGCGCAACGATCGACGGCGAGGAGCACACGCTGATCGCACGCGTCGAAGCGCGTACGCCTCCCGCCAAGGGCGAGGTGCTCCACGTGCAGGCCGCGCCGGAGCGCGTGCACCTGTTTGCCAAGGAGTCCGGCGAGCGAATCAGCTGACCTCATCCGGGCGACCGGCCGCGACCCAGACGGGTGCGGCCGGTCGCTGCATTCCAGGCGGTACGCTTACCTCTGCCCATCGGGCGCGGATCGTTACGACGATCCGCAGATGCCCGCCGACACCCAGCCGGATGGAGAGCCAACCATGCCTGCCACCAACGTCGACACCGTTGTCAGCCTCTGCAAACGCCGCGGATTCGTTTTTCCCTGTGGCGAGATCTACGGAGGCACGAAAGCCGCCTGGGACTACGGGCCCCTCGGTGTCGAGCTGAAGGAGAACATCAAGCGCCAGTGGTGGCGGGCGATGGTGCAGGGCCGCGACGACGTCGTCGGGCTCGACTCGTCGGTGATCCTGCCCCGGCGTGTGTGGGAGGCCTCGGGTCACGTCGATGTGTTCCACGACCCGCTGGTCGAGTGCATGAACTGCCATAAGCGCCACCGCCAGGACCACCTGCAGGAGGCGTACGCCGCCAAGAAGAGCATCGACGACCCGGACACCGTCGACATGACGTTGATCGCGTGCCCCGACTGCGGCACGAAGGGCCAATGGACCGAGCCGCGCGAGTTCAACATGATGCTCAAGACCTACCTCGGGCCGATCGAGTCCGAGGAAGGGCTGCACTATCTGCGGCCGGAGACCGCGCAGGGCATCTTCATCAACTTCAACCAGGTGATGACGACCGCGCGCAAACGACCGCCGTTCGGCATCGCCCAGATCGGCAAGAGCTTCCGCAACGAGATCACACCGGGCAACTTCATCTTCCGCACGCGTGAGTTCGAGCAGATGGAGATGGAGTTCTTCGTCGAGCCGGGCACCGACGCCGACTGGCATGAGGAGTGGATCCGCCTTCGTACCGACTGGTACACCGACCTCGGTATCGACCCCGCCAACATCCGGCACTTCGAGCATCCGCAGGAGAAGCTCTCCCACTACGCGAAGCGCACGGTCGACATCGAGTACCGGTTCAACTTCGGATCCAAGGAGTTCGACGAGCTCGAGGGCATCGCCAACCGCACCGACTTCGACCTCTCCACCCACGCGAAGTTCTCCGGACAGGAGTTGTCGTACTACGACCAGGAGAAGGGCGAGCGCTGGGTGCCGTACGTCATCGAGCCGGCCGCCGGACTCAACCGGTCGATGATGGCGTTCCTGCTCGACGCGTACACCGAGGACGAAGCGCCGAACGCCAAGGGCGGCGTCGACAAGCGCGTCGTGCTGCGTCTCGATCCGCGCCTGGCGCCAGTCAAGGTGGCGGTCCTGCCGCTGTCTCGCAACGAACGGCTCACGCCGAAGGCGAAGGCGCTGTCGGCCGACCTTCGTACGCTGTGGGCCGTCGACTTCGACGACGCGGGTGCGATCGGGCGACGCTACCGCCGCCACGACGAGATCGGCACGCCCTACTGCGTCACCGTCGACTTCGACTCTCTCGACGACAACGCGGTGACCGTACGCGAACGCGACACCATGCAGCAGGAACGGGTCTCGCTCGACCAGATCCGCTCCTACCTCGCGACTCGCCTCGTCGGATGCTGACCCGGCCCTGGCGGCGCATCGGGGCGCTCGCCGCGGTAGCGGTACTCACGGTGTCCGGCTGCTCCGGGGGCGACGACGAGCCCGAACCGGGCCCGGACACTCCCGACATCGAAGTTCCGGAGGGCGTGACGCTGACCTCGGGCGGATCGACCGTAGAGGTCGGTACGCCCGTGTCAGTTGTCGACGAGCCGGACAACGCCGCCGCGACCGTCATCACGGTCGAGGTCGACCAGATCGAACGCGGCAAGCCGAAGGATCTTGCCGGGTTCGATCTCGACGGCGTGGCCAATGGGTCGGTCCCGTACTACGTCGACGCGTCCATCCGCAACGCCGGACCAGCCGTGCTTGCCCGGGCGGAACTGCCGTTGTACGGGCTAGACAGCGGCGATGAGTACTTCCCGCCGACGGCGGTACGTGGCGCGATCGATTCGTGCAAACCGCTGGAGCTGCCCAGCAAACTCGACCGCGGTGGCGCGGTGAAGGGCTGCCTGGTCTTCACGGTGCCGCCCAAGCGGAACTTCACCGGCGTCCAGGTACGCACCAGCGATCTGGAGAACCCTGTCACCTGGGCTCCGTGACCATCTGACAGATGTCATGACCGGTCGATGACCGTCGGCATGGGCTCAGCACCGCGCGCGGCGCAATGGTGGAGCCATGACCAGAGAACGTACCTTGCCGAGCTTCGCCGTCGCCCTCGATGACGCGACGAAGCGATACGCGTCTGTGACCGCTGTCGACCAACTCTCCCTGACGATTCGTCCGGGTGAGGTCGTTGCGCTGCTCGGCCCCAACGGCGCCGGCAAGACCACAACGATCGACCTGATCCTCGGACTCCAGGATCCGACAGTGGGTGCCGTCAGCGTCTACGGCATGGCGCCGCGCAAGGCGGTCGCACGGGGTGCGGTATCGGCGGTGATGCAGACCGGGGGGCTGCTCAAGGAGTACACCGTTGGCGAGACCGTCGAGCTGACGGCATCGCTGTTCGAGCCGGCGCGCCCGGTAGGTGAAGTCCTCGAGCGGGCCGGTATCGCCGATATCCGCGACCGTCTGGTCGGCAAGTGCTCCGGCGGGCAGCAGCAGCGACTGCGGTTCGCGCTCGCGCTGCTGCCCGATCCGGACCTGCTGATCCTCGATGAGCCCACCACAGGCATGGACGTCGAGGGTCGCCGCGACTTCTGGGAAGCGATCCGCGCCGACTCCCAGCGGGGACGTACGACGATCTTCGCAACGCATTACCTCGAGGAGGCGGATGCGTACGCCGATCGAATCGTGTTCGTACGGCATGGCCGAGTCGCCGCAGACGGCACTCCTGCGCAGATCAAGAGCCTCGCCTCGGGACGTACCCTGCGCGCGACACTGCCCGGCGCGGACCAGTCTCTGCTGGCGGCGATCCCCGGAGTCGACTCGGTCGACGTACGCGGTGACTCGGTGCTGCTCCATGCGGCCGATGCAGATGTCGCGGCGCGTTATCTGCTCACTCAGACCTCAGCGCGCGATCTGGAAATCACCTCGCGCAACCTCGAAGACGCGTTCATCGCGCTTACCGGCGATGACGCTCAGGATGCAACCCACGTTGGAGTTCCCGCATGACCACACCGATGATCGAACGTAGGACACCGCGGCTCGGTGGCTTCTCGGCAACCTTCCTTCGACTCGAGCTGCGGCGGATGTTGCGCAACCGCCGCACGATGATCTTCACGCTCGTCATGCCGGCCGCGTTCTTCTTGCTCTTCGGTACGGACAGTTCGTACCGCACGGAGACGACCGGATCGGGCAACGTCACCGCGTGGGTGATGATCTCGATGGCCGTCTACGGAGCAATGATCGCCACGACGAGCGCCGGCGCGATGGTCTCCGTCGAACGCGCCGTCGGATGGAGCCGGCAACTGCGGCTCACTCCGCTGAACCCGGTGGCGTACATCGCCGTCAAGGTCCTCGTCGCGATGTCGATGGGACTGGTCTCGATCGCAGTGGTCTGTGCAGTCGGCCTGTTCGCCGGAGCCGACCTGCCGCTCGGCGACCTGCTGACGTGTGCGCTGCTGGCCTGGGTGTGCTCGCTGGTGTTCGCCGCGTTCGGCTTGTTCATGGGCTACCTGCTGCCGAGCGAGAACGTCATGCAGCTCCTCGGTCCGGTGCTGGCGCTGATGTCGTTCGCCGGTGGCCTATTCGTACCCGTCAGCGAGATGGGCGACACGTTCGCGACGATCGCGAAGCTGACCCCGGTCTACGGCGTCGGTGAGCTCGCCAGGTGGCCGCTGGACCCCGGCGGCTCGCTGGTCGTCGCAGTGCTCAATGTCGCCGTCTGGACCGCGTTGTTCATCGCCGGCGCCGCGTGGCGGTTCCGCCGTGACACCGCCCGCGTCTGACCGGCGCATACGCTGCTGACGTGACACCCGCACTGAAGCCGGACCTCGATCGTCGTCCACCGGCATTCCGGTGGCTTGCCATCGGGGTCTGGTTCGTGTACCTGGCTCCGCTCGCTGATCGGCTGCTGAATGATGCCGACGGCTGGCGCCAAGCGCTCGGGTTGCTGGCTCTTGCCGCATTCGTGGTCGTCTATCTCGTCGCGCTCGGCGGGAGGCGGAACTTTCGCACCGACCCGGCCGATGCGGCGGAGCTGGTGACCCGTTGGGCGTACGTCGCCGGAATGCTCGTCTGCACGGTCGCGATGATCCCCGGCGGCGGCGACGAGGCGTTGACGAGCCTGGTCTTCGTGACCGCCGCTTCGATGGGCGCACTGCCGGTACGCCAGGGTTGGGCCGTCCTGCTCACGCTGTTCGTCGTGACCGAGGCGTCCGGCCGGCTCGTCGACGGTTGGTCGGAGGAAGGCACCGGTCTGGCGATCGTTCTCGCCGGCTGCGCCGTGTGGGGTTTCCGGATGGCGTTCCTGCGCCAGCGGCGACTGGTCGAGGCCGAGCGAGAGCTGAGCGCCCTCGCACTGGAGGAGGAGCGCACTCGGATCGCCCGAGACCTACACGACATCCTCGGCCATTCGCTCACGGTGATCTCGGTCAAGACCGAGCTCGCGGAGCGGCTGCTCGACGCCGACCCCGCGCGTACGAGAGCCGAGTTGGTCGACCTCGAACGCCTCGCTCGCGACGCGCTGGCCGACGTACGTTCGACCGCGGCCGGACTCCGTGGCGTCTCGCTGCCCGGCGAGATCGCGGCCGCCCGGGACGCGTTGGAGTCGGCCGGTATCGAGGCCGATCTGCCAACGGTGGCAGACGAGGTGCCGAGCCGCTGGCGGGAGCTGTTCGCTTGGACGATTCGCGAGTCGGTCACCAACGTCATCCGGCACAGTGGTGCCCGCCGCTGCCGAGTGCTGCTCACACCGCGGTCGGTGACGATCGAGGACGACGGTGTCGGCGTCGACACCATGCCATCCGAAGGCCGCGGCCTGCTCGGGCTTCGCGAGCGGACCCGGCTTGCGGGTGCGACCCTGACGACGGGACCGGCCGAGTCGGGTGTCGGCTTCGCGGTACGTGTGGAGGTGGCGGGATGAACGACACCCCCATCCGGCTGTTGCTGGCCGACGATCAGGCGCTCGTACGTGGCGCGCTGGCCGCTCTCCTTGACCTCGAACCCGACCTGAGCGTCGTGGTCGAGGTATCCCGCGGTGACGAGGTCGTGCCGGCTGCCCGTGAGGAGCACCCGGACGTCGCGCTGCTGGACGTCGAGATGCCTGGTCTCGACGGCGTCGCTGCGGCCCGAGAGCTACTCGCAGCCGTGCCGGGATGCCGAGTGCTGATGGTGACGACGTTCGGTCGACCTGGGTATCTGCAAGCGGCGATGGCCGCAGGTGCGAGCGGGTTCGTGGTCAAGGACACGCCGGCCCGTCAGCTCGCCGACGCCGTACGCCGGGTGCACTCGGGCCTCCGCGTCGTCGATCCGCAGCTGGCCGCCGACTCGCTCGCCCAAGGCGCGACGCCGCTGACGGAGCGCGAGACGGACGTGCTCCGCGCCGCAGAGGACGGAGGCACGGTCGCCGACATCGCGCGTGCGCTGCATCTGTCGGAGGGGACCGTACGCAACTACCTGTCGAGCGCCATCGGCAAGACCGGTGCACGTACTCGTGCCGAGGCCGTACGTGTCGCCGCCGAGAACGGCTGGCTCCTGCGGTGACGCGAGGCCGATTGGCCCGGATGAGACGATGGACCCCATGACCGCTACGGAGACCGTCGCCAAGGGCCTACGGCTCGGCGACCTCGAGATCCCGACACCGGTCGTGCTCGCACCGATGGCAGGCGTCACGAACGCGGCGTTCCGCAAGCTGTGCAGCGAGCACGGCGCGGGGCTGTACGTATGCGAGATGATCACCTCGCGCGGCATCGTCGAAGGCGACCGCACCAGCTTGTCGATGCTCGTGTTCGACGAGGCCGAGAAGGTGCGTTCGGTCCAGCTGTACGGCATCGACCCCGTCTACATCGGCAAGGCCGTCGAGATCCTGTGCGGCGACCACGGTGTCGACCACGTCGACCTGAACTTCGGATGCCCCGTGCCCAAGGTCACCCGTAAGGGCGGTGGCGCCGCGCTTCCGTGGAAGTCGACTCTGCTCGGCGACATCCTCGAGTCCGCCGTACGCGCGGCCGCGCCGTACGGCGTGCCTGTCACGATGAAGACCCGAAAGGGCATCGACGACGACCACCTGACGTACCTCGACGCCGGTCGCATCGCGCAGGAGTCAGGCTGCGCGGCGATCGCGCTGCACGGGCGTACGGCGGCGCAGCACTACTCGGGCACCGCCGACTGGGAGTCGATCGCGTCGCTCGTCGAACACGTCGAGATCCCCGTGCTCGGCAACGGCGACATCTGGGAGGCATCCGATGCGATGCGCATGGTCGACGAGACGGGATGCGCGGGCGTTGTCGTCGGCCGCGGGTGTCTCGGCCGGCCATGGTTGTTCCGCGACCTCGCTGCCGGCTTCGCCGGAGAGCACGTTCAGGAGCTGCCGAAACTCGGCGAGGTACGCGCGATGATGCGCCGTCATGCCGAGCTGCTGAGCGGCTACCTCGGCGAGGAGCGCGGCTGTGTCGAGTTCCGTAAGCACGTCTCTTGGTATCTGAAGGGGTTCGGCGCGGGCGGGCGGCTTCGCAACAGCCTCGGCAAGGTGTCGTCGTTGGCCGCGCTCGATGAGCTCCTCGGCGACCTCGATCCCGATGAGCCCTACCCCGTCGGCGAGCTCGGGCGTCCGCGCGGGCGGCAGGGGAGCCCGCGCAAGGTGACAGTGCCCGACGGCTGGCTCGACTCCCGCGAGGTCGACGGCATCGACCCGGAGGCCGAGGACGGTACGTCGGGCGGCTGAGTCTGCGCTACGCGCGACGCGCGACCCGTGCCCGGTCGAGCTGTGACATCGCGATCGCGCGTACCTCCGCGGCGTCGCGGCTGGGCGCGTGGGCGTCGACGGGACCCTTGGTCGTGTCGACGATGAGATCGCTGAGTTGAAGTCGTCGCTGGAGGGGCCCCTGCACCACGCGTACCGACTGCGTCTTCGCGTGGGGTACGACATCGATGCGGTGCGTGATCCAGCCTCGCGTCATGACGATCGCGCGCTCGTCGTACCCGATGCGCCGGAACCTCCAGCCGATCGGGGCGAACCACGCGGACCGTGCGGGCGCGACCCGCAACGGCACGGCAGACGGATCGACGCCCGGAAGCACCGACGCGAACACTGTGCGGACCACGCCGAAATCGCCGACCGGAAGCAGGGTCGAGGTGGCGTCGTCGCCCTCGACGTCGCCGCCCCGGGTGTAGCCGGCGGTGTCGACGCGGACGCGGTACCAGCCGAACGGCCGCCACAGCAGGGGTTGCTCCACGACGACACCTTGGACGCGGTCGAGCGGAACGGTCTGCGAGATGTGGTTGAACAGACCGCGCTCGACGTGGAGTCCGTTCGCTGCGTACGAGAGCCGGAAGCCCCACTGCTCGAACAGCCGGGAGCGGACGAGTGTGTACAGCCAGCCGCCGAGCGCGAGCAGGACCGGGATGGAGGTCGCGACGAACCCGTCCCTGCCGAACACCGCAGTCGCGGCCGCGTTGGCGATCACGGCGATGAGCAACGCACCGCTGATCGCGATCGCTGCGACGAAGTCGCTGGTGAGGATGCCGGCGACGATCAGCCTGCCGATGGGCACGTCGGCGATCAGCCGATCGGCGGGATGCGCGGGTGCTGTCGGGACGGGCGCCTCGTCGGTCTCGCCGGACGCGCGGCCGAGGAGAGTCGCCCGCAGCGTACGCGCCTCTTCGAGCGGGAAGAACCGCAGCTCCGTACGCGACTCCTCGCCGCCGGCCATCTCGATGCGTAGCTCGGCGAGCCCGAGGATTCGTGCTCCGAACGGTTGCGCGATGTCGATCGACTGGATGCGTTCGTACGGCATCCGTCGTGACCGCTTCACGAAGACACCGCTGTCGATGCGCAGCTCGGTGCCGTCGATCACGAAGTAGGTGAATGCCCAGGTGACATACCCCGCGGTCAGACCGAGCACGACCGCTGCGAGGAGGACGACACCGACGACCGTTATCGACTCCTCGCCGCGCACCATCGAGCTCGCGCCCCAGGCCGCGGCCGCAAGCAGCCAGAGCCAGGCGCGTACCAGGGGAGTGGCGGGATGGCTGCGGCGCGCTCCGGAGCTTTGACTCGAGTCCGGCTGAGAGTCAGAGACCTGCGCCATGCGCCTCGCCCAGCTCGGTGAGCCGATCACGCAGCCGCTGCGCTTCATCCGCCGGTAGGCCGGGGATCGTCGCCGCAGTCTCCGGGCTCGCGGTGTGCAAGGTGATCCGGGCGATGCCAAGACGCCTGGCGACGGGGCCCGCCTGCACGTCGACGTACTGCATCCGACCGTAGGGAACCGAGACGAGCCGACGCCACATGATCCCGCTCGTGACGTAGAGGTCCTCGGCGTTTTCGGCGTAGCCCCACGAGGCCTGATGGCGCGCGGCCCAGATCCAGCCCCACACGGCGCCGACGACGATGGCCACGGCGAGCAAGGCCGTCAGCCACCACCAGCCGAGGAGTACGTGTGCGACGACGGTGGCAATGACTGCGATGACGACGCACGGCACGACGATGCCGAATCGGTGCACGTCGCGCAGCCGGATCGAGACGCGTTTCCACTCAGCTGCCGGCGGGGTGAAGAGGTCAGACATGTGGACTCCACCATAGAGGTTCGCGGAACCTCGTCGAACGTGCGTCGCTGGGAGGCGTGGGCACACGCTAGTGTCAGGAGTCATGTCCGATCGGATCGCGCTCGTCACAGACTCGGCGTCGTCACTGCCTGCCGACCTCGCGGAGCGTTACGACGTGCGGGTCGTACCGCTTCAGGTCGTTGTCGGCGACGACTGCCTGACCGAGGGCGTCGACATCGCTCCGGGCGACGTCGCATCGGCCCTCGAGACGCACCGATCGGTCAGCACGTCTCGTCCCGCCCCCGAGGTGTTCTCCCGCACGTACGCCGAGCTGGCCGACGACGGCGTGTCGCAGATTCTGTCGATCCATCTCAGCTCGGAGGTCTCGGGTACGTTCGAGTCGGCGCAGATCGCCGGACGTACGGCGCGGGTTCCCGTGCACTGTGTCGACAGTCGTCAGGTCGGCATGGGCATCGGCTTCGCCGCGCTGACCGCCGCCGAGCTGCTCGCTGACGATGCACCGATCGAGAAGGCGATCGCCGCAGCCAAGACCCGCGGCGACGCGACCGCGTCGTACTTCTACGTCGACACCCTCGAGTACCTGCGCCGGGGCGGGCGGGTGAGCACCCTCGGCGCGCTCGTCGGCTCTGCGCTGGCCATGAAGCCGCTGTTGTCCATCGATGACGGACGCATCGGCCCGCTGGAGAAGGTCCGTACGTCCGCTCGGGCCCTCAACCGACTGCAGGAGCTGGCCGTCACGTACGCCCGGCGTACCGGCGGCACCTTCGATGTCGCTGTGCAGCATCTCGCCGCCGAAGACCGCGCGAACGACGTCGCCGAGGCTCTGCAGGAGGAACTCGACCTCGATCAGGTACGCGTACTCGAGGTCGGCGCTGCCGTAGGCGCACACGTCGGCCCGGGGATGGTCGCGGTCGTCGTCGCCCCGAGGTTGTGACGGGAGACGCCAGTGAGCCGACTCCTGTCACCGTGGCCACGTACGTACCATCGTGCACGGCAACCTGTCACTTTGCACGGTGTCCCTGCCATGCAAAGTGACGTTTCACCATGTCTACTTGGTAATCGACCCCGCAAAGGCCGACCGAAGCGGGAATGCCGGAAAGCGACGCGAAGTCGTAGCTGCGGCCCCCGCATCGCCGCGTCTATGCCCAGCCGAAGGAAGCGGGAGAGCCGACAGCGAGCGGAATCGGGCAGCCGGGTAGTCGTACCGGTGGAAGTGGGAGAGCGGACAGCGAACCCGAGCCCGGCAGGCGGGTTTAGCACGGTAGAAGCAGACGAGCCGACAACGAACCCGAATCGGGCAGCCGGGTAGTCGTACCGGTAGAAACGGGAAAGCCAACGGCGCAGCAGACCTAGAACGCTTCGCGCACTGCGGCCATGTCGTCACTGCCGAGTCCGTTGCTCGCCGTTGTCATGAACACCTGCTCGACTGCAGCGAGGATGGTGTCGGCGACACCGACCTCTTCGGCCGCGGCGCGCATCAGGCCGACGTCCTTGACGACACCGTCGACCGAGAAGGACGTCGGGTATGAATGCTCGATCATCGCTGCGCCTTTGAGGTGGGCGTACGGCGTATCCGTCGCGCCGCCGGCGAGAACCTCGAGAAACAACGCCGGGTCGACATCGAGATGTTCGGCGAATGCGATCGACTGGCCCAGTCCTGCAGTGAGCGTGCCGACCCATGAGTTGACGACGAGTTTGAGGGCGCTGGCCCGACCGACCCGGTCGCCCACGCGGATCGTCCTTGCTCCGATCGCATCGAGCACCGGCGTAGCGCGCTCGATCGCGGCCGGATCGCCCGATACGAGGGTCGTGAGCATGCCCTGTTCGGCCGGCTGCTTCGTGCCGAGCACGGGAGCGTCGACAAGCGTTATCCCATGTTCGGCCGCAGTCTCGGCAGCACGGCGGGTGCCCTCGATGCCGATGGTGGATGCCTGGAGCACGACGGCATCGCCGACCGACTCCCGCATCTCGGTCAGTACGTCGAGAACAGCGTCGGTGTCGAAGACGCAGACCAGTACGACATCTGCGCCGCGTACGGCATCCCGCACGCTTGCAGCGACCGTCGCACCGTCGACAGCCAGCGGCTGGGCCTTCGCGACCGAGCGGTTCCAGACATGCACCGTGAGATCGGCGCGGAGCAGACTCCGGGCGGCGGCCGCGCCCATGATCCCGGTACCGAGTACTGCCACCTTCATCGCGCGCTCCAATCCTCCCGGGTCTTGCCAGTAGGCACTGCAACCGGCTTCGAGCCAGATTTCATCCACAGCGGTCGGCCGATGACCCTGGTTGTCCACAATCGCCCGTCGTGACCTCGCGGATCAACCTGTCGGCCGCCTACTTTGCCGGGTGTGATGCGCAGAAGACCTGACCGTACGACGAGCGACCGCAACGCAGCTGCGTTGCGGCGGCTCGCGATCATCGGTGCACAGCTGGCCGACGACCGAGGCGACGGCGGGCCCGACGCGCCTCCTGAGATGGGCGACGGTGGAGGGGTTCCCCGCCCCCTGCCGGAGGCCGGCCCCCATCTCGGGTCGTCAGCCCCTCCCCGGTCCCCCCTACTGGGCGATGTGCACGATCGGCTGCCGGCGTCGGTTCAGTCCCGGCTCGGCGGTGCGGGGCTGACGGCCCACCATGTCGTCGTCGTGACGGCTGTGATCGCGGTGTTCGTCGCTCTCGGCGCCTGGTGGTTCGTCTCGTCCCGACCCAGCGAGGTCACTCCGGTTTCGCAGGTCGAGACGTCCGGTCCGCCGGCCGGCGAGTCGTCAACCGGCCCGGCGACCGGCGGTGATGACGCCAGTGCGGCGCCAACGGATGCCGCTGCGTCGCCTGCTGGCGGCAAGGTCGTGGTCGACGTGACAGGCAAAGTGCGCGACCCGGGCATCGTCTCGTTACGCACGGGCTCTCGCGTGGCGGATGCGATCAAGGCTGCCGGCGGCACGGTCGGCAACCGAGTCGACCTGAGCACAGTCAACCTGGCGCGTGTGCTCGTCGACGGGGAGCAGATCATCGTCGGCATGCCGGCGGTCGAGGGCGCCGCGCCGCCGGTCGACGGTACGACGACCCCGGACACAGCGCCCACGACGACGGTCAACCTGAACACCGCGACGCTCGAGCAGCTAGACACTCTTCCGGGTGTCGGGCCCGTGACCGGGCAGGCGATTCTCGACTGGCGCACCGAGCACGGCCAGTTCGGCTCGGTCGATGAGTTGCTCGAGGTCGACGGAATCGGGGAGGTGACGCTCGAGGAGCTACGTGAGCTGGTGACCGTGTGAGCGACGTCGACCGGGCCGGTGTCGACTATCGGATGGCGGTTCCGGCACTGATCGCCTGGGCGGGAGCGGCGGTCGCGGTCGGTCGCCGGCCGGGTGAGGTGATGCTCGCCGCAGTGGTCGCGGGTGTCGCCGGTGTCATCACCGCCCGGCGCGGGCTACGACTGGCCACGATCACCCTGCTCGTCCTCTCGGCGACCTGTCTCGTCGCCGGTTTACGACTCACGACCGCGTCGACAGGCCCGGTAGCCGCGTTGGCTGCCGATGGCGCCGCGGTCAGCCTCCGGCTCGATGTCGTCAGCGATCCGCGCACGATCGACATCGGATACGCGGAACTCGTCGTGGTCGAAGCCCGCGCCACCCACGTCGAGGGCAGGGGAGTGTCGGCCGACACTCGCGAGCCGATCGTCGTCTTCGCCGACGAGGAGTGGGCCGATGTCCGGCTGGGGGAGTCGGTCGATGCGTCGGGGGTACTCAGCCCGTCCGACTCGTCCGACCATGCGGCTGAGTTGCATGGGAACTCGGATTACACAGTTGTCGGCGACCCCGCGTGGTGGTGGGACGCGTCGGCCGAGTTGCGCGCCGCCGTCACGGAGTCGGTCTCGCGCCGCTCCGATGACGTTGCCGCACTCGTTCCTGCGCTCGTACATGGCGACGACCAGGCGATGCCCGAACAACTCGCCGACGACTTCCGGGCGAGCGGGCTGACCCATCTGCTCGCCGTTTCGGGCACGAACCTCACGCTCGTCGTCGGCTTCCTGCTGCTGATCGCGCGACTGTTCGGCGTCCGCGGAAGATGGAAGATCGCGATCGCGGTCGCCGGCACCGTTGGGTTCGTGCTCCTCGCGCGTCCGGAGCCCAGCGTCGTACGCGCCGCGGCGATGGGTCTCGTCGCCATCGCCGGACTCGGGGCCGGGGGCAGCGGGCGAGGCATCAGAGCATTGTCCTGGGCGATCGTCGGCCTTCTGCTGCTCGACCCGTGGCTCGCGCGTACCGCAGGATTCGTGTTGTCGGTTTGTGCGACCGCCGGGATCCTCGTACTGGCGCCGCCATGGCGCGACCGGCTCGCGCGTTGGATGCCGCGCTGGTGCGCCGAGGCCGTCGCCGTTCCTCTTGCCGCGCAGCTCGCCTGTACGCCCGCGGTGGCGGTGATCTCGGGTCAGGTGTCGTTCGTCGCCGTCGCCGCGAACCTCCTGGTAGCACCGGCGGTCGGTCCGGCAACGGTGCTCGGGCTGCTCGGCGGGCTGGTCGCGCTCTTTTCGGATCCGGCGAGTCACCTCGTCGGCTGGTTCACGGGTCTGTTTGCCGGTTGGATCGTGGCGGTCGGACACCGCAGCGCCGCATTTCCGGGTGCGGCGGCCGAATGGGGTTCGTCCGCACCGACGATCATCGCGATCACCGTGGTGACGATCCTGCTCGCTGCGGGGTGCTACTGGGGCTTGTCACGACCACTCGTCTGCGTACCCGCAGTCGTCCTGGTCTCGGTTCTGATCGTGCGCCCGGTCAGCGTCGGGTGGCCGCCGGACGGGTGGGCGATGGTCATGTGTGATGTGGGCCAGGGCGATGCGCTCGTGCTGAACGTCGGGTCCGGGCAGGCCGTCGTCGTCGACACCGGTCCCGAGCCGCGGCTCGTCGACCGGTGTCTCGACGATCTCGGTATCGACCGCATCCCGCTCGTCGTGCTTACCCATGCCCACGCCGATCACACTGGTGGACTCGGCGGAGTGCTCGATGGACGCCGGGTGGGTGCTGTGGGTGTCGGCGCCGAGGCTTTGTTGGACACCTCGGGAGTGCCACTCGTGCAGCTCGATTACGGCACACAGCAGCAGGTCGGCGACCTGGCGTGGACGGTTCTTGCGCCGTCCAAGGAGGTCGCCGAAGGCGAGCTTGCCGAAAGCGACGGCGCCGCGGTCAACAACACGAGTGTCGTGCTGCTCGCCGAGGTTCAGGGTGTGCGCATGCTGCTCACCGGTGACATCGAGCCCGAGGCGCAAGCGGCGGTACTGCAGGCGATGGCAGATCCGGCCGTTGACGTCCTCAAGGTCCCGCATCACGGCAGTGCGAGCCAGGATCCAGCGCTGTTCGAGAGGGTCGACGCCGACTTCGCGCTCATCAGCGTCGGCGCCGACAACGACTACGGTCACCCGGCACCCGCCATGCTGGACCTCGCCGAGCAGAACGAGATGCGTGTCGTACGCACCGATGTCGCCGGCGACATAGCCGTTGTCGTCGACGGACACCGGTCGACGATCGTCACCCGATGAGTACGGGCGCAGGCCGATCGTGAGGTGTCGGTGGCGCATGCGATGCTGAACGACGATGGCAACGAAGACCGCGTCGAAATCCCCGTTCGGCACCGTGACTCTGGTGACCGGATCGGCCGAGTTCCTGTCCGAGCGTGCCGTGTCGCGGCTGATGGCCGCGATCCGCGCCGAGGCGCCCGATGCGGATGAGACCGATGTACTTGCCTCATCCGTTGCCGCCGGCGAGTTGCCTTCGCTGACGAGCCCGTCACTGTTCTCCTCTGCCCGTGCATTGGTCATCCGTGAGCTGCCCGAGCTCGGTGACGACGCCCAGCAGGATCTGCTCGCGTACGCGGTCGCTCCGTCGCCCGATGTCGCATGCGTACTCGTGCACCCCGGTGGCAACAAGGGCAAGGGCGTTCTCGACAAGCTGCGTAAGCTCGGGGGCGTACACGAGGTCGCGTCTGCGCCGCCCAAACCATGGGAGCTCGGTGGCTGGGTCGCCGGCGAGGTTCGTGAGCACGGCGGCACGATCACTGATGACGCGGCGTCCTTCCTGGTCACCGCTGTGGGCAACGATCTGCGAGCCCTCGCGGCCGCCTGTGATCAGCTCGTCTCGGCAGTCGCCCCCGCCGCGGGCAGCAGATCGCGGGTCACGATCGACCTCGTGCGCCGCTACTTCGACGGCCGCGCCGAGGTGAAGAGCTTCGACATCGCAGATGCGGCCATCGAGGGCAAGCTCGGCGTTGCACTCGAGCAGTTGCGGTGGGCGCTCGGCAACAATGTCGCGCCGGTCCTGATCATCAGCGCCTTCGCGTCCGGGTTGCGCTCACTGGCAAAGCTCCAGTCCGCCCCGCGTGGCCTGCGAGACGCCGAGCTCGCCCGCGAGATCGGAGCGCCGGCGTTTCGGGTGCGGTCGCTACGGGCTCAGCTACGGTCCTGGGACCAATCCGGCCTGGCCGGCGCGTTGTCGGCCGTTGCGCGCGCCGACCTCGATGTGAAGGGCGGCGCCGGAGATGCGGAGTACGCCCTCGAGCACATGGTGCTCTCGGTCTACCGCTCGCGTACACGGTGACCTGTACAAACACGAAATGGGCCCCACCGATTCGGTGGAGCCCAACTCGTACGTCCGACGGCTAGAGCGCCGCGGCCTTCTTGGCGATGGCCGACTTGCGGTTCGCAGCCTGGTTCTTGTGGATGACGCCCTTGGTCGCGGCCTTGTCGAGGCGGCGGGTCGCGTCGTGCGCGAACTTCTTGGCGTCATCGGTGTTGCCGGCTTCGACGGCCTCGTCGAAGCGACGGACCGACGTCTTCAGCGCCGAACGAACGGCCTTGTTGCGCTCGCGCGCGGCGTCGTTCTGCCGGTTGCGCTTGATCTGCGACTTGATGTTCGCCACTGGGCAAGCCTCGGTGTGTAGGAGGTATGGGTCGGATCGCGTCTCGAAGACGCGACCGCTCACTTTATCAGGGCGTGGTCGGGCGGCCCAAATCGGTCTCCTGTCCGCCCGACGACCAACTACCCGCCCGCTGGGCCGCACGTTTCGGCCCCAGATACCGCGTAACGGGGGCCGAAACGTGCGGCCCAGCGGGGCGGGCGGGGCCAGCCGGGAGCGCGGCAGGCTAGGCCGCGTACGCAGCCGAGCCTGCGAAAGGTCGATCGGTCGGCACGATGCGGTATCCGAGGGGGAGCAAGGAGACCGGGATCAACTTGAAGTTCGCGATCCCGAGCGGGATGCCGATGATGGTGATGCATTGCGCGATGCCCGTGACGATGTGACCGAGGGCAAGCCACCAGCCCGCGAAGACGATCCAGATCACGTTGCCGATGAGCGAAGGGACGCCGGCTCCTGGGTTCGGGACGGTCGTACGCCCGAACGGCCAGAGTGCATAGTTCGCGATTCGAAACGATGCGATGCCGAACGGGATCGTCACGATCAGAATGCAGCAGATGATTCCCGCGACGGCGTAGCCGAGCGCAAGCCACAGCCCGCCGAAGACGAGCCAGATGATGTTCAGGATCAACCGCATGTCTCGACGGTAGCCCGTGCCCTCGCTCGGGCGAGGACTTCTCGAGGAAGTCAGGGAGTGACCAGGGTGATCCCGGGCGTACGTGTCAGAAGCCGGTCGCAGGATATGGAGCGACGTCGGATCGGAACGCGCGCGAGAGCTCCGCGACCGCATCCGACCGGAGTTCGTCGAGCACGCCCGCTCGACGCATGGCGATCAGGTTCGCGCCGCCGAGGTACGCCGACCCGAGTACGGCAATGGGTACAGCGAGGTCTGCCGGGTCATCGGTGCGTTCGGCGACTGCCTCGCCGCCGCGGATGCGGATCCGCCATCGCCCCGCCTGCCACGGTGCAGCCGGGTCGTCGACGTCGACCACGACATCGCAGTCGGCGGCGTAGGCGCGTAGGGGGAGCGCTGCCGGGAGGTCGACGATCCGGATCCACAGGTTGTCGTTGAACGTGAGGTCATCGGCGACGCGCGGGCCGATCCATGACCACAGCGGGTCGTCCACGCCCACCCTTGGCACGGTGACGGTCGCGATCAGATCGAAGTCGAGCAGGCGGCGCAGCAGCGCGAGCCGCGTTGCCGGATCGCCCTCCAGAGCGAAGATCTCGAGCTTGCCCTTCGGACGTGCCTGCTCCCATTTCTGATGGCGGCGGAACACCGCGACACCGACGTCCGCACCGTCACGAACCGCGAACAGGAAGCGCGTCGGCTCGTTGTCCCGCAACGCTTCCGGGCGCTGACTGCTATCCACGATCCCCGAGTAGAAGCTCTGCGCGCCAATGATCACGCCCGGCGTAGAGGGCGCGGAACGCAGCACGCATTCGCGAAGCCGCTCGGCCACTCCCTGGTCCGATGCCGTGGCGAAGCTCGTACGGATGGTCTTCGCCGCCTCCTCGAGCCCCGGCGCCCGCAGCTCCGTGCCGCGTCCCAACGACAGCTCGTACTCCTGCGTGGCGAGCCCGTACCCGTGTCGGCCGTAGATCGCCGGCTCACTCGCATGCAGTGCCGACAAGGCGACGCCTTCGCGATGAGTCTGCTCGACGTGATGGCGCAGCATCGCGGTCAGTACGCCGCGGCGTCGGTGGTCTGGATGTACGCCGACCCACGTGAGCCCGGCGCATGGCACGAGCGATGCCCGACCGGTCGAGGCGGGTACCGCGAGCTCCATCGGCCGCACGCCGTAGATGCCGGCATACGTGCCGGGATCGGTGTCATCGACCTCCACCGCGAACCGCTGGTTCTCGGGCACTCCGAGGAGCTGGGTATCCGTCGGCGAAGGGCTGATCTCACCGAACCAGACGGTCTGGTCCGTTGCGAGGAAGCGCTCGTCGTCGGCGGCGCGATCAACTCGGATCTCGGGGCGGGTCATAGGGCACAGACTGTCGCCGGGATGTCCCGACCGCAATGCAATTTCGGCGTACGAGCGTCAGAGCAGCTCGCGCAGCCAACGCGTGAGCGCATCCGCCCAGCGGCGCTGCCACGGACGCAACGAGTCGAGTCCGACCGTCGGCGAGCGGCTCGTGTGCCGCCAGGCCATCGCAATCGCGCAGACGACTCGTGCGACGTCGCCGGAGTCGGCATCTCGGAGCAGCGGCAGGCGTACGCGCAGCCGGTCAGGATCTACGTCGGCGCCGCTGATCACGGCGTCGACGACCAGGAGCAACGGGTCCATCCACGCCGCGCCACGTCGAGCCTGTCCCCAGTCGACCAGCACCACGTGGTCGTCGGTGAGCAAAAGGTTGTCGGATCGCAAGTCCCAATGCGCGAGCTGGTCACCGTCGATGACGTCGAGTGCCGTCGACGCCAGGTCGGCGAGCTCGCCGAGATGTGCGCTCCACCAGGGGTCGAGGTCGGCCGGCGGATCGTCCACCAGGTCGCGCCACCGATCGAACATCGGCGCCGCGCGGCGGCTCGCTGTCGGCGCATCGCTCCACGGACAAGGATCGAGTACGTCCTGCAGGTCCGCGATCGTGTCGGCGACTCGCTCGAGAGCACCAACCGTCCACGGGCGACCCGGTAGGGACCCGGGGATGTCCTCGAGCATCAGCGCCACCCAGTCGCCGTCGTCATACGACGCATGCACTCGAGGAACGCTCGGATGCGACGGTATCGCGGCAAGTGCCGCGATCTCGCTACGCAGCAGCCCGGGCGTCAGGGCGTTGAGCTCCGGCCCGACGGCCTTGACGAATGCCCGCCGGCCGTCATGCGATATGACCCGTGCAGCGGGCCCGGGCGAGAAGCCGCCCGAGCAGTCCACGCTGATCGCGACCGGGGAGCCCAGCTCGCGTTCGACCCACGCGCGAACCTGAATCGGCGCGTCGGCGTACGGCAAGCGTCTGCCGCCGGGTTGCTCGCCGTGTGCCGCCGTGCTCATGGCACCGATTGTTGGCCCGAGGGCCGACGCCCGGCAAGCGGATTAGTACGCGCTCACCCAGAGCCGGTCGTCTCGGGTCGTCCCACGGATTCGGAAGCCCACGGCGTACATGGGAAGATGGCTCATCATGGCCACGAGACCCAGCGACGCACCACAACCCGGTGCGACTGATCCCGCGATCCTCCGCAACTTCTGCATCATCGCGCACATCGACCACGGCAAGTCGACGCTCGCCGACCGGATGCTCCAGCACACCGGTGTCGTCGACGACCGGTCGATGCGCGCGCAGTACCTCGACCGGATGGACATCGAGCGCGAGCGTGGCATCACCATCAAGAGCCAGGCCGTGCGGCTCCCGTTCGCGAAGCGCGAGGCCGACGGCACCGCGAAGCAGTACGTGCTCAACCTGATCGACACTCCCGGCCACGTCGACTTCACGTACGAGGTGAGCCGCAGCATGGAGGCGTGCGAGAGCGCAGTACTTCTGGTCGACGCGGCGCAGGGCATCGAGGCGCAGACGCTCGCGAACCTCTACCTCGCGATCGAAGCCGATCTGCACATCATCCCGGTCCTGAACAAGATCGACCTGCCCGGCGCGCAACCGGAGAAGTACGCTGCGGAGCTCGCGCACATCATCGGCTGCGACGTCACCGATGTGCTCCGGGTGTCGGCGAAGACCGGCGAGGGTGTCGAGGAGCTGCTCAACGAGGTCGTCGAGCAGACGCCGCCGCCGACCGGCGACGCCGACGCACCGCCGCGCGCGCTGATCTTCGACTCGGTCTACGACACCTATCGCGGGGTCGTGACGTACGTGCGCGTCGTCGACGGCAAGCTCACCCACCGTGACCGCATCGCGATGATGTCGACCGGGGCCGTCCACGAGATGCTCGAGGTCGGCGTGATCTCGCCCGAGCCGACGAAGGCGAAGGAGATCGGTGTCGGCGAGGTCGGTTATCTGATCACCGGCGTCAAGGAGGTACGCCAGTCTCGGGTCGGCGATACGGTCACGTCTGCCAACAAAGGCGCGACCGCGCCCCTCGGCGGCTACCGGCACCCGACGCCGATGGTCTTCGCCGGGTTGTACCCGATCGACGGCGACGACTACCCGACGCTGCGCGATGCGCTCGACAAGCTGCAGCTCAACGACGCGGCCCTGCAGTACGAGCCGGAGACGTCCGGAGCTCTCGGCTTCGGATTCCGCTGCGGCTTCCTCGGTCTGCTGCACATGGAGATCGTGCGCGAGCGACTGGAGCGCGAGTTCGACCTCGACCTGATCTCGACAACGCCGAACGTCGTCTACCGCGTTGACATGGAAGACGGCTCCGAGGAGACCGTCACCAACCCGTCCGAGTACCCGACCGGCAAGATCGAAACAGTGCACGAACCGATCGTGAAAGCGACGATCCTGTCGCCCAGCGACTTCATCGGTCCGATCATGGAGCTGTGCCAGAGCCGCCGCGGGTCACTCGAAGGCATGGACTACCTGTCCGAGGACCGCGTCGAGCTCCGGTACGTACTCCCGCTCGCCGAGATCGTCTTCGACTTCTTCGACGCGCTGAAGAGCCGTACGAAGGGGTACGCCTCGCTCGACTACGAACCGACCGGAGAGCAGCAGGCCGATCTGGTCAAGGTCGACATTCTGCTGCAAGGAGAGCCGGTCGACGCGTTCAGCGCGATCGTGCACCGAGACGCCGCCTATGCATACGGTGTCGCGCTCGCGAGCAAGCTGAAGGACCTCATCCCGCGTCAGCAGTACGAGGTGCCGATCCAGGCCGCGATCGGGTCGCGGGTCATCGCCCGCGAGACGATCCGCGCCATCCGTAAGGACGTACTCGCCAAGTGCTATGGCGGCGACATCAGCCGTAAGCGCAAGCTGCTGGAGAAGCAGAAGGAGGGCAAGAAGCGGATGAAGATGGTCGGTCGCGTCGAGGTTCCGCAGGAGGCGTTCGTCGCCGCCCTCTCGACCGGCGAGAGCAAGGACAAGTCGGGTAAGAAGTGAGTGCGGTCGTCGAGTCGGTCAACGTCGGTTCGACGCGACCGGTCCCGTGGGGCAATCTGAAACGCAGCGCCATCGACAAGCGTCCCGTCGACGGTCCAGTGCGCGTGGGAGTGCTCGGCCTCGAACCCGACGAGATCGCCGATCTCGAGCACCACGGCGGACCCGATCAGGCCGTGTACGCCTTTGCCCGGGAGGACCTCGACTCCTGGGCGAGCGAGCTCGGCGGTCCGATCGCTGCCGGAGGGTTCGGCGAGAACCTCACGACGCGCGGCATCGACCTCAACGAGGCAGGCATCGGCGACCGCTGGCGGATCGGTACGACGATCCTCGAGGTGGCCGGCGTACGCATCCCGTGCTCGGTCTTCGCCGGCTTCGTGGACCAGCCCCGTTGGGTGCGCCGCTTCACCGAATCGAGACGCCCGGGTGCGTACCTGCGGGTGATCAGCGAAGGCGCTGTCGAGGCGGGCGACGCCATCGAGATAGTTGAACATCGCACAAATCCCATTACAATCGGGCTGATGTTCCGAGCGCTGACCACGCAGCGATCGCTGCTTCCGCGGTTGCTCGAAGAGCCTCGGGTTGCCAAGCGGGCACGAGAACGGGCCGAGAGGTACGTGACGAAGACTGCGTGATGTCTTTCGGGGGAGTGCTGGGCTGGTCGCATCCGCGGCTGCCCGAGGCCACGGTGATGGCGTGGACGACCCTTGCGAACACCGTCGGCCACGGGATGTTCGGCGTCGCGGCGGTGCTGTACTTCACCCGGATCCAGGGCCTCGGCGCGACCGAGGTCGGACTCGGCCTGACCATCGCCGGGTTGTGCGGTCTGATCGCGGGTATCCCGCTCGGTCATCTCAGTGATCGGGTCGGCGCCCGCGAACTGCTGATCGTTCTGCTCGTCTGCGGCGGATGTGCAGCGATCAGCGTTCCCTTCGCCGGAACCCAATGGTGGTCGTTCGTCGTCTCGGTGTCGGCTCTGACCGCGTTCGATCGCGGTTCGGCGGCGGTACGCAGCGCGCTGATCGCGACGAGCGTCCGCGGTGCGGCACGGCTGCGCGTACGTGCGTACCTTCGCGCGATCAACTTCATCGGCCTGAGCATCGGCGCGGCGATCGGCGGAGTCGCGCTGGTCCTGGACTCGGCGCTGGCCTACCAGATCGTGCTCGCTCTCAACGGTGTCAGCTGTTGGATCGCCGCGCTGGTGATGCGCCGCTATCCACACGTACCCCCGGTGCCACGGGAGTCCGCCGTATCCCTCGGGCACGTGTTCAGAGACCGCTCGTACGTCGTGGTGACACTGATCCTCGCGTCGACCGGCGTCCAGGTCGCGATCCTCGACGTCGGCATGCCGGTATGGGTCAACGAGTTCACCGAAGCGCCGACCTGGATCGTCTCAGTGCTGTTCGTGGTCAACACCGTCACCGTCGTGCTCGGACAGGTTGCGATGAGCCGCCGGATCGAGTCCGTACGTACCGCCGCGCGGGCGGCGTCGTTGGCCGGCTTCGTGTTCTTGGTCGTCTGCGTACTGATCTCGCTCACCGAGGGCGGGTCTGCTGCGCAGGCCGTACCACTGCTGCTGATTGCAGGAGCGCTGCACGCTCTTGGCGAGATCACGCAGACCGCTGCGCAGTTCTGTCTCGGCCAGGACCTCGCGCCGCAGCATGCGCAGGGTCAGTATCAGGGCATGGCCTCGACCGGGTTCTCGCTGTCGGCGATGATCGGTCCCTCGGTGATCGCCCTGCTCCCGATCGGACTCGGCGCACCCGGCTGGTGGATCCTCGGTGGCGTCTTCGTCGTGCTCGGACTCGCGATGCTGCCGGCGGTGAGCTGGTCGGTACGTACCCGCCCGGCGTTCGGCGTCGAGCTCCCGTGACTGTCGGTAACAGCTGAGCAACAACCTACCGACGAGTTATATACGTCCAGTACGGTGACCTGCACAACTCCAGTCACAGTGTGAGGACCCGTCGCCATGACCAGTCAGGCCGAGCCCCCCGTCGACCAGGCCAGCATCGACAACCGACTCCCCAGCATGGGCGCCGTCTTCTTCGACCGCGTACGCAGGTCACCCGACGCCGAGGCGTACCGGTTCCCCGATGCGGCCGATGGCTGGCAGAGCCGTACGTGGGCCGAGACCGGTTCCGAGGTCACTCGGGTCGCCGCAGGGCTGATCGCTTTGGGGGTCGAGCCGGAGCAGCGGGTCGCGATCGCATCGTCGACGAGGTACGAGTGGATCGTCGCCGATCTGGCGATCGTCGCGTCCGGCGCAGCGACCACCACCGTCTATCCGTCTACCATCGCGGGCGATGTGCAGTACATCGTCGCCGATTCCGACAGCGTCGTGGTGTTCGCCGAGGACGACGGCCAGATCGCCAAGCTGCGCGAGCATCGAGCCGACCTTCCCGACGTCGCCAAGGTCGTCACGTTCGACGGCGCACCCGATGAGGGCGACGACCCCTGGGTGATCACGCTCGAGGCACTGGAAGAGCTCGGCGAGAAGTACCTCTCTGAGCATCCGTCGGTCGTCGACGACCGTGTGGCGGCGATCGAGCCCGACAGCCTCGCCACCCTCATCTACACGTCGGGCACGACCGGCCGGCCGAAGGGCGTACGCCTGACCAACTCAGCCTGGACGTACGAAGGTGCGGCCACCACCTCGCAGAAGCAGCTCGACCACACCGATCTGCAGTTCCTGTGGCTGCCGCTGGCGCACTCCTTCGGCAAGGTGCTGCTCGCATCGCAGTTGCAGGCCGGGTTCGCAACGGTCGTCGACGGGCGCATCGACAAGATCGTCGAGAACATCGGCATCATCAAGCCGACGTTCATGGGCGCGGCTCCGCGAATCTTCGAGAAGGCGTACGGCCGCATCGTCACCATGATCGACGAGGAAGGCGGCATCAAGGCGAAGCTGTTCCACTGGGCGATCGGCGTCGGCCTGAAGGTCTCGCGTGCACGTCGCAACGGCGAGCAGCTCTCCCCGCTGCTGAAGGTGCAGCATGCGGTGGCCGACAAGCTGGTGCTGTCGAAGGTGCGTGAGCGGTTCGGCGGACGACTGAAGTTCTTCATCTCCGGATCGGCGCCGCTGTCGTACGAGGTGGCGGAGTGGTTCGACGCCGTCGGCATCATCATCCTGGAGGGCTACGGCCTGACCGAGACCGCGGCGGGCAGCAGCCTGAACCGCCCCTGGAACTACAAGTTCGGCACGGTCGGCCCACCCTTCCCGGGCACGGAGTTCAAGATCGCCGACGACGGCGAGGTCCTCGTACGCGGGCCGGGGGTGATGGCCGGCTACCACAACCTGGAGGCCGAGACGTCGCAGACGATGCTCGACGACGGCTGGTTCGCCACCGGCGACATCGGCGAGCTCGATGACGAAGGCTACCTGCGCATCACCGACCGCAAGAAGGACCTCTTCAAGACCTCCGGCGGCAAGTACGTCGCGCCGTCGCATATCGAGGGTGTGTTCAAGGGCGTCTGCCCCCTCGCGAGCCAGATGATCGTGCACGGTGCCGATCGCAACTTCTGCTCGGCGATCATCACCCTCGACGCCGACGCGGTCACCGAGTGGGCGGCGAAGCACGGGATGGAGGGCGCTTCGTACGCTGAGGTCGCGAAGTCGGATGTGATGCGCGAGATGATGCAGGGCTACGTGGACGAGCTGAACTCCAAGCTCAATCGCTGGGAGACGATCAAGAAGTTCGTCATCCTCGATCACGATCTGTCCATCGAGCGCGACGAGCTGACGCCGAGCCTGAAGCTCAAGCGCCGGGTCGTCGAAGACAAGCACCGCGACAAGTTGGATGCCCTCTACGAGTAGTGGAGCCGGTTGAGACAATCGAAGGGTGCCATCCACCCTTCCCGACGGCGACCCCGTGCCCGACGACGGCGCTCTGCCCAAGGCAGCGTTGTCGTCGTTGCACGACGAGGCGTTCGGTGTGTACGTTCACGTGCCGTTCTGCGCGACCCGGTGTGGCTACTGCGACTTCAACACCTATACGGCGTCCGAGCTGGGCAGCGGTGCGTCGCGGGAGACGTACGCCGACCTGGTGATGGGCGAGATCGCGCTCTCGGCGCGCGTGCTCGGGTCCGATCTGCCGCCGGTGTCGACCGTGTTCTTCGGCGGCGGCACACCGACGTTGCTGCCCGACGGCGCGCTGCCCAGCATCCTCGAACGGATCGACGCAACGTACGGGCTCGCTGCCGGGGCCGAGGTGACGACGGAGGCAAACCCGGACAGCGTGGACGCGAAGTCCCTTGCCCGGCTGCGTTCTGGTGGAATCAACCGCATCTCGTTCGGGGTGCAGTCGGCGGTGCCGCACGTACTCGCGACGCTCGACCGTACGCACGATGCCGCGCGCGTACCGGAAGTCGTAGCGGCAGCACGAGATGCGGGTTTCGAACAACTCAGCGTCGACCTGATCTACGGCACACCTGGCGAGTCGATCGCCGACTGGCAGGCGAGCCTCGACTATGCGGTGGGCTTGGCGCCCGATCACGTGAGTGCGTACGCCCTGATCGTCGAGGAGGGCACGGCGCTCGCACGGCAGGTCGCGCGCGGCGAGATGGCGGCTCCCGACGATGACGAGATGGCAGACAAGTACGTGCTCGCCGACGAGATCCTGTCGGACGCGGGCATGAGCTGGTACGAGCTCTCGAACTGGGCGCGTACGCCGGCCGCGCGCTGCCGCCACAACGAGCTGTACTGGACCGGCGCGAACTGGTGGGGGTTCGGGCCCGGAGCACACAGCCACATCGGGGGAGTGCGCTGGTGGAACGTCAAGCATCCGGCGGCGTACGCACAGCGCCTCGCGGGTCGGCGTACGCCGGCGCATGCCCGTGAGGTCCTCGACGACGACACCCGACGGATCGAACGCGTCCTGCTGGAGTCGAGGCTGCGCGACGGGCTGGCGGTCGACGTACTCGACAGCTCGGGAGCGGCTGCGGTTCCTGGTCTTGTCTCCGACGGGCTCGTCGTACAGGACGACGGCTTCTTGATCCTCACCCGACGCGGCCGGTTGCTCGCCGATGCCGTAGTGCACCGGCTCACACCGTGAAACGCAGATGCCGTCGGGTGGCTGTGGGCGTACGCTGCGGGACACTATCGACACCCGGCATCAACCTACTTGCGAGGAGACCCTCATGAGTTCGCCCGTGCGACGAGTCCGCAGACTGGCGGCCGCGGCCGCCGCCCTGAGCGCCGTTTTCACCTTGAGCGCCTGCGGTGGTGACGACGAAGGCGGCACCGCGAAGGGCATCGAACTGGTCAGCGAGGGCAAGCTGACGGTCTGCACCCACCTGCCGTACCAACCGTTCCAGTTCCGCGACGACAGCGGTGAGGTGGTCGGGTTCGACGTCGACATGCTCGACCTGCTGGCGAAGGACCTCGACGTCGACATGGAGGTCGTCGACATCGCCTGGGAGCAGATCATGTCCGGCGCGGTGTTCGCGTCGAAGAAGTGCGACATCGGCATGGGCGCCATGACGATCACCGACGAGCGCGCTGATGCACTGCTCATCTCCGATCCGTACTTCGACGCCACCCAAGCGCTGCTCGTACCGGCCGATTCGTCGGTCGAGAGCCTGGCCGATCTCGACGGGAAGAAGCTCGGCGTGCAGACCGACACAACAGGTCAGGAGTACGCGGAGGGGGAGGCCGACGCGAACGGCTACGAGATGATCGTCTTCGACGACTCGATCTCGGAGTTCAACGGAGTGAAGACGGGCAAGGTCGACGCCTCGATCAACGACAACACAGTGCTGACCGATTTCGCCAAGCAGAACGACGACGTCAAGGTGGCGGCGGAGTTCGACACCGGCGAGCAGTACGGGTTCCCGGCCGAGAAGGGCGATGCCAACGCCGAGAAGCTGGTCGATCGGTTCAACGAACTGCTCGCCAAGGCGAAGAAGGACGGCGAGTACGACAAGATCTACAAGGAGTGGTTCGGTACGACGCCGGGCGCGAACTCCGATGGCTGATACGACCACCGCGGAGCCCAAACCAAGACTGAGCCCGCGCAAGCGGGCACAGCGCATCCGCATCGCTCAGTACGCTCTGCTGGTTGCGATCGTCCTCGTCGCCGCCTTCGCGGCGAACTGGGGCAAGATCGTCGACGTCTTCTTCAACCCGGACTACATGAAGACGACCTTCCAGCAAGGTCTCTGGGACGCTCTCCTGAAGACGATCGAGTACTCGCTCGGAGGGTTCGTACTCGGGCTGGCGGGCGGTACATTGCTGGCCCTGATGCGGCTGTCGTCGGTCGGGCCCTACCGCTGGATCGCGGCGGCGTACGTCGAGTTCTTCCGCGGGCTTCCCACCCTGGTCGTCTTCATGGTCCTCGCCTTGCTGCCGATCGCGTTCGACGGGCTCACCGTTCCGTTCGATCCCTACGGTGTCGCCTGGCTCTCTCTCGGCATCGTCGGCAGCGCGTACATGGCCGAGACGATCCGCGGCGGTATCGAGGCCGTGCCTCGCGGGCAGACCGAGGCCGCGCGAACGCTCGGCATGACCTCGGCGCAGGCGACGCGCAAGATCGTGCTGCCGCAGGCGTTCCGGACGATGCTGCCGCCGCTGACCAACGAGCTGATCCTGCTGGTCAAGGACTCCTCGCTGATCTACGTAGTCGGGTTCTCGGCCGCGTACTACGACCTGACGAAGCTCGGTCGCGAGCTCGCCAACACGACCCTGAACCTGACGCCGTTGGTGGTCGCCGGATTCGCGTACCTGATCATCACCGTCCCGCTGTCGTACCTCGTACGCCGGCTCGAGGCACGTACCGGAGGTGCGAATGTCCGCCGTTTCGACCACTGACGCCGTCGTCGAGGTCACTGACCTGCACAAGTCGTTCGGCGACAACCATGTGCTGCGCGGCATCGACTTCTCCGTACGAAGGGGCGAGGTCGTCTGCGTGATCGGCGCTTCGGGATCGGGCAAGTCGACCTTCCTGCGTTGCATCAACCTGCTGGAGCAACCCGAGTCCGGCACGGTGTTCGTACGGGGCACTGACATCACCGACCGCGACTGCGACATCGACGGCGCGAGGCGTCATATCGGCATGGTGTTCCAGCAGTTCAACCTGTTTCCGCACAAGCGAGTGCTCGCGAACTGCACCATCGCCCAGGAGACGGTGCTGCGACGTAAGTCCGAGGAAGCGGAGCGGATCGCGCGCGAGAACCTGGAGCGGGTCGGTCTGAGCGAGAAGGTCGATCAGTACCCGTCGCAGCTGTCGGGTGGTCAGCAGCAGCGGGTGGCGATCGCGCGGGCTCTGTCGATGGAGCCGCAGCTGATGCTGTTCGACGAGCCGACGTCCGCGCTCGACCCGGAGCTGGTCGGCGAGGTGCTGTCGGTCATGCGCCGCCTCGCTGAGGAAGGCATGACGATGATCGTCGTCACCCACGAGATGGCGTTCGCCCGCGAGGTGGCAGATCGCGTCGTGTTCATGGACGGCGGCGTCATCGTGGAGGAAGGCCCGCCAGCGCAGGTGATCGGCGATCCGCAGCAGGAGCGTACGAGGGCGTTCCTGCGCCGCGTACTCGACCCCACCAACGCCGACTGACGCTGACACGTGAGTTCTGCACCACCGAGCCGCGACTTTTGTGGTGCAGAAGTCGCGGCTCGGTGGTGCAGAACTCGCTTGTCAGCGTGAGACTTCTCGCGTGTCAGCGGTCGCCGGTGACGAAGTCGATCAGCTCCTCGACCCGGCCGAGCAGCGCCGGCTCGAGGTCGGCGTACGACTCGACGCGGCCGAGGATGCGTTTCCACGCGTGCGCGACGTCGGCCTGCGTACGGTGCGGCCAGCCGAGCGCCTGGCAGATGCCGTGCTTCCACGGCACGTTGCGCGGCACCGTCGGCCAGCGCTCGAGGCCGACGCGTTGCGGTTTGACCGCCTGCCAGATGTCGACGTACGGGTGCCCGACGATCAGCACATGCTTGCCGAGCGGACTCTTGGCGACATTGGCCGCGATGCGGCTCTCCTTCGACCCGGGCACGAGGTGGTCGACGAGCACGCCGACCGTACGCCCGGGTGCCGGCCCGAATGCGCGCAGATGTTCGCCGAGCTCGTCGACGCCCTCTAGGTACTCGACGGCGATGCCCTCGATACGCAGGTCGTCGCCCCAGACCTTCTCGACCAGCTCGGCGTCGTGGCGGCCTTCGACGTAGATCCGACTGGCGCGCGCGACGCGTGCCTTCGCCCCGTGCACGGCGACCGAACCGGAGGCAGTGTGGGTGGCACGCCCGGGCCCCTTGCGTACGGGTGCGTGCAGGATCACCGGCCTGCCCTCGAGTAGGAACCCGGGCCCGAGCGGGAACGTCCGCCGTTTGCCCTTGCGGTCTTCGAGCTCGACCGTGTCGAGGTCGCGGTCGACACGCACGATCGCACCGCAGAAGTCGGTGGTGACCTCCTCTACGACCAGGTCGAGCGAGGCCTCCGCAGGCTGCGCGCGGCCGCCCTTCGGCGCACGCCAGTCACCGGACAACACATCGGAGCCATACCTGTCGTACGTCACGACGAACGACCCTAGGGCGTCGCGACCCCCAACTGCTCGAAGCCACGCCGTAGTGCCTGTGTGACCGACTCCGCACTGAGCGGCCACTCCTGCGCCAGCGCGTCGTCGACGGACTGGCCGGCGGCTGCGGCGGCGCGGATCTGGTTCGCGACGTCGACGATGGTCTGGCGCTGCTCCTGCACGAAGTCGCGGTCGACGGCATCGCCGTGTCCGGGCACGATCGTCGCCTCCGGCTCGCAGAGGCCGACGACGAAGTCGAGCGCGTTGCCCCATTCGAGCGGGTACGAGTCGTCGCCGTACACCGGCGGACCCGACTCTTCGACTAGGTCGCCGACGTACGCCACGCGGTCGGGCACGATCTTGACCACGGTGTCGCCGCCGGTGTGCGCAGGACCCGGGTGCACCACCTCGACGAGGCAGTCACCGAGATCGATCGACCATGCCGACGACAGCGTGATGTCGGACCCGTCCAACGACTCGTGCGCGATCACCGGCGAGTCCGCGAAGGCGTCGTTGCCCTGTACGTGGTCGAAATGCGAATGGGTGTTGACGACACCGGCGATCGGCTTGTCGGTGAGCGTACGGATGTCCGACAGCAGCTGTTCGCCCTCCGATACGCTCGCGCGGGTGTCGACGACCAGCAGGTTGTCGGAGCCCATGACGAGCCCGATCGTGATGTCGTAGGGCTCGTAACGGCGGGCGTACGAATGCGGCCCGAGCTGGGTCCAGCCGTGCGACGTGAGAGTGATAGGCACAATCAGTAGACTGGCACTCGGCGGTAGTGAGTGCCAACCCGGGTCACGGCACCCGAAACCCGACGAGAGGAGTACGAATGCTCGACGAGCGCAAGCTCTCGGTGCTACGTGCCATCGTCGAGGACTACGTCTCCACCCAGGAGCCGGTCGGGTCGCGATCCCTCGTCGAACGGCACGGACTCGGTGTGTCCCCGGCGACCGTTCGTAACGACATGGCCGCGCTGGAGGAGGACGGCTTCATCGCGCAGCCGCATACCAGCGCCGGTCGGATCCCCACCGACAAGGGCTACCGCCTGTTCGTCGACCGGCTCGCGGCCGTCCGGAGCCTCTCGACGCCCGAGCGGCGCGCGATCGAGACGTTCCTCGACGGCGCCGTCGACGTCGACGACGTCGTGCAGCGCAGCGTACGCATCCTCGCCCAGCTGACGCATCAGATCGCGATCGTCCAGTACCCCTCGCTGACCCGCTCGTCGGTCCGCCACGTCGAGATCGTCGAGGTAGAGCACCAGCGGCTTCTGTTGGTGTTGATCACCAGCAGCGGGCGCGTCGACCAGCGGATCGTCGAGCTCGAGACCGAGCTCGACGACGACCTGCTCGCCACCTTGCGTACGAGGGTCGCGTCCGCCACGATCGGCCAACGGCTGCCGGAGGCCTCGAAGCGGCTGCTCGAGATCGTCGAGCAGTTCGCCCCCGACCAGCGCGGCATGGTGACCCTCGTCGTCACCGCGCTCACCGAGGCGTTCTCCGACGAGCGCGCCGATGAGCGGGTCGCGGTCGGCGGCACCTCCAACCTCGCGCAGTTCGGCGCCGACTTCGACTCGTCGATCCGCCCGGTGCTCGAGGCGCTCGAGGAGCACGTCGTACTGTTGAAGTTGCTGGGCGAGGCGACCTCACCGAGCATGCTGACCGTACGGATCGGCTCGGAGGTTCCGTACGAGGAGCTCACCACGACCTCCGTGGTGGCCACCGGTTACGGCAGTGACGACGAGCCGCTGGCGAATCTCGGCATCATGGGGCCCACCCGCATGGACTACCCCGCGACGATCGCGTCCGTACGCGCGGTCGCCCGCTATGTCGGTCGAACTCTGAACGAGACCTGACATGTACCTCCCACCACGATCCTCTGACAGGCAGGCATGAATCCCGACTACTACGAGATCCTCGGCGTATCACGCGACGCATCGCCCGAGGAGATCAAGCGCGCCTACCGCCGTAAGGCGCGTGAGCTGCATCCCGACGTCAATCCCGATCCGGAGACGCAGGAGCAGTTCAAGCTCGTCACTGCGGCCAACGAGATCCTCTCCGACCCCGAGAAGCGGGCGATGTACGACCGGGGCGGCGATCCGCTCTCGGGGGCCGGCGGCGGCTTCGGGCAGGGCTTCTCGTTCAGCGACATCATGGACGCCTTCTTCGGGCAGCAGGGCGGCGCGCAGCGCGGTCCGCGGGCGCGGATGCGCCGTGGCCAGGACGCCTTGCTGCGGCTGGACGTCGAGCTGGCGGAGGCGGCGTTCGGCGTCAGCAAGGAGCTCAAGGTCGATACGGCCGTCGTGTGCACGACCTGTGAGGGCAGTGGTGCCGCCGAAGGTTCGGAGCCGGTGACCTGCACGACCTGTCACGGCCGCGGCGAGGTGCAGCACGTACAACGCTCGTTCCTGGGCGATATTCGTACCGCACGACCGTGCCCGACCTGCCAGGGCTACGGCAGCGTCATCCCGAATCCATGCCCCGAGTGCGCGGGTGACGGGCGCGTACGCTCGCGCCGCACGATCAACGTGAAGATCCCGGCCGGCGTCGACACGGGTACGCGGGTCCAGCTTTCCGGCGAGGGTGAGGTCGGACCCGGCGGTGGGCCCGCCGGCGACCTCTATGTCGAGATCGATGTGGCGCAGCATGGGTTGTTCACCCGCGACGGTGACGACCTGCTGTGTGACGTGACGGTTCCGATGACCGCAGCCGCGCTGGGCACCCACGTCGACCTGCCGACTCTCGAGGCGGAGACGGGCGCGGCAGACGTCGACAAGACGGTGCCGCTCGACATCGAGTCGGGTACGCAGTCCGGCGAGCAGGTCGTCGTACGTGGTCGCGGCGTGCCTCGGCTGCGGCGCAGCGGGCGCGGTGACCTGATCGTCCAGGTCGTCGTGGAGACGCCGACCAAACTCGACACCGAGCAGCGCGAGCTGCTCGAGAAGCTCGCGCAGGTACGCGACGAGGAGAAGCCGCGCGGCACTGTGACTCCACCACACAAAGGTGTTTTCGGTCGGCTTCGCGACGCCTTCGGCGCACGGTAGGCGCCGGACGCGGCGAGTTCGTCGTACCGCAACGCGGGATCACGACTAAGGTCGGGCCATGGCGCGATACTTCGACGTACACCCGGAGAATCCTCAGCCCCGCGCGATCGGGCAGGCGACCGATCTGGTGCGCAGCGGCGGCCTGATCGCGTACCCGACCGACTCGTGCTTCGCGCTCGGCTGCCAGCCGGGCAACAAGGACGGCCTGGACCGCATCCGGCGGATCCGCCGACTCGACGACAAGCACCATTTCACGTTGGTGTGCCGCGACTTCTCGCAGCTCGGGCAGTACGTACACGTCGACAACTCGATCTTCCGGGCAGTGCGCTCGGCGACGCCCGGCCAGTACACGTTCATCCTCCCGGCCACACATGAGGTGCCGCGCCGGTTGCTGCATCCGAAGAAGAAGACGGTCGGCGTACGCATTCCCGACCACACGGTCGTACGCGCACTGCTGGAGGCGTTGGGGGAGCCGTTGTTGTCCAGCACGCTGCTGCTGCCCGACGAGGACGAGCCGATGACGCAGGGGTGGGAGATCAAGGAGCGCCTCGACCACGAGGTCGACGCAGTGCTCGACTCCGGCGACTGCGGTGTCGAGCCGACGACGGTGGTCGATCTGTCGCAGGGCTACCCGGAGGTCGTACGCCGCGGGGCCGGCGATCCGGCGCGGTTCGAGTAGCGGCTGCCCGCGAGGGGAAGTTCGGCGCGAATTGCACCATCGACGCACGGCGCGATGGTGCAATACGCGCCGAACTCCGGTGCGGCTCAGCCGTCGACGACGACGATCTGCGCCTTGCCGGCGCGTTTGCCGTCGATCATCGCGAGATCGGCGGCCGCGAGTACGTCGGTGACCGTCGAGGTCGAGCTCGCGCGAGCGACGCCGATCGTGAGGGTGATCTCGAAGTCGGTACCAGCCGCCCTCGTTCGGGTCAGCGGCGCCAGCGTGCTCTCGACTTGCGCGGGCGTCTGGTCGGGTACGAGTACGACGAACTCGTCGCCGCCGAACCGCGCGACGACCGCCTCGCGACCGAATGCCGACCGCAGCGCGGCCGCGATCCGGCGCAACACCGCGTCACCCTCGCGATGACCGTGCTGTCCGTTGATGATCGTGAAGTCGTCGATGTCGACGTACGCGACGCTGAACCCGCCGACTCCCGTACGCGCCCGCGAGAGCAGCAGCGCGAATCCCGCGTCGACGGCTCGGCGGTTGCCGACGCCGGTGAGCGGGTCGATGTCCGGCTCGGGTACGCGCGCACGCACCCGAGCGCGTTCGTCCGCGAGCTGCTCGTCGTACGCATCGCGATCGGCGCTCGCCCGGCGGTGCCAGTCGTCGACCAGACGGCGAACGAGGGTACGCGTCGGAGATTCGCTCTCGAGCATCGTCGGCGCGCTCATCGCCGCGTGCTCCATCAGGATCACCAGGTCGGTGGAGCCGAGCCCGTCCCAGTCGACCCGGTCGGCCGCCCGCGCGATCGTCGCCGCGGCGTCCGCCTCGCGACCTTCTTCGTACGCGAGCATCGATGCGGCGAGTCGCAGGTGCCGCCCGTACCCGCGCGGCGCGCGCCGCTGGAGTTCCAGGGCATCCTCGAGCACGTTGCGCGTATCGGGGTGCCAGCGCCCGTTCATGACCTCGCAAGCGCAGGCGATCGCCGCGAGCTCGCGCGTGAGGTGGGCGTTCGGCGGGGTCTCGCTCGCCTTGGCGGCCGCCACGACGTACGCCGCACGGGCCTGTTCGAACCACGGCTGAGCGGCGTCTCGACCACCGCGTACCCGCTCCGAGCACGCGAGCTCCCACAGTGCGTCGGCCCGCCGGGTCGCCGGTGCGATCGTGGCCGGCATGCAGCGGTGCTGCTCGACGACCGCCTCCATCCGGTCCGTCCACGCGACGGCACGGTCGTACAGGTGTAGCTCCCCGAGCGCCTCCGAGACCCCGCACAGCGCGAGCACGAGGTTGGCAACGGCCGGTTCGTCGAGCCGCGAGACGGAGGTTCGGGCGAGATACTCCTCCAGCGAGGCGATCGAGTGCACGAGGTCGTGGTACGCCGAGCGCTGGTGGTCCAGGCGCGACCCTGCGCGGGTGCGCGCGATCGTCGTCGCGGCCTTCCACAACGCTGCGTCGTCGCTGGTCACGGGCCTCTCATAGCCCACGATCTCCGACATCTGTGCCCCTTCGTCCGGTCCGTCTCGACAGTGAGACGGGCGAGACGCATCGTTATGACGCGGAACCGGCAATCTCGCTCGCTCTCGAACCGTGCGGACCGTACGATGTCAGGGTGTCGGCCTACGGTCGACACCACATGTCACCCAACACGAGGAGAGCAGCCCCCACGAGGGGGCGCCGATGACCACGTCAGACCAACCGCAGTACACGATCACGATCCCATCGAGCATCGACATGGTGTCGCTGCTGGGCCCGGGCGATGAGTTCCTGCGCATCATCGAGCGCGAGTTCGACGCCGACATCCATGCACGCGGTGACACGCTGACCGTCCGTGGCTCGGCCGCGGAGACGGCCCTCATCGAGCGGCTGCTGGACGAGTTGGTCACGATGATCCGCACCGGTCAGGGCCTGACCGCCGAGATCGTCGAGCGGTCGGTCTCGATGCTGCGCACCGAGACCCGCGAGCGACCGGCGGAGGTGCTGAGCCTCAACATCTTGTCCAACCGCGGCCGCACCATCCGCCCGAAGACGCTGAACCAGAAGCGCTACGTCGACGCGATCGACAACCACACGGTGGTGTTCGGCATCGGTCCGGCGGGCACGGGCAAGACCTATCTCGCGATGGCCAAGGCCGTACGCGCGTTGCAGGCCAAGGAGATCACCCGCATCATCTTGACCCGGCCGGCGGTCGAGGCGGGTGAGCGGCTGGGCTTCCTGCCGGGCACGCTCAGCGAGAAGATCGACCCGTACCTCCGCCCGCTGTACGACGCACTGCACGACATGCTCGATCCGGAGACGATCCCCAAGCTGCTCGCCGCGGGCACGATCGAGGTCGCGCCGCTCGCGTACATGCGAGGTCGTACGCTCAACGACGCCTTCATCATCCTCGACGAGGCACAGAACACCTCGCAGGAGCAGATGAAGATGTTCCTGACCCGGCTCGGGTTCGGCTCCAAGATGGTCGTCACCGGCGACGTGACCCAGGTCGACCTGCCTACGGGTCAGCACAGCGGGCTGCGCGTCGTACGCAACATCCTCGACGAGGTCGACGACGTGGCGTTCACCGAGCTGACCAGCCACGACGTCGTACGCCATAAGCTCGTCGGGCGCATCGTCGCCGCGTACGACCGGTTCGAGGAAGGGCGCCAAGGGGGCACCAGCGGTGAACGTCGACGTTCTCGATGAGGCCGGCACAGGTGTCGAAGTAGCGCACCTGGTACGGCTGTCGAGGTTCGTGATGAGCGAGATGCGACTGCATCCGGCAACCGAGATGTCGATCCGGCTCGTCGACAGCGACACGATCGCGGCGATGAACGAGCAGTGGATGGGCCATGAGGGGCCGACCGACGTACTGTCGTTCCCGCTCGACGAGCTCACTCCCGGCAGCGACGACGAGCCGGCCGACGAGGGCTACCTCGGCGATATCGCGTTGTGCGTGTCCTATGCCGCCGCGCAGGCGCCGCAGAACGGCAACACCACGCTGCAAGAAGTCGAGCTGCTCACCGTGCACGGCATCTTGCACCTGCTCGGATACGACCATGCCGAGCCCGATGAGCACCGCGTGATGTTCGGGTTGCAGGACGAGCTCCTCCAACGCTGGCGAAAGCTCCCGACGGGCGGCGAGGGCTGATGTCGCTCGACGTCTGGCTCATCGTCGCCGCGGCGATCCTCGTCGTACTGGCCGGGCTCCTTGCAAGTGCCGAAGCCGCATTGTCGTCGCTGTCGAAGGCACGCGCCGAGGAGCTGGCAGAAGAGGGCCGTGGTGGCGCTCAGCGGCTGCTGCGCATTGCATCCGATCCGTCGCGCTACATCAACACCACGCTGTTGCTGCGGGTCGCCGCGGAGACGGCCTCGGTCGTCCTCGTCGCGCTCGTCATCGCCGACGCGTTCGACTCGACCTGGCAGCGAGTGCTGATCGCCGTCGTCCTGATGGTGGTCGTCTCCTACGTCGCCATCGGCGTCGGTCCGCGTACGCTCGGCCAACAGCACTCCGAACGCGTCGCGCTTGCGGTCTCTGGACCGGTGATGCTGATGACGCGCGTGCTGGGGCCCGCCTCGCGGGTTCTCATCGCGGTCGGCAACGCACTCACACCGGGCAAGGGCTACCGCGAGGGTCCGTTCTCGTCCGAGGCCGAGCTGCGCGAGTTCGTCGACCTCGCGGAGGCCAGCCGGCTGATCGAGTCCGGTGAGCGGCGCATGATCCACTCGGTCTTCGAGCTGGGCGACACCGTCGTACGCGAGGTGATGGTGCCGCGTACCGACGTGGTGTTCATCGAGCGCCACAAGACGCTGCGCAAGGCGATGTCACTTGCGCTACGCAGCGGCTACTCGCGGATCCCCGTCGTCGGCGAGAGTCTCGACGACATCGTCGGCATGGCGTACCTCAAAGACATCACCAAACGGGTGTTCGACAACCACGACGCCGAGACGACCGAGCGGGTCGAGTCGGTCGCACGCGGCTGCATGTACGTACCCGACTCCAAACCCGCCGATGATCTGCTGCGCGAGATGCAGGCGCAGCGCACGCACGTCGCCATCGTGATCGACGAGTTCGGCGGCACTGCCGGCATGGTGACGATCGAAGACATCCTCGAGGAGATCGTCGGAGAGATCACCGACGAGTACGACCGCGAGCCCGACCTGGTCGAGCGGCTGTCCAACGGGTCCGTACGGATCAGCACGCGGTTCGAGGTCGACGACGTCGTGGAGCTGTTCGGTATCCCGATCGAGGACAACGACGTCGACTCCGTCGGTGGTCTACTGGCCAAACACCTCGGCAAGGTCCCGATCCCCGGCAGCCAGATCGAGGTCGACGGCATGCGCTTCGAGGCCGAGTCGCCGTCGGGCCGGCGCAACCGGATCGGCTCGATCGTCGTGAGCCGCATCGATGACACCGAACGCTCCGACGTCGATCACGGTCAGCGAGAGACGGCGTAGGTCGTGTCTGACAATGCCGCGCCGATACGCTGTGCGCATGTCGATCGAGCTCTCCGATCCCGAGGACGCCAAGATCGTGACCTTGGCCAAGGCGACCCGGCTGCGCACCGGCGCCGCGCAGGGCGCCGCCGTCCGCGACCTCGACGGTCGTACGTATGCCGCTGCACCGGTCGAGCTCGCGAGCCTGCGGCTGTCGGCGGTGCAGCTCGCCGTAGCCATGGCCGTGTCGTCGGGTGCGAAGGGCCTCGAGGCGGCAGCCGTCTCGACCGACGACGAGGTCGCCGATCCGGACCTCGCGGCCGTGCGTGATCTGGCGGGCACCGGCGTCGCCGTGATCGTCGCCGATGCACGCGGTACGGCGACCGCGGTGGTGCATACGTGAGCGCCGCCTTCCGCTCCGGATTCGCCTGCTTCGTCGGCCGACCCAACGTCGGCAAGTCGACACTGACCAATGCACTCGTCGGCGACAAGATCGCGATCACGTCGTCACGGCCGCAGACGACCCGCCACGTCGTACGCGGGCTCGTGCACCGAGACGACGCGCAGATCGTGCTCGTCGACACTCCCGGGCTCCACCGGCCGCGTACGCTCCTCGGCGAGCGCCTCAACGACCTGGTGCGTACGACGTGGGCCGAGGTCGACGTCGTGGCGGTTTGTCTGCCTGCCGACGAGCGCATCGGGCCGGGCGACAGGTTCCTCGTACGCGAGGTCGCCAAGCTGCGTCGCAAGCCGGTGATCGCGGTGGCGACGAAAACCGATCTTGTCTCGCGTGACCGCTTGATCGAGCACCTCTCCGAGGTCTCCCGGCTCGGCACCGAAACCGGTATCGACTGGGCCGAGATCGTACCCGTCTCTGCCCAGTCGGGTGAACAGCTCGATGTCCTCGCCGACCTGTTGGTGCAGTCGCTGCCCGAAGGCCCGCAGCTCTACCCGGCCGGCGATCTGACCGATGAGCCCGAGGAGATGCTGGTCGCGGAGCTGATACGCGAGTCGGCGCTGGAGGGCGTACGCGATGAGCTTCCGCACTCCCTTGCGGTCGTCGTCGAGGAGATGGGGCTGCGGCCCGACCGACCCGATGACCGGCCGCTGATCGACATCCACGCGAACGTTTTCGTCGAGCGCCAGAGCCAGAAGGGCATCGTGATCGGCGCCAAGGGCGGCCGACTCCGTGAGATCGGTAAGACCGCACGCGTTCAGATCGAGCGACTGCTGGGTACGCCGGTCTACCTCGACCTGCACGTCAAGGTCGCGAAGGACTGGCAGCGTGATCCCAAGCAGCTGAAGCGTCTGGGCTTCTGACCTTCGGAGGCGGGCTAGCCGCGCTCGTTGATCGTGACGTCGACGCCGACGTCGGACTCGACCTCCTGCGAGTCGTCGCCCTGCTCGACCTCCATCTTGGTACTCGAGTCGACGTTCGTCGATCCGGAGACTGCGAGCGGAAGTTCGAGGCTGCCGCTCATCGTGCCTCCGCCGGCCGACGACCCGTCGACGAGCTCGGCCTCCACGCCGTTCTGCTCGATGGGGCCGGGTGCCATCTGCTGGTTGATCTCGACGTCGAGGGTGTACTCCGAGCCGTCGAGCTCGTCGAGGGTGTACTTGTACGTGTTGCAGGTACGGAGACCGTTGAGCTCGATCGGTGTCTCGACCTCCCAGTCGGCGCCTTCGCCGACGGGCTCGTCGGGCAGCGGCACCGTCATATTGGCCAGCTGCTGTTCGAGTTGCTCCAGGGTCGTCTCCATCGTCGGATCCAGGCCCGGCGCGGGATCGATGCTCGCGTCGCGGTAGACGCCGTTGAGGTCGGTGGTGATCGAGCCAGAGGTTCCGACCAGTGTCTGTAACGTCGACTCAACGGTCGGGTCGCCGCCCGCGTCCACCTTGTCGTACTCGAACGACGTTTCGATCTCGTCGTCGGTGACTCGCTCGATCTTCGTGGTCATCCCCATTGTGATTGTCGGGATATCGCCGGTCGGCACGCTGGAACCATCGGCTCGTACGGACATGCTCATGTCCATGTCCATGTCGAGTGCGAGCTTGTCGCCCTCCTTGGGCGTGAACCGAAGCTCGGACTTGGGGCCCGAGCCGTTGTCGTCGACGGAGACTGTCGGCGACTCCGCGCAGTCGAAATCGTCGGCCCCGCCGCCGACAGCATTGGTGCAGGCGGTCAATGCGGTCAGAGCGAGTGCGGCGGTGGCAGCGAAGGCAGATGCTCGCATGGGATCCTCGTTCGGTGGTCGGTGTGTTCCCACCGATCCGATGCGAGACGCGTCGCAAAGGTTCGCGAAGACTACTTCTTCGTCTTCGCGTAGCACTCGCCGAAGCGGTCGCCGCCCTTCCAGGTCTGCGCTGTCGGGAACGTCCAGCCGGTGTAGCGGTTCTTGCCGAGGAACTTGCGCGACTGACGCAGGCACGGCTTGCGCATACCGCCTTGGACCTTCTTACGCCCGGGGTAGGAGTCCGAGGGATCGCCGAACTTCACGACGCCGACCGACCGGAAGTCGTGCGGCTTGTTGCAGAGAACGACATTCGTGCCGCTCGGCTTGAATCGACCCTTGACGCAGTAGTCGGCGTCGCTCGTCTGCTTCTTCAGCGATCCCCGGGTGTCCTTGGGCAGGTCGACCGTCGAGCCGCTGGGTTGGTAGAGGATCACGTCGCAGCGCACCCAGGACGCTCCTGCGACGACGTCTTCGGCCGTCGGTGCGCCGACGATAGTCTGGTAGCCGGTGCGTGCCAGCCGCGCGGCGTTGCCACCTGTCCACGACTGGAGTTGCTTGTCGCAGGTCGACTCGGTCTGCTTGTAGACCTTCGTGAGGTCGCCCTTGGTGAGCGCCTGCTTCGTCGCGCCCTTGGCGTTCGTGACGTAGAACGTCTGAGCGTTGTGCTTCTTGCCGCATTTGGCGGACTTGGCCGAGGTGACCACGCCGCGCGAGAGTTCGGAGTTGGCGATCATGCGGCAGTCACCGGCGGTCGGCGTCGGGGCCGTCGGCTCCTCGGTTGGTTCGTCGGTCGGCTCTTCGGTATCTGTCGGCTCGTCGGTTGGTTCGTCTGTTGCTTCGCTGGTGGAGTCGGATGCGCCGCTGGCGGCGAGATCCTCGGCTGATGCGCAACCACCAAGGGCGAGCAGTGCCGCTGCGACGATCAGGCCGGTTCGGGCAGTACGCACGGGAGCCCCCGCTCGGTCGACGTAAGCTGTCGCGGGACAGTGTACGGATGGGGTTGGCCCATCAGTCATCCTCGGTCCAGCAGAGCCCGTAGCGACGGCCCGCCTGCCACTGTGACTCCGTCGGGAACGTCCACTGGAACGACAGCGCGCCGGTCGAGTCGTCGAGGTAGTCGCGAACGGTCGACTCGCACTCGTCACCGCGAGCCACCAGCTCGTCGCGGCCCGGCCAGCCATCATCGCCGTCGCCGACCGTCAGTGTGCTGATCGCCTGCCAGTTGTGGGGTTCGGAGCACAGCCGCCACTCGGATTCGGGGTTCAGCGAGTCGCCGGCTTTGTCACACGTACCCCAGTCGTCGAGGGCGTCGTCGGGGTCGAGGAGTCCCTTTGTCACCGCGGGGAGCCTCGCGGGTTCGTCGCCGGACCCGTCGGCGACGACGTCGCAGCGGAACCACTCGGCCCCACGCGCGATCTCTTCCTCGGTCGGCACAAACCACACCGGACGCACCCGGGCCAAGGTGCGGGTCTGACCGTCACCTCCGACGTGGTCGACGAACCGGTCTGAGCATCGCTTGTCGACGAGACTCGCGATTGCGTTGCTCTCAACCGAGCCGCCGCGCACCAGCTTCTTCGGGAGCGGTCCGACGGAGAACGTCTGTGTGGTGTGCGGCCGCTTGCACGGCACCGACTTCGCGTCGCTGTGCGCCTGTGCGACGTCGTCAGCGGTCAACCGGTAGCAGCGGCCCCGCTTCGGCGCGGGAGGCGGCGGTGGTGGCTCGGAGGTCGTCTCCGACTCCGTCGGCTCGTCGCTTCCGCCGGATGCGTCGGGTGAGTCATCGTCGCCGTTGCAGCCGGCGACGAGAAGAACTGTGCACGCGAGGAGGACGAGGGCGCGTACGACGGCCGTTGTTCGCACCCTGCAATGGTAAAAGGTCGCGACCGTTGGGCCACGCTCAACCCGTCAGGGCATCAGGAGTGCGGCGAGGGTTCCGCCGAGCTCGTACGCGGCGGCGCGATGCTCATCGGTGACATCGCCCATCACCTCGAGGGTCGCTGCGGCCTGTCGCCAGTTGAGGGCGCCGGTGATGGACAGCACCGAGCGTACGGCGCCGTTGGTGTCGTAGCGCCCGTGCACGTACAGGCCGAACGGGCGCCCGGAGGTCTGCCCGCTCGACTCGTCGGCGGCTCCGGTGGTGGACAGGGCGCCGCCGATCTGCAGGAACGTCGAGTCGAAGAAGTGCTTCAGTGCGCCGCTCATATAGCCGAAGTTCGCAGTTGTGCCGAGCAGATACCCGTCTGCTGCGAGCACATCGTCTGCGGTCGCCTCCAGCGCCGGGCGAACGACCACGTCGACACCGGTGATCGCATCGTCGTTGGCGCCGCCGAGCACGGATTCGAGCAGTGTGCCCATCGAGCGGGTGGGCGAGTGGTGTACCAGGAGCAACCGGGTCATGACGAATCACCGTACCCCGAGCGCCGCAGGCGAATCTCCACCATGAGCGGCTCTGGATCGACTACGTTGTGTGCACATAATCGAACAGAAATGGTGGGCAAATGGGATTCCCTGAAGCAGTACGCACGGTGCTGTCGAAGTATGTGGTGTTCTCCGGGCGGGCGCGCCGTAGCGAGTTCTGGTGGTTCGCGCTGTTCTCCTTCCTCGTGTCGCTCGTCGCCGCGATCCTGGACGCAGCTCTCGGGACCGACTTCGGAGACGGAGCCAGCAGCAGCGGTCTGTTCCAGGTGATCGCTACGCTGGCGCTGTTCCTGCCGGGTCTGGCCGTTGCGATTCGTCGCCTGCACGACACCAGCCGGGTCGGCTGGTGGTACCTGATCGGACTCATCCCGTTCATCGGCTGGATCGTGCTGCTCGTCTTCTTCGTCCTGGACAGCCACGGTGACAACAAGTACGGCCCCAGCCCGAAGCGAGCCATCGCCTAGAGCACGAGCACTGGTGCCTCGCGAAACGCATCCTGCTACTATCGCAGCGATGCGTTTCGCGAGCCTCCTCCTTCGCTGCCGCGACGAGGTCTGAACCAGGTCGGACCCCTCGTCGCGGAGTTCGTCGTACCGCCGGCCCCACGACGACAGGATGAGGATCCACCCGAGATGAGCATCTCCCCCCAGCAACCGAGCGGTATGCCGTACGAGCGTTACCGCCAGTTCCAGACCGTCACCGTTCCCGATCGCACCTGGCCGAGCAATACGGTGACGAAGGCCCCGCGCTGGCTGTCCACCGATCTGCGCGACGGCAACCAGGCCCTGATCGACCCGATGACACCCGCCCGTAAGCGGCGGATGTTCGATCTGCTCGTACGCATGGGCTACAAGGAGATCGAGGTCGGCTTCCCGGCCGCGAGCGAGACCGACTTCGACTTCGTACGCCACCTGGTCGAGGACGACCTGATTCCCGACGACGTCACGATCTCCGTGCTCACCCAGGCGCGGGAAGACCTGATCGAGCGCACCGTGCAGTCGCTGGTCGGCGCACCGCGGGCCAATGTGCACCTCTACAACGCGGTTGCGCCGCTGTTCCGCCGGGTCGTGTTCGGCTTCGGCAAGGACGAGACGCGCGCCATCGCCGTACGCGGGACCGAGCTGGTGATGAAGTACGCCGATGAGCTGCTGCCCGGCACCGACTTCGGCTACCAGTACTCGCCGGAGATCTTCACCGGGTCCGAGATGGACTTCGCTGTCGAGGTGTGCGAGTCCGTGATGGACGTCTGGCAGCCAGCCGAAGGCCGCGAGATCATCCTGAACCTGCCCGCGACGGTCGAGATGGGTCCGCCGAACACCTACGCCGACCAGATCGAATGGTTCGGTCGCAGCATCAGCCGCCGAGAGCACGTCGCGATCTCGCTGCACCCGCACAACGACCGCGGCACGGCCGTCGCCGCGACCGAGCTGGCGATGATGGCCGGAGCCGACCGCGTGGAGGGCTGCCTGTTCGGCCACGGCGAGCGTACGGGCAACGTCGACCTGGTGACGCTGGGCATGAACCTGTTCAGCCAGGGCATCGACCCGCAGATCGACTTCTCCGACATCGACGAGATCCGGCGCACCGTCGAGTACTGCACCGGCCTTCCGGTGCATCCGCGCCACCCGTACGCCGGCGACCTGGTCTACACGGCGTTCTCCGGATCGCACCAGGATGCGATCAAGAAGGGCCTCGAAGACCTCGACCGCGTCGCGACCGAGCGCGGCGTACCGGTCTCGGAGGTTCCGTGGGAGGCGCCCTACCTGCCGATCGACCCGCACGACGTCGGGCGTTCGTACGAGGCGGTCATCCGGGTCAACAGCCAGTCCGGCAAGGGCGGCGTTGCGTACATCATGAAGTCGGAGCATCATCTCGACCTCCCGCGGCGCCTGCAGATCGAGTTCAGCCGAGTCGTGCAGGGCATGACCGAAGGCGAGGCCGGCGAGATCGCACCGGAGGCGATGTGGGGTGCGTTCGCGACGGAGTACCTCGACCACGCAGGGCCGTACGAGCTGCGGAGCGTCACCACATCGCAGTCCGGTGACGGACGCGACGAGATCGTTGCGGATCTCCGTGTGGGCGACGAGGTGCGTTCGATCAAGGGTGAGGGCAACGGCCCGATCGCGGCATTCGTCGATGCGCTGAGCGCCACAGGTCTCGGCGTACGCGTGCTCGACTACTCCGAGCACGCGCTCTCGTCGGGCGGTGACGCGAGCGCGGCGGCGTACGTCGAATGCGAGGTCGGCGACGAGATCGTGTGGGGCGTCGGCATGGACCCGAACATCATGCGCGCATCGCTGCGCGCAGTGCTCTCCGCGATGAACCGCGCCGCCTGAAGCGAGTCGGCTCGCATCTGCTGACCACAGGAGAAAGCGGGGTTCCCGATACCGGGAACCCCGCTTTTCGCGGTGTGGCGGTCAGTGCATCAGATGCCGCAGGACGGCGCGTCCCAGTACGGGCTCGGGTCGGCTGCGACGTGGGTGTGGTCGTTGTGACCGGGGTAGCCCGGGCCGAGGATCTCCGAGAAGCCGCGGCTACGAGCCTCCTTGGCCAGCGTGCAGAACGAATGGGTGCCGGTCAGGTCGGCGGCATCGCCGTAGAGGTGGCGGCTCTTCGACGCCCCACCGACCGCGGAGTTGCAGGAGTAGCTACGGAATCCGCTCGACACCGTGATCGGCTTGTCGCCGAGGGCATGGCGAAGGGCCTGCAGCTTCCACATCGTCACGAGCGCGTTCGCCTTGGCCTGGCTCGCCGACAGCGGACCGCCCGACCAGCTCGAGTTGCACTTGTTCAGCTCGCCGTAGGTGAAGTTCACCGGCGTGCAGTCGTCATCCTGCAGTGCGTAGATCTTGGCGAAGGTCTTCTCTCCGGCAACGCCGTCGGCCTCGAGGCCGTATGCCTTCTGGAATCCGGCGACTGCCTTCTTGGTCTTGGGACCGAACTCGCCGTCGATGCCCAGAACCTCGCCGTAGTCGGCGTATCCGGCCACGCGGATCTGCAGTTGTTTGACGGCGTCGCCCTTGGAACCTTCCTTCAGGACTCCGCTCCAGGTGTAGCAACCGTCGGCAGCGGCGACGGTCGATGCGGTGGGTGCGGCCGACGGCGCAGGTGGGGATGCGACGGCGGGTGCGGTGAATGCGGCGGCCAATAGGGCCAGCACGGCGAGTACGACTCGCATGGGAACCTCCGGTGTCTCTCGGTATTGCGAGAGGTACCCGCGAAGGTCAGGTCTAAACGTCACGTTTCGCGCCCGCATTCGCCGTCGACTGCCCGACCCTGCTTTAGTCTCGTAGGCATGATCGACATCGAATCGAGTGCACACACGTGGATCTGAGCTTCAGCGGACGGGTGATCGAGTGGCGTGGCCCCGCGCCGTACTACTTCGTACCGCTGCCCGCAGACGAGTGCGAAGACGTACGCGAGCTCGCCACCGTTGCGAGTTATGGCTGGGGGGTGATCCCCGTCTCGGTTAGGATCGGCGACGTCGATTTCGGGACCTCGTTGTTTCCCAAGGACGGCGGCTACCTGCTGCCGTTGAAGGATGCCGTGCGCAAACCGCGCGGCATCGCCGAAGGCGATGAGGTCGAGATCGCCATGTCGGTACGGGTCGACGTATGACCGCGCCGGACGATCTCGCTACGCGTATCGACTCTGCCCATGCTCGGATCTCGCCGCACGTACGTCGTACGCCGCTCGAGGCCTTTCCCGCTCTCGGTGAGCGCCTGAGTGCTGACGTGCGCCTGAAGTCGGAGCATCTTCAGGTCACGGGTTCATTCAAGGCGCGAGGGGCGCTTGCGAAGTTGACCTCCCTCGACGCCGATGTACGAGCTCGCGGGGTCATCACCGCGTCGTCGGGCAACCACGGGCTCGGCGTGGCAAACGCGTTGTCGGCGCTCGGTGGCCACGGTGTTGTCTGCGTACCGCGTGGAGCATCGCCAGTGAAGGTCGCCGGCATCCGCCGCCTCGGCGCCGAGGTACGCACGCTCGGCGACGACGCAGGCGAGACCGAGGTGCTCGCGCTGGAAGCGGCCGAGGCGGAAGGCCTTACGTACGTGAGCCCGTACGACGATCTCGACGTCATCTCCGGCCAGGGCACTGTCGGTGTCGAGATCGCCGAGCAGCATCCCGACACCGACACGGTCGTGGTCGCCGTTGGCGGCGGTGGTCTGATCTCCGGAGTCGCTACAGCGCTGAAGCATCGCAGCCGCGGCGTACGGGTGATCGGTGTTTCGCCCGCCAACGATGCGGCGATGGCGGCGTCGGTCGAGGTCGGTCGAATCACCACGGTCGATGCCGCGCCGACCCTGAGCGATGGCACGGCCGGATCGGTGATTCCGGATGCGATCACGTTTCCCTTGTGTCAGCAGCTCGTCGACGAATGGGTGCTCGTGAGCGAGGACGAGATCCGCAACGCTCTCCGGCTGGTGATCGACGAGCATCACCAGCTCGTCGAGGGTGCGGCCGCGGCAGCGGTCGCCGGTGCGATCAAGCTTGGAGACGCTCTCGCGGGCAGGAACGTCGCAATCGTCTCCTGCGGTGCGAACATCGCGGCCGCGACGCTCGCCGCCGCGCTCACCTGAGATACGGGTTCGTCGGCGGCGTAGGCCACAATGGGGGAGTGAGCCTGTATCGCGACGAAGCTGTCGTGCTGCGTACGCAGAAGCTCGGTGAGGCCGACCGGATCGTCACCATGCTCAGCCGCCGGCACGGCCGCATCCGTGCCGTCGCGAAGGGTGTACGCAAGACGAGTTCGCGGTTCGGCGCACGTCTGGAGCCGTTCATGCACGTCGACTTGATGCTCGCGGAGGGCCGCTCCCTCGATGTGATCACCCAGGTCGAGACGTTGTCGCCGTTCGCTTCGGGTCTCGGGGCCGACTACGCGGCGTACACCGCCGGCACCGCGATGCTCGAGACCGCGGAGCGGCTCGTCGGTGAAGACGGCGACCCCGCGGTGCAGCAGTACCTCCTACTGGTCGCCGCGCTGCGCTCCCTGTCGGGTGGAGAGCACGATCCGGCGCTGATCCTCGACTCGTTCCTGCTGCGTTCGCTGGCCGTCGCCGGGTACGCACCGAGCTTCGACACCTGTGCGCACTGCGGCGACCCCGGCCCGCATCGCAGCTTCAACTCGTCGGCCGGCGGCATCTTGTGCACCGACTGCCGGCTGCCCGGATCGGCCAACCCGTCCGCCGCGACCGTTGAGCTGCTGGCTGCCTTGTTGAGTGGCGACTGGCCGACGGCGGAGGCCGCCGACGCGCGTACCAGACGCGAGGCGAGCGGACTTGTCGCCGCGTACCTTGCCTGGCATCTCGAACGAGCCCTGCGCTCGCTGGCACACGTCGATCGGTAGGTTCTGCGCATGCCCCGCCGAGCCGACCGACCGAGCCGACCGTCCGTTCATCCGTCCGGCGCTCGACCTCCGGCGGTTCCCTCCGATCTGGTCCCGAAGCACGTCGCGATCGTGATGGACGGCAACGGCCGCTGGGCGAAGAAGCGCGGGCTGCCACGCACGGCCGGCCACGAGCGCGGCGAGGCGGCCTTGTTCGACGTAGTCGAGGGCGCGATCGAGATCGGCGTCACGCACGTCTCCGCGTACGCGTTCTCGACCGAGAACTGGAAGCGCTCGCCCGATGAGGTGCGTTTCCTGATGGGGTTCAATCGTGACGTGATCCGGCGCCGCCGCGACGAGATGAACGAGCTCGGCGTACGCGTGCGGTGGGCCGGGCGTCGCCCGCGGCTGTGGCGCAGCGTCATCCGTGAGCTCGAGGTGGCCGAGGACCTCACCCGCAACAACGACGTGCTCACGCTCACGATGTGCGTCAACTACGGCGGTCGCGCAGAGCTCGCCGACGCCGCCGCCGCACTCGCACGTGATGCGGCGGCTGGTCGGGTCAACCCGGAGCGGGTCAACGAGCGTACGCTCGCCCGCTACCTCGACGAGCCGGATATGCCCGACGTCGACCTGTTCTGGCGTACGTCCGGCGAGCAGCGTACGAGCAACTTCCTGTTGTGGCAGTCGGCGTACGCGGAACTGGTGTTCAGCGACGTGACGTGGCCCGACGTCGATCGCCGGAGCCTGTGGGCGGCGATCGAGGAGTACGCAAAGCGCAGCCGGCGCTACGGTCTGGCTTGATCGCCGGCGGGCGTCAACCGGTCGGCTCCGGCGCGCCTGCCGGTGAGGGCGAGCAGGATCGCGGCGATCCGGCCGCGCACTTCGGCACCCGATCCGGCCTCCCAGTCGGTATCGGTTGCGACCAGGCGCACGCCGTCGAACCTCTTGCGTGCACGGAACGGAAATCCCATCGACCAGACCCGGGTAGCCGCACGGGCAGCGGCGTCGAGCGGCATGGCGTGCGTCCGCCCGAGCGGGATGACGATGTCCTGGGTGTGTACGAGTACGTCGGTCAGCGGCTCGACATCGGAGATGCCGGGTGCCGTCTTCCGGGACCCGACCATCGCCCGGATCGCCGGCGCGAACTCGGCGTACGGAGCCTCTGCGCGTCGTATTGCGGAGTCCTTGATCATCCGGTTGAAGCCGAACCGCGCCCGCGCGAGCATGACCAGTGCCTCGAGGCGACCGGCCTGCGCCAGCGACAGGTGTGCGGCCACGTCGCGTACGCGCCAACCGGCACACAACGACGGATGCTCCCACTCGGCCGGTGAGAGTTCGTCGAGCAGATCTGCGAGGGCGGCACGTTCGCGGTCGGTCGCCTTCCATACGTCGTCGACGTCCATGTCGACCACCTGCAATCATCAGAGTATCTGACCAATATAGTCCGATAGACTGATTAAATGGGCGAGAACTCCGATAATGGCGACGGTGAGCTGAGCCTCGCGCTACTGATGTATCTGCCGTATCGAGCGACCAGCAAGCGAGTGTTAGCCGGCCTGGCGAGCGCGGGTGCGGGTGACATCTCGGCCGCGCAGGCGCGGGTGGTCGAGCGGATCGGACCCAACGGCACGCGGTTGACCGACCTCGCGGAGCAGGCCGACATCACCAAGCAGACTGCCGGGTTCCTCGTCGACCAGCTGGAACGGAAGGGGTACGTGGAACGCAGGCGGGATCCGACTGACGCGCGGGCTCGCCTGGTGTGCCTCTCGGCGCGCGGCGAGGCCCTCGTACCCGTTGCGAACGACATCGTCGACGGGATCGAACGCGAGTGGGAGCGTCACCTCGGACCGCGGCGCATGCGGCAGCTCCGGGAGGGGCTGACGATGCTGCGCGAGATCACCGACCCGTATCGGTAGCGGTCAGCCTGCCTGCTCGGCGGGCATCCGGCGGTCGGGGGAGTTGTCGATCGGTACGCGCTCGGCGTGCCTGATGATCGCGATGCCGGATACGACGAGGATGCCGCCGGCGAGTTGCTGCAGGGTGGGGGTCTGGGCTACCAGCCACCACGCCCCGAGCACGGCGAACAGCACTTCGCTCAAACCGACGGACGAGGCGATGCGTGAGCCGAGTCGGGCGATCGCCATGATCCCGGTGACGTACGCGGCTGCCGTCGAGATGCCCGCGATCAGCGCCACGATCGCCCACCACGGCAGTGGCTGCCCGGCGAGTTCGGCGTCGGCCGTCGAGAACGTCATCGGCAGTACTCCGAGTGCTCCGACAATGGCGAGTCCGGCGGCGCCGACGACCATGCCCGCCGTGGTCAGCACCAGCGGGGGCGGGCTGTCCGTGCTGGTCGAGGCCTGGAAGTAGACGCATACGCACACTGCGGCGCCGAGGCCCCAGGCGATACCGGCGGGGTGCATGGAGGCGTCGCCGGCGATGTCGAGTACGAGCAGCAGGCCGCCGACCGCCACGGCGGCGCCGACCGCGGTCAGGGCAGCGGGAGGCTTGCCCGTACGCCACCAGGTCCAACCCAGCAGCAGAACCGGCGCGAGGAACTCGAGCAGCAGTGCGACTCCGACGTCGAGGTACTGCACGGCGTTGAAGAAGCACAGTTGCGTTCCGGCCACCGCGACGACGCCGTACACAGCCGTTGCCCGTACGTTGCCGCGCTGCGGACGCCAACCGCGCCCGACCACGACGAGAAGCGGACCCATGAGCAGCAAGGCCGCGCCGGTGATCCGAGCGAGTACGACGCCAAGCGGCGACCAACCGGTGTCCAGCAGCGCGTCGCCGAACGAGCCCGACAGGCCGAAGGTCGCGCCCGAGGTGAGCGCGAGGGCGAGGCCGATTTCGCCGCGCGGCGCCGAGGTGCGCATCTCGGCCCCCCTGTCATGAGCAAACTAGACTGTCACCAATGACGGTATGTCGCCGACCTGTCAGGAGTCAAGATGCAATTTGCGCATGACACGAGTGCTGGGCTGATCACCGCCGCGGCGCTCGTGAACACCGTGCAGGCCGACGGTGACCGCCTCGGCGACCGGGCCGGTCTCGACGCCTTCCTCGTCGAACATCCGTACACCGGCCGGATCGACGGCGACGACGACGAGGTCCGCGCCGTACGCGACGTACGCGAGCGCCTTCGCGCATGGTGGGACGCGAGCAGCCGAGACGCGCTGGTCGAGCTGGTCAATGCCGTGCTCGCCGACTCGGGCGCCCGGCCGTTCCTTGCCCGCCACGGCTCGTGGGACTGGCATCTTCACCTCTCCGAACCCGATGCGCCGCTCGCCGACCGGATCGCCGCGGAATGTGCGATGGCGTTCGTCGACCTGATCCGCGCCGACGACCTCGACCGGCTACAACGCTGCTCCGCGCCCGACTGCGACGACGTGTTCGTCGACCTCTCGCGCAACCGCTCCAAGCGCTACTGCGACACCGGCAACTGCGGCAACCGTCAGCACGTGGCGGCGTACCGCGCTCGCCGTTCTCGTCGTTGAGCCGGCGTACGCACCCGCGTCCCGACAATGCGGCGCCGCGGGTAGTCTCGCCACGTGCGAATTGCCAGATTCACCACCGACGAGGACCCACGTTTCGGCCTGATCGGAGACGACGACGGCACACCGGCCGTTGCCGTCGTCTCCGGAGATCCGCTGTACGCCGGAATCAACCTGACGGGCGAGAAGATCCCGCTCGAGGAGGTACGCCTGCTCGCGCCGGTGCTGCCGCGCAGCAAGGTGATCGGCATCGGGCGCAACTACGCGGCGCACGCGGCAGAGCTCGACCACGAGCTGCCGGAGGAGCCGCTGGTGTTCCTCAAGCCCAACACCAGCGTCGTCGGCCCGGGTGATCCGATCCTCTACCCGAGCCAGACCTCGGAGGTCCATTTCGAGGGCGAGCTCGCCGTCGTGATCGGGCGGATCTGCCGCGATGTCCCGGCCGACGCGGCCGAGAAGGTCGTGTACGGCTACACGGTGGCCAACGACGTGACCGCACGCGACCTGCAGCGCTCCGACAACCAGTGGGCACGGGCCAAGGGCTTCGACTCCTTCTGTCCGCTCGGCCCTTGGATCGAGACGAACCTCGAGATCGATGACATCGCGATCCAGACGACGCTCGGCGACGACGTACGCCAGGACGGCCGTACGTCCGACATGATCTTCAAGGTGCCCGACCTCATCGCGTACGTCTCGTCGTTCATGACCCTGCTGCCCGGAGACGTACTCCTCACCGGCACACCCGAGGGCGTCGGCCCGATGAAGGTCGGCGACGAGGTCAGCATCACGATCGACGGCATCGGCACGCTCACGAACCCGGTGGTCGACCGTGACTGACGTACGCGTTCGCTTCTGTCCCTCGCCGACCGGCAACCTGCATGTCGGCAATGTGCGTACCGCGCTGTTCAACTGGGCATACGCGCGTCACACGGGCGGCACCTTCGTGTTCCGGGTCGAAGACACCGATGCGGCACGCGACAGCGAAGACTCCTACGCAGGTCTGCTCGACTCGCTGCGTTGGCTCGGTCTCGACTGGGACGAGGGCCCCGAGGTCGGTGGCGGTTTCGGGCCGTACCGCCAGTCCGAGCGGTTCGACCTGTACGGCGATGTCGCGCGCAAGCTGGTCGAGGCGGGGTTCGCGTACTACGCGTACGACACCCCCGAGGAGCTCGAGGAGCGCCGCGAGCGCGCCCGCGCCGAGGGACGGTCGAGCGGGTACGACGGATTGCACCGTGATCTGAGCGACGAGCAGCGCGCCGCGTACGAGGCGGAGGGGCGCAAACCCGTCATCCGGTTCCGGATGCCCGACTCGCCGATCACGTTCACCGATCTCGTCCGCGGCGAGGTGACGTTCGAGCCCGAGCACGTCTCCGACTACGTCATCGTGCGTGCCAACGGCCAGCCCCTCTACACGCTCACGAACCCCGTCGACGACGCGACGATGGGCATCACCCACGTACTGCGCGGCGAAGACCTGCTGAGCTCGACGCCGCGGCAGATCCCTTTGCACGAGGCGTTGATCGCCATCGGCGTCAGCCGGGGCGTCGTACCGCAGTTCGGGCACCTGCCGTTCGTCATGGGCCCGGGCAATCGCAAGCTGTCCAAACGCGACCCGGGCGGCGGCCTGCAGAACTACCGCGACCGAGGTTTCCTGCCCGAGGGCCTGCTGAACTACCTCGCCCTGCTCGGCTGGTCGATCGGCAACGACCGCGAGCTGTTCACCCTGCAGGAGATGGCCGAGGCGTTCGAGATCGAGCGGGTCAACCCGAACCCCGCGCAGTTCGACCTGAAGAAGTGCGAAGCGATCAACGGGCTGAAGATCCGTGAGCTCGCCGTCGACGACCTGGCCGACCGGCTGGTTCCACACCTGCGCGACGCCGGGCTCGTGGGCGCCGACCTCTCGCCAGAGCAGCAGGAGCTGTTGCGTGCGGCGACGCCGCTGGTGCAGGAGCGGATGGCCGTCCTGTCAGAGGCGGTCGACATGCTCGGGTTCCTGTTCGTCGGCGACGAGGCGTTCGCGGTCGACCCCGATGAGGCGGCGAAGGCCTTCACCGCAGACGGTCTCGAGGTCGTCGGCACGGCGCTCGCCGCGCTGTCGGAGATCGACCAATGGACCACCGAGTCCATCGAGAGTGCGTTGCGCAGTGCGCTGATCGACGGTATGGGGCTCAAACCGCGCAAGGCGTTCGCCCCGGTTCGCGTAGCCGTCACCGGTAAGCGGATCTCGCCGCCACTGTTCGAGTCACTCGAGCTGCTCGGCCGGGAGAAGACGACTGCCAGGCTGCAGGGCGCGCTCGCGTACGTCGGCTGAGACGCAGACGACCTCAGGGCACCAGCACGATCTTGCCGCGTACGTGACCGTCGATGGAGCGGGTGTGCGCAGCCGCGACCTCCCGTAGGGGGTACGTGCTGTCGACGACCACCTCGAGGTCGCCGCGGTCGACGAGGTCGACGAGCTCCAGTCGCGCTGCGGCGCGGAGCTCGGTGCCCGGATCGGCGCCGGGCCCGCTGCCGATGGCAGTGAAGCCGTCGGCTTGGGCGCGCTCGAATCCGGCGACCGTCACGATCCGCGTACGGTCGGAGACCAGCGCGAGCGAGGTGTCGACGGCCGAGTCGTCGCCGTAGAGGTCGATGGCCGCGTCGACGCCGTTCGGTGCGAGTTCGCGTACGCGCTCGACGAGCCCGTCGCCGTACGCGACCGGCTCCGCGCCGAGTTCGCGCAGGAAGTCGTGGTTGCGCGCGCTCGCGGTCGCGATGACGCGTGCGCCACGCGCGACTGCGAGCTGTACGGCGACGATGCCGACTCCGCCGGCACCGGAGTGGATGAGCACGGTGTCGCCGTCCTCGGGCGCGACAACGGTGACGGCGTGGAAGGCCGTGACACCGGCCAGCATCAGCCCGGCCGCGGGCGCCCAGTCGAGCGAGGTGGGTTTCGGTACGACCGCGTTGGCAGACACGACCAGCTCGTCCGCGTACCCGCCGTTGACGCCGTACGCGATGACCTCGTCACCGACGGAGACCGGCCCACGTGGACCCGATGCGCCGTCGCCGACGGCGGTCACGACACCGGCGACCTCGAATCCCAGGGGCATGGGGAGATCGTCGGAGTCGGTACCGAACTGCCCGGAGTACAGCTTGTGGTCGATCGGGTTCACTCCCGCGGCTCGCACCTTCAGTGCCACCTCGCCGGGCCCGGGTGCGGGCATCTCGTACTCGACGGTTTCCAGGACCTCAGGTCCACCGAAGGCGGTTGCCACGATACGAGTGCTCATGTCCGGGGCGAACGCGTCAGGGCCACGCAACATTCCGAAGCAACCAAATTAGTTGCATCGTGCGTCCCTTATGTTGTGATGAATGACGTGGACCACACCGACGACCTGGAGCGTATGCAGGGGCTGATCGCTCGCGAGCAACGCTTCACCGAACGCCATCCCTCCGTCTACCCAGTGGCAGTGCACGTCCACCGGGCACGCAGACGGTGGCGATGGATTCGCTCCGACGCGAGTTGGGCGCAGGCGTACACCGACGAGCGCCTGCCGGTACGGATCAAACGCCACAACTCCCTGCTGCGGCGTACGCTCAGCGAGGATGAGATGCACCTGCAGCACGGCAAGGTGCGCAATCTGGAGCTCGCATCGACCAAGCTCGACGGACTGTTGGTGCGTCCGGGCGAGACGGTCTCGTTCAATCGCGTCGTCGGCAACTGCACGCGCCGCAAGGGGTACGTCGACGGAATGCGGTTGTCGAACGGCGAGGCGCTGTCGGGCGTCGGCGGCGGCATCTGCCAGCTCGCGAACCTCGTGCACTGGATGGTGCTGCACTCGCCGATGACCGTGACCGAGCGCTCCGAGCACAGTTTCGACCCGTTCCCCGACAACGAGCGCGTGTTGCCATGGGGTACCGGCTGCTCGATCGTCTACAACTACGTCGACCTGTGTTTCCGCAACGACACCGACATCGCGTTCACGCTGAACGTACGCGTCGGCGATCGCTACCTTGAAGGCGAGTTGCGGGCCTCGACCTCACCCGAACACTCCTACAGCGTCTTCGCCCGAAACGAGGAGTTCCTCAGGCTCGGCGATGAGTACTTCCGCCGCAACGAGATCTGGCGGTCGGTCATCGACCGTCGTACGGGCAACCGGGTCGGTGAGGAGTTGCTGCGGCGCAACTGCGCCCTCGTGAAGTACCTCCCGACGGACGTCGACATCACCGAGATCACGCCCGCCGGCGGAGTTGTCTCGGATCCGCGGCGGCAGGGTGCCATGGGGTGAGTCGCGGCTCTCCCGATTCTTCGGTGCGACCACCCGCCTGCCCGATTACAGTGCGCTGTCGGCTTACGCCTCCCTTCGGCCGGGCAAAAGACGCGGCGACGCGCGGAGCAGCCATTTCGGTTCGGTTGCTTGGCGGCTTCCTCATCTCCTTAACATGGAGTCAGGGTAAGGTTGAGTGCCGCCCAAGGGCGATTGTCACTGCCCACGGGAGGTGTCCCCTGGGACAGTGACCGTTTGCCTTGGTCCCAAGGCAAATCGCACCAGTGACGTCGCGCGCGCGACGCCAGTGAGTGGACTCCTGTCACGGTGGCCACGTACGTACCAACGAGCACGGCAACCTGTCACTCTGCACGGTGTAGCTGCCATGCAAAGTGGTGCTTCACCATGTCTACTTGGTGAAGCACCACCACCGACCCCGCAAAAGCCGACCGAAGTGGGAGAGCCGGCAAGCGACCCCAGGTCGTAGCCGCGTCTCCCGCGTCGCCGCGTCTTTACCGACTCAGAAGGCGAGGGGAAGCCGACAGGGACGAGGGCCGGAGTGGCGAGTAGTCGCACAGTAGGAAGCGAAAGCCGACAGCGAGCTGGACTCGGGCACGCGGGTGGTCGCACCGAAGAAGTTGGGGAAGTCGACAGTGAGGGGAGTCGGGCAAGCGGGTAGTCGCACCGAAGAAGTTGGGGAAGCCGACAGGGCATCGGAACCAAAGCGGTGGGTGGTGCTGCGGTAGGTACCACGCACCCGAGCCCGGTTTTGGTGCCGGATCGCCCATCCGGTAAAGTCATCGCTCGGCTCGCAAGAGTCGATCCCATGGGGTATGGGGTAATTGGCAGCCCGACTGGTTCTGGTCCAGTTAGTCTAGGTTCGAGTCCTAGTACCCCAGCGATTTGGGACATTTCGGGTTTGTCCGGTAATGTTCTGCTCGCTCTTGGCCCCGTTGTGTAGCGGCCTAGCACGCCGCCCTCTCAAGGCGGTAGCGCCGGTTCGAATCCGGTCGGGGCTACCAAGAGACTCACCGGCTCCCGGTCTGCAAGACGCAGACCGGGAGCCGTTCTCGTTCGCGGCGATTTTGCGTACGCTGGCTCGACCGTCGAGCAGTGAGGTGAACGTTGTCCGAGAGCAACCCGGAGTGGGCCGAGCAGCTGATCAGGTACGGCGGGTCTTTCACCCCGCGACTCATCGAGCGCGCCGAGGGCGCGTACGTATACGACTCGACCGGACGCGCGATCCTCGACTTCACGTCGGGGCAGATGAGCGCGGTGCTCGGGCATTCGCATCCAGATGTGGTGCAGGCGGTCACGCACGCCGTCTCGACGCTCGACCATCTCTACTCCGGGATGCTCAGTAATCCGGTCGTCGAGCTGGCGGCGCGGCTGGCCGGTACGCTCCCGCCTCCGCTCGACCGGATGCTGCTGTTGAGCACGGGCGGCGAGTCGAACGAAGCGGCGATCAAGCTGGCCAAGCTGTATACGGGCAAGCACGAGATCGTCGCGTTCGACCGCTCCTGGCACGGCATGACGACGGGAGCCGCGAGCGCGACGTTCTCGGCCGGTCGTCGCGGCTACGGTCCGGCGATGCCGGGCACGATCGTGCTGCCGACACCGAATGCGTACCGCTCGCCGTTTCGTACCGCGGCCGGCGACTACGACTGGGAGGCCGAGCTCGCGTACGGCTTCGACCTGGTCGACCAGCAGTCGACGGGGAGCCTTGCCGCGTGCATCATCGAGCCGATCCTCTCCTCCGGCGGGCTGATCGAGCTTCCGCTCGGCTATCTGGCACGGCTTCGCGAGTACTGCGACGAGCGCGGCATGTTGCTGATCGTCGATGAGGCGCAGACCGGGCTCGGCCGCACCGGTCACATGTACGCCTTCGAGCGGGACGGCGTCGTCCCAGACCTGCTCACCTTGTCGAAGACGCTCGGAGCGGGCCTCCCGGTCGCGGCGGTGATGACGTCGGCCGAGATCGAGCAGGTGTGTTACGACCGCGGGTTCCTGTTCTATACGACCCACGTCTCCGATCCGTTGGCGGCGTCGGTTGCCCTCGCGGTTCTCGATGTTGTCGAACGCGACAGACTGGTGGATCGCGCGCGACGGCTCGGTGAGGAGCTCACCGAGCGACTCATCGATCTCCGCGACCGGTTCGAGGTCGTCGGAGACGTACGCGGCCGCGGCCTGCTCCAGGGCATCGAGCTGGTGACGGACAAGGCGAGCCGGACGCCGGCGGACGACCTGGGCCGCGAGGTGACAGCCGAGTGCCTCGAACGAGGGCTCCACGTCAACATCGTGCAGCTCCCCGGCATGGGCGGCATCTTCCGGTTGGCTCCGCCGCTGACCGTCGAGAGCGATCAGCTCCACGCCGGAATCGACATACTCGGGGACTCCCTCCGCGCAGCCGGTGGCTCCCGCTCAGCGAGCGGGTAGGTACTCGTCGGCGATCGTCAGCTCGCCGTCGGCGATCCGCGCGACTCGATCGGCGAGGCCGAGCTGTCGGTCGTCATGGGTGACGAGCAGAGTCGCGGTGTCGCGCTCGCGGGTCAGACCGACGAGCAGGTCGATGATCTGCATGCCACGCTCGCGATCGAGCGCACTGGTCGGCTCGTCGACGACGAGCACTGACGGGTTGTTCATCAGCGCCCGAGCGATGTTGACCCGCTGGCGCTGACCGCCCGACAGCTTGGCGGGTCGCCGATGCTCCATCCCGGCAAGCCCGACGGCGTCGAGCAGAGCGGCGGCCTCGGCACGTACCTCGCGGCGCGGTCGTCTGGTGCCACCGAGCTCGTTGGTCGCCATCAGCTGATCGAGGGCGGTCAACGACGGCAGCAGGCTCGGCTGTTGGAAGACCATTCCGATGGAGTCGCGGCGTACGGCAGTGCGTTCGCGTGCGCTCAGCCCGGTGACGACCCTCCCGTCGATCGTGACGGTGCCAGATGTCGGCGTCAGGAGAGTTGACGCAACGGCGAGCAGTGTCGACTTCCCCGAACCACTCGCGCCCGTAATCGCGGTGACGGTTGCTGCGTCGGCGCTCAGGCTCGCCCGGTCGAGCGCAGTCAGAGTGCCGTCTCCATCGGGGTAGACGACCGTGGCGTTCTCGATGGAGATCGTCATGGTTCCTCCTCCTTGTCAGTCAGGCCGCCCGGTTCAGGGCGTGTAGTGGGTCGGATGAGGTGACGACCCGCACCGACGCCGCCGCGCCGACAAGACCCAGAGCGGTCAGGATCAGACCGGGCACGAGCGTCGTCGACACGTCGAGTACGAACGGCACCGACCCGGAGATGACTGTGCCCGCCGCAGCGATGAGCGCGATCCCGATGGTCACACCGACAGCGACCACTATGAGCGCCTGGCCGAGCATGCCGCGCACGAGCGAGGCAGTCGTCGCGCCCAGAGCTTTGAGCACGGCGAGGTCTCCGACACGTTGCAGCGTCCACACGACGAAGAAGGCGCCGACCACAAGTGCCGAGATCGCATAGAGCATCACCGTCATCATCATGAGCGAGCCGTTCTCGGCAGCGTACGATCCGATGGCGGAGAACGAGTCCTCGGTGGTCGTCGATACGGTCCCGTCCCGGTCGTCGCCGACATCGCCGTTCGTCGAAGCGGCGAGTACGGTCGCGTGGGTCGGAGCGGTTGCGATGTCGGAGCGCCACGTGGAGATCGGCATCCACACGACCGGCAGGTGCGAGAACCTCGCGTCTCCGGAGACCGATGCGACGTCGTACGACTGCCCGGCGATCGTCACCCGGTCACCGGTGCCGACCCCCAATGCATCGGCCGCCGGCTCGGAAAGGACGATTGCGCCGTCCTTGTCGGGCACTGTCGGTACGTCGCCCATCGACGCCGCGGGGTTGACGCCGAAGGCCGCGATGGTCTCTTGGCGGTCGCCGGCCGACGCGGGCGTCGTGGAGATCCCGATCGGGTCGACCGCGTTCACGCCCGGGGTCCCCGCCCAGTGCTCGGCTTGAGCGGCGCTGATCGTCGAGTCGGCGAATGACGGGTCTCCGCCGGCGTCGGAGAAGACGATCCGATCGGCGCCCAGCGCCTCGATCGCCGAGGTGTTCTCCTGGGCCAGTCCGCGGGTCAGTCCGCTGATGAATCCGACGAGCACGGTCATCAGGACCACGATCGTGGAGACGAGCAGGAACCTTCCTCGGGCGAACCGGATGTCGCGCCATGCGATGAACACCGTTCTTCTCTCACCTTCTGATCCGCGGTAGGTACATCTCCAGACTCGTGCTCGCGCGGGCGGTTTCCATCGTCGGAACGGAGGGAGTCGAGGGTCGATCGATGGGTCGAGACTCCAACTTTCGATCCATGGGCAAGTGCCGTGAGCGAACTAGACTCGACCCGACATGGACCGGATGACGCTGACGCGGGTCTCAGCCGCGCTGAGTACGGCTCTGCACGTACTGTTCGTCGGTCTCACGGTCTTCGTCGGAGTCGATGCGCTCGTTCGCCCGGCCGATCACGCGGGAGCCGTTGTCGCACTTGCCGTCGTCACCCTCATGTCGTACGCGGCGGGGGTCGCGCTGTTCGGCCCAGACGCTCCGCTCTGGATGGTGGCAACCGGGCTGCTCGTACTGAGCGCCGAGTGGGTCGCGATGTTCGTACTGAGTCCGACGGCAGCGTTCCTCGCGTTCCCGCTGTTCTTTCTCTACCTGTACGCGCTGCCGCCGCGCTGGGCACTTCCTGCCGTCGCCCTTGCGACGGCTGTCGTGGTGGTGCTCTACGGATGGCACCGCGGCTACGACGTCGGTGCCGTCATCGGCCCGATCGTCGGCGCGGCCGTCGCGGTCGCGTTCGTCGGTGGCTTTCGTACGCTGCAGCGCGAGGTCCGACACCGCCAGGAGTTGATCGACGAGTTGGTCGAAGCGCGCGATGAGCTCGCCCTCCGCGAGCACGAGGCCGGTGTCCTCGCCGAACGCTCCCGACTCGCGCGAGAGATCCACGACACGGTTGCGCAGGGCCTGTCGAGCATCCAGCTGCTACTGCACGCGGCAGAGCGCGCGGACGCCGACCACGGCGCCCTGGAACACATTCGGCTGGCACGCGAGACCGCGGCGGCGAACCTCGCCGAGACCCGCCGCTTCATCGAGGCGCGGACTCCGGCGGCATTGCAGGACCAGTCGCTCGCCAAGGCGCTCGAGCGGCTGGCCGCTCCGGATGCGACACCGCAGGTCACAGTGACCGTCGACGGCGAGCCGTGCAGTCTGCCGATGCCGATCGAGACCGCACTGCTACGCGTTGCCCAAGAGGCATTGACGAACGTACACAGACACGCGGACGCGGCACGTGCGGCGATCACGCTCACCTATATGGGCGCCGCCGTCTCACTCGATGTGGTCGATGACGGACGAGGTTTCGAGCCGGGTGACCTCGATGACGCCGGAGGTCGTCCGTTCGGCATCGCCGGGATGCAAGCCCGGGTCGAGGAGCTCGGTGGTTCCTTCTCGATCGAGTCTCGCGACGGGACCGGTGTCGCGGTCGCGGCCGCGTTCGGGAGCCTGCCATGATTCGGCTGCTGATCGCCGACGACCACCCGGTCGTACGCACCGGACTGCGGGCGATGTTCGAGGCCGAGGACGACATCGAGGTCGTGGGGGAGGCGAGCACCGGACGCGAAGCGGTCGACTCCGCTGCACGTCTGACTCCTGACGTGGTGCTGATGGATCTGCAGTTCGGCCCGGGGATGCAGGGTGTCGAGGCGACCCGCCTGATCCGCGGAGGCGAGGCCGGTTCGCAGGTGCTGATCCTGACGAACTACGGCACCGACTCCGACATCCTGGAGGCCGTCGAGGCCGGCGCGAGCGGCTACCTGCTCAAGGATGCCGACCCGCAGCACCTCGTCGGCGGGGTACGCGCGGCCGCCGCCGGCAAGAGCGCGCTCGCGCCGGAGATCGCGACTCGGCTGATGAATCAGATGGCGAACCCCACGAGTCGGCTCACTGCGCGTGAGGTCGAAGTGCTCACCGGTGTGGCCGACGGGCAGTCGAACCGCGCCATCGGGCGAGCGCTGTTCCTGAGCGAGGCGACGGTCAAGAGCCATCTCGTACACATCTTCACCAAGCTCGGTGTCTCATCGCGTACCGCTGCTGTCGCGCGTGCGCGGGAGCTGGGTGCGATCCGCTGAGGCCACCGTCCATGTCTGATTCCCGCGAGGATCTGTCGGTTGCGGGAGGCATGATGAGTACGTGACAACGACGATGAACGCCGCCGAGCTCGATCCCGACGAGCATGCGCGCCTCTATCGCGCTGCGGCCTCGAGGGATGCGCGGTTCGACGGCGTCTTCTTCGTGGCCGTGCGTACGACCGGGATCTACTGCCGTCCGTCGTGCCCCGCCGTGACGCCGAAGTCGACGAACGTGACGTTTCACCGCACCGCCGCCTCGGCACATGAGGCGGGTTACCGCGCCTGCCGTCGCTGCCGGCCTGACACGACGCCGGGCTCACCCGAGTGGGACGTACGCGCCGATGCTGCGGGTCGCGCGATGCGCCTCATCCGCGACGGAGTCGTCGAGCGCGACGGGGTCGACGGGCTCGCCGCGAAGCTCGGCTACTCGACCCGGCATCTGAACCGGCTGCTGAGCGCCGAGCTCGGCGCCGGTCCGCTCGCGCTCGCTCGCAGCCAGCGCGCGACGACAGCACGCACGCTGATCGAGACCACTCCGATGACGTTCGCCGACGTCGCGTTCGCCGCGGGGTTTGCATCCGTACGCCAGTTCAACGACACGATCAGACAGGTGTACGCGGCGTCGCCGTCGCAGCTGCGTTCGAAGCGGCGACCCACGACCGGAGGCGGGCAGCTGTCGCTGCGGCTGCCGGTACGCCAGCCGTTCGACTCGCGCAGGTTGCTCGACTTCCTTGCAGCACGTGCGGTTCCGGGCGTCGAGGAGGTCCACCGCGACACGTACGCCCGGGTGCTGCGTCTCCACCACGGCACCTCGGTTGTCCGCCTGCAGGTGCGCGACGAGGGCGTGACGATGGTTCCGTCGATGCCCGACCTACGCGATCTGTCGGTCGCCGTGCAGCGGTGCAGGCAGTTGCTCGATCTCGACGCCGACGCACTCGCGATCGACGATGCGCTCAGCGCCGACGAATCACTGGCGCCACTTGTCGCCTCGGCTCCCGGTCTGAGAGTGCCCGGGCACGTCGACGGCTTCGAAGTGGCCGTTCGCGCGATCCTCGGTCAGCAGGTTTCGGTGGCGGGTGCGCGTACGACGGCGGCAAAGCTGGCCGAGCGGTTCGGCGCGGAGATCGACGACGCTGTCGGCACCGGGCTCCGACGGGCCTTCCCGACCGCCGAAACGATCGCCGCGGCGGATCCGTCCGACCTCGGCGTACCGCGCCAGCGTGGCCGCGCACTCGTCGGACTCGCAACGGCGGTGGCTGCGGGCGAGGTCGCACTCGACCCCGGCGCCGACCGCGAGGACACCCGCGCCCAGCTGCTCGGCGTTCCTGGCATCGGCCCCTGGACAGCCGCATACGTTGCCATGCGGGCGCTGTCCGATCCCGATGTCTTCCTCGACGGCGACCTCGTCGTGCGCAAGGCGATGGCCTCGATCGGTGCCGACGACAGTCACATCGAGACGTGGGCGCCGTGGCGTTCGTACGCTGTTCTGCATCTGTGGCGGCATGAGAGCGAGGTGCGAGCATGAGTGAGTCGCAACTGGTGATGACATCGCCTGTCGGACCCCTGCGCCTGCGTACCGACGGCCGAAACCTCACCGAGGTGATGTTCGTACGCGAGCCCGAGGAGCCGTCGGACTCGCCGATCCTGCTGGAGGCGCAACGCCAGCTCGATGCGTACTTCGCCGGTGAGCGCAACGAGTTCGACCTACCGCTCGATCCTGCCGGCACGGACTTCCAACGCCGGGTCTGGGGCGAGTTGCTGAACATCCGCTACGGCGAGACAACCAGCTACGGCGAGGTCGCGACGCGGCTCGGCCTTCCGCTGTCGGCATCCAGGGCGGTCGGCCTGGCCAACGGCTCAAACCCCATCTCCATCGTCGTCCCGTGTCACCGAGTGATCGGCGCCGACGGATCGCTCACCGGCTACGGCGGTGGTCTCGACAACAAGCGGCTGCTCCTGCAGCTGGAGTCACAGGGGCGAGAAGACACGCTGTTCTGAGCGCACGGCACGTACGATCGGCGCCATGCGCATCCACACGATCGACTACCACACGGCGGGTGAGCCGTTCCGGATCGTCACTGACGGTGCGCCCGAGCTCAGCGGCGCGACCGTTGCCGAACGACGCGTGTACGCGCAGGGTGACGCCGACGCCGATCTGGTACGAAGGCTGCTCGTCCACGAGCCGCGCGGGCACGCTGACATGTACGGCTGTTTCGTGGTCGATCCGGATGACGACGATGCCGACCTCGGCGTGGTGTTCTGGCATAAGGACGGCTACTCGACCGCCTGCGGTCACGGGACGATTGCCCTTGCCACCTGGGCGGTTGAGACCGGTGCGTTGAACGCTCCACCAGACGGCGACACCGAGGTCACGATCGACGTACCGTCGGGTCGAGTCGTCGGCACCGTCCACCGTCGGGCCGGTCGTATCCACTCCGTGACCTTCCGGAATGTCGACTCCTACGTGATCGCGCGCGGGGTGACGCTCGCGACGTCGAGGGGATCGATCGACGTCGACGTGAGCTTCGGCGGTGCGATCTATGCATCCGTCGCGGCGCGCGACGCCGGCCTCGCGGTCGTCCCGGGTGAGTACGCCGACCTGATCGCGTTCGGTCGGGAGGTGAAGGCCCTACTCGCAGGCTCCCCGTATGCAGAGCATCGCAGCGACGCGCGCCTGTCGGGCATCTACGGCACGATCCTGTACGACGATCTCGGTCGTACCGAGCATGGGCCGCATCAGCGCAACGTCACCGTGTTCGCAGACGGAGAGGTCGACCGCTCACCGTGCGGATCGGGCACTGGCGCCCGCGTTGCGCTGCTCGTCGACGACGGGTCGCTCGGCTCTGGCGAGACGCTGACGCACGATTCGATCATCGGCTCTCGATTCACGGCAACAGGGTCTGCGGGGTCGGAGCCGGGCACGGTCGTGCCCGAGGTGACCGGCTCGGCGTACCGTACGGGCGAGCACCTATTCGTACTCGACCCAGACGACCCACTGCAGACGGGATTCACGCTGAGATGAGCACAGCATTCGCCGACCTGCCGACCTACTCGGCCGACGAGATCACCCGAGCCGTTCCGTACGCTGCCGCGGTCGAGTCGATCGAGGAAGCGCTGCGCGGCGACGTCGACCCAGCGAGTGACCCGGCGCGGTCGTTCGTCGAGGCAGCTGCCGGTCAGCTGTTGCTGATGCCGTCCTCAGGCGGGGCGTACGCGGGGGTCAAACTCGCGACGGTCGCGCCCGACAACCCGGCACGAGGGCTGCCCCGCATCCAAGCGGTGTACGTGCTGTTCGACCAGGCGACGCTGTCGCCGGTTGCGCTCCTCGACGGCACCGCGCTGACCACGCTACGTACGCCTGCCGTGTCGGCGGCTGCCGCAAGAGCGTTGACACCTGAGCGGATCGACCGGCTTGTGGTGTTCGGCAGCGGTCCGCAGGGAGGCGGTCACGTCGAGGCGCTCGGGGCGATCCGAGACATCGGGAGCGTACGGATCGTCGGACGCGACCGTTCGAAGGCCGACGCACTCGCCGACGACCTTCGGCACAAGGGGTTCGATGCTTCCGCAGGTGAGGTGGACGACGTACGCGAGGCCGACGTCATCGCGTGTGCGACCACGGCCGCGACGCCGCTGTTCGACGGTGCGCTCGTACGCCAGAACGCTTGCGTGCTTGCGATCGGTGCGCACACGCCCGACCATCGTGAGGTCGATGCCGCACTGATGGGTCGTAGCACCGTCATCGTCGAGGACCACGACACAGCTCGCCGGGAGGCCGGCGATGTTGTACTCGCGGCGGCGGATGGCGTGCTCGACATCGCCGCAACGACAACGCTTCGCGATCTCGTGCGGGGAGACGCGCACGTACCGAATGACCGTCCGGCCGTGTTCAAGGGCACCGGAATGTCGTGGCAGGATCTCGCCGTCGCGGCCGCAGCGTACGAGGTGTTGAGTCGCTAGCGCGGCGGCGGTCAGTCTCCGGTGCGACGCAGCGACTGGCTGAGTCGCTCGGCTGCAGCGACCACAGCAGGTGCATGAATACGGCCGGGCTGGCGAGAAAGCCGCTCGAGCGGACCCGATACGGACACGGCAGCAATCACCTTGCCAGACGGCGATCTGACCGCTGCCGACACCGATCCGATGCCTGCCTCACGCTCACCGACGCTCTGTGACCAGCCTCGCCTGCGTACGCCGGCCAGCGCCGCGGCGGAGAACGCGGAGTTCTGCAGCCCGCGGTTCATCCGCTCAGGATCCTCCCAGGCAAGGAGAATCTGCGCTGCGGACCCGGCCGTCATGGTCAGCTGGCTGCCGACCGGCACTGTGTCGCGCAAGCCGGTGGGGCGTTCGGCGGCCGCGACACACACGCGTACGTCGCCCTGGCGGCGGAAGAGCTGAGCCGACTCGCCGGTGATGTCGCGCAGGCGTGCGAGCACCGGACCCGCGGCGGCGAGGAGCCGGTCTTCGCCCGCGGCTGCGGACAGCTCGGAGAGTCGTGGCCCGAGTATGAAACGGCCCTGCATATCGCGAGCGACCAACCGGTGATGCTCGAGCGCAACCGCGAGTCGGTGTGCCGTCGGGCGGGCAAGGCCGGTGTTCGTGACGAGCCCCGCGAGTGTCGCCGGTCCCGACTCGAGTGCAGTAAGCACGAGTGCGGCTTTATCAAGAACGCCGACTCCGCTAGAGTTGTCCATGCCTCGATACTGCCGTCTCGCATACTGGAATGCAAGTGCGACACGAGTGCGAGTCAGACAACTCTTCCAAGGAGCAGAACCGATGGGCAGAACCCTCGCAGAGAAGGTATGGGACGAGCACGTGGTCCGAAGCGCCGACGGCGAACCAGACCTGCTTTTCATCGATCTGCATCTCGTACACGAGGTGACGAGCCCGCAGGCGTTCGAGGGCCTTCGGCTCGCGGGCAGACGAGTGCGCCGCACTGACCTCACGCTCGCTACCGAGGACCACAACGTTCCGACGATCGATGTCGACAAGCCGATCGCCGATCCGGTCTCTCGTACGCAGGTCGAGACGCTGCGGCGCAACTGCGAGGAGTTCGGCGTACGCCTGGCTCCGCTCGGCGACGTCGACCAGGGAATCGTGCACGTCGTCGGACCGCAGCTCGGGCTGACCCAACCGGGCACCACCGTCGTATGCGGCGACTCCCATACCTCGACACATGGTGCGTTCGGAGCGCTCGCGTTCGGCATCGGTACGAGCGAGGTCGAGCATGTGCTCGCGACGCAGACGCTCCCGCAGGCGCGGCCGAAGACCATGGCGGTCAACGTCGAGGGGTCGCTGCCGGACGACGTCTCGGCGAAGGACCTCGTGCTCGCGCTGATCGCCCAGGAGTCCACCGGCGGCGGTCAGGGCTACATCGTCGAGTACCGCGGCCAGGCGATCCGCGAGCTGTCGATGGAAGCGCGGATGACGATCTGCAACATGTCGATCGAATGGGGCGCGAAGGCCGGAATGATCGCTCCCGACGAGACGACGTTCGCCTACCTCGAGGGGCGTGAGCACGCGCCGAAGGGCGAGCAGTGGGACGACGCGGTCGCGTACTGGCGTGGTCTCGCGACCGACCCCGACGCCGAGTTCGATCGCGAGGTGACCATCGACGCGTCATCCCTGACGCCGTTCGTCACCTGGGGTACGAACCCCGGGCAGGGCAGGCCGCTCGGCTCGACGGTTCCGTCGCCCGACGACTTCGACGACGCCAACGAGCGGATCGCGACCGAGCGCGCGCTGGAGTACATGGCGCTCGAACCAGGTACGCCCCTTCGAGACATCAAGGTGGACACGGTCTTCGTGGGGTCCTGCACCAACGGTCGGATGGAAGACCTTCGGACCGCCGCGCAGATCATCGAGGGTCACCAGGTAGACCCCGACACCCGTCTGCTGGTCGTGCCGGGTTCGGCGCGCGTACGTCTGCAGGCCGAGGACGAAGGCCTCGACGTGGTGTTCAAGAACGCCGGCGCCGAATGGCGCGGTGCCGGTTGCTCCATGTGCCTTGGCATGAACCCCGATCAGCTCTCCCCGGGGGAGCGCAGCGCATCGACGTCCAACCGCAACTTCGAGGGTCGACAAGGCAAGGGCGGTCGTACGCACTTGGTTTCGCCGCAGGTCGCTGTCGCAACAGCGGTTCTCGGTCACCTCGCCGCGCCGTCCGATCTTCGTACCGACCAACTCAGCAACAGCTGACGTCAGGAGCACGTGACAATGGACAAGTTCGAAACCCACTCCGGCGTCGGCGTACCGCTGCGGCGGAGCAATGTCGACACCGACCAGATCATTCCTGCCGTCTACCTCAAGCGTGTAACGCGATCGGGCTTCGAGGACGGCCTCTTCGCCGCATGGCGCAATGATCCGGAGTTCGTCCTGAACGATCCGGCGTACGCGAACGGCAGTGTGCTGGTCGCGGGCCCCGACTTCGGCACCGGATCGTCTCGTGAGCATGCAGTCTGGGCATTGCAGAACTACGGTTTCCGGGTTGTGATCGCTTCGCGCTTCGGCGACATCTTCCGGGGCAACTCCGGCAAGGCCGGGCTGCTCGCTGCTCAGGTCGACGACAAGACTGTGCGAGACATCTGGCGCCGGCTCGAGGACGCCCCCGGCACGGAGGTAACGGTCGACCTCATCGAGCGAACGATCCGCGTCGGTGAGGGTCCGGATCGGCTCGAAGACTCCTTCGACATCGACGATTACACACGTTGGCGACTGCTCGAGGGCCTCGACGACATCGCAATCACCCTGTCGCATGAAGAAGATGTCGCTACGTACGAGTCGAACCGCCCCGCGTACAAACCTGTGACGACAGTCGGAGTATGACCGGTCCTCAGGTTTCAACTATTTATGTAACCTGAGCATTTTCATTCTGCTTTCCGAATGGATTCTCCGCCCGATACGGCGATCTGAGGCGCTAACTCAGATCGCAACACACCATGGCGAAACGCCGTACGGTGATTGTCTATGCGCCGTGTATTGCTTACGGTCACTTGTGAGTCGGGCGCGCGCTCGGCCGAGTTCACGGGAAGGGAAGACAGTGAACAAGAGTCAGTTCATTGAAGCGCTCGCGGCCCACTTCGAGGGCAACAAGAAGCAGGCGGGCAAGGCGCTCGACGCGGTGATCGACACGATCGCCCGCGAGGTCAGCAAGGGGGAGAAAGTCGCCATCACCGGTTTCGGTGCTTTCGAGAAGGTCAACCGGCCGGCTCGAATGGTTCGTAATCCGGCAACCGGTGAACGAGTACGAGCCAAGAAGACGGCGGTTCCGAAGTTCCGAGCCGGAGCCGAGCTGAAGGATGTCGTGTCTGGCGCGAAGAAGCTCCCGAAGCCGCCGACGGTGAAGAAGGCGGCTGCGAAGAAGACGACCGCGAAGAAGGCGTCGCCTGCGAAGAAGACCACGGCCAAGAAGACGGCTGCGAAGAAGAGCACCGCGAAGAAGACGACGACCAAGAAGGCGTCGCCTGCGAAGAAGACGGCTGCGAAGAAGAGCACCGCCAAGAAGACGACGACCAAGAAGGCGTCGCCTGCGAAGAAGACGGCTGCGAAGAAGAGCACCGCCAAGAAGGCGCCCGCGAAGAAGACCACGGCCAAGAAGACGGCCGCGAAGAAGGCGCCAGCCAAGAAGACCACGGCCAAGAAGACGGCCGCGAAGAAGGCGCCAGCCAAGAAGAGCACCGCGAAGAAGACGACAGCGCGAAAGCGCTGACGCCGAGCATCATCTCGAGGAGACCGGGTCCGTTGTGGGCTCGGTCTCCTCGCGTTTGCGGATGCGCTCGAGAACTCGCCGGGTCGATGGCCCGACGCCGAGCATGGCCGCTTCGGTGAGGTGACGGGGAACGTCGACATCACGGCGGATGCCTGCATCGGCTCTGATGTCGATCACGATCGCGCCACTGTCGCGATGGGCCGCGAACGAGCCGGGTCCGTACGCGGGCCTCAGCTGTGCAGGCGTACGGGCGCTGAGCAAGGTCGTGCCGACGCCTTCGCCGTCGGCCACGACGGCACGGTCATGTGGTGCAGCGAGATCGAGGGTGCTGGCCAACATCGTTGCAGTGAGCGCTGGGAGATCGGCGGGCACGACTGCCGTGCGTGCGCGGGCGGGCGCAGCGTCGGCGCCGGCACGGATCGCGGCGTTGAGGTCACCACCGGGATCGGCGACAACCGTGACGGCGCGCCAGCCGCGTACCGTATCGCCGAGCACCTCGTCATCGGTCACGACGACGACCCGGTTGACCCGGTCGCACTCACACGTTGCGCGGATGGTGTCGAGAGCGAACGCGCGCGCCATCGAGGGGCGCAGACCTTCGTACGTCGGCGCGAGGCGGGTCTTGGCGCGCTCGGCCGCTTTTGCCGGGATGATGACGGTCCATCCGGCATCGGAGTTGGCTGTCACTCGTTCGATTGTGCCGTACTGATGGTTGGCCGTGACTCGCGGCGCTGTCTCGGACGGCAGCGGCAATGGCCTACGCTCTAACAACACGTGGACGGGGACGAAACGACAGGAGCATCGGTGGCACGTGACGTACGGCGCAGATGGCGCTCGATTCGAGTCATCGGTCTGATCCTCCGGCCGATTCTGATGGTGGCTGTGCGGCGCCGCTGGAAGGGCCAGGAGAACCTGCCCGACGGTGGATTCGTGCTCGCGATCAATCACATAGCGCACATCGACCCGTTGATGGTGTCGCATTTCCTGTACGACATGGACGTGTCGCCGAGGTTTCTGGCCAAGCAAGGGCTGTTCGACGTACCCGTGCTCGGCTGGATCATGCGGGTGTCGGGGCAGATTCCGGTGCTGCGCAACACGCGTTCCGCTGCCGACGCGTTCGCGGCGTCCGAAGACGCCGTCAGAGACGGCGGCTGCGTGATCTTCTATCCCGAGGGCACGATCAGTCGCGATCCCGACCTGTGGCCGATGCGCGGCAAGAGCGGAGCCGCGCGCGTCGCTCTCGAGACCGGCTGCCCGCTCGTACCCGTTGCGCAGTGGGGGTCGAACGAGGTGCTGTACCCGTACACCAAGCGGCCACATCTCATCCCACGCAAGACAGTGTCGTTCACGATGGGCGCTCCGCTCGACCTCGACGATCTGCGTGCCCAGCCCGTGACACCGGCGACCGTACGAGAGGCGACGGACCGGTTGATGCGCGAGATCAGCAGACTCCTCGGAGACATCCGCGGCGAGAAGCCGCCCGCCGAACCGTACGATCCGGCCGCGCACAAGCGCACGGACGAAGCCGACGATGATCGAGACGAGAAGGAGTCGTGATGGCGTCGAGCCGACCGATGGTCGCCGTACTCGGGGCGGGATCCTGGGGCACGGCGTTCTCGCTGGTGTTGTCCGACGCCGGCAACGATGTGCACATCTGGGGGCGCCGGCAGGAGGTGTGCGACGCGATCAACGAGAAGCGCGAGAACACCGAGTACCTCCCGGGCATCGAACTACCGGACGGAATGCTCGCCAGCCATGACCCTGCCGTCGTACTCGACGGTGCCGACCTCGTTGTGCTCGCCGTGCCGTCGCAGCAGCTGCGGGCGAACCTCGAGAGCTGGGCGCACCTCATCGCAGACGACGCCGTGATCGTCAGCCTGATGAAGGGCGTCGAGCTCGGCAGCCTCAAGCGGATGAGCGAGGTCATCGCGGAACTGACCGGCGCCGGCGACGACCGGATCGCAGTCGTCTCGGGTCCCAACCTCTCGCATGAGATCTCGCGCCGCGAACCCGCCGCGAGCGTCGTCGCCTGCGCTGACATCGACGTTGCGACGCGCGTACAGGACCGCTGCCACAGTCGGGCGTTCCGGCCGTACACCAACACCGACGTGGTGGGCTGTGAGCTCGGCGGGACGACGAAGAACGTCATCGCGCTGGCGGTCGGCATGGCAACCGGGCTCGGTTTCGGCGACAACGCCAAGGCGACCGTGATCACCCGCGGTCTTGCCGAGACCGCTCGATTGGCGACCGCAATGGGCGCCGACCCCAAGACGCTGTCGGGGCTCGCGGGTCTCGGTGACCTGGTGGCGAGCTGCGGTTCGCCGCTGTCGCGCAACCGTACGTTCGGTGAGAAGCTCGGTAAGGGCATGACCGTCGACGAGGTCGCCGCATCGAC